>JAZUGQ010000016.1:0-57025 GCA_045641285.1 Lachnospiraceae bacterium
GCCAATCCTTCGTCTACCGTAAATAAGGCTCATTTGCATTTCATCTGATGAAATAAACTTCATCAATTGTGCAAGTTCTTTTTTTCGTCCATAAAACTCCATTTTACTCGTCTCCTTCCGACTCGGTCTGTATCGAGTTAACCAAAGTGTACTATATCAACTTTCAAAAGTAAAGAGTCATTCGATTTTCATCGAGTCAGTTCGTACCGAGTAAAACTCCCGCCCAGTAAACCATATTGTCAAAATTCAACTGCTATTATCTCCCTTGTAGGCCAGAATGCACACAAATGAAGTCTGACTATCTTAGCGTGAAACGGAATAAATGATTTTGCAAAAACAGGTAAAGCTTTTTTTAATTCCTCATACCATCCTGACATCAAGGCCTACAAATTATCATCAAGAACAGCCATCAAAGACAAAAACTGTTCTGCCATAAATAAACCTCTTTCTATCTGTCTGTTCATCTAAATTGCTTCGGAAACAATCGGTCTCAGGCTCAAAAAATAGTGGCTATCACTACCTACGCGCCTGCAGACCGATTTTTCCGTATTGAACTATGTCGCGTCACCAAAGCCACTATCTATGGAATTTCAATCCTTTAAGTTCCATACTTTTCCATATCAATTCTACACTAAATACTGTTCCTATCTTAGTCCATTCGCAAACACCCATGAATAGAATAATTCCTTTTCAGGCTTCTCATATTCATATTCTATGCAGAATATCTGAATTCCTGGATCTGAAGAAAGAGAATGTAAATCTGGAAGAACAATACTTCGATGTAACAGCCAGCAAGACTGAAAATGGCATACGAAGAGTTCCCATAGCAGATAAGGTTCTTCCATTCTACAAGGCCTGGTATAAAGTTCTGAATGCGAATACCTGCTTCACACCTTAACCAGAAACACTTTACCTATAGGAACTATTACGACAGTTATTGGACACCGCTCATGGAAGCCTTAAGTTTCGACCATACGCCGCATGATACCAGACACACCTGCATATCAATGTTAGCTGAAGCTCATGTAGATCAAACCATGATCAAGAAGATTGTAGGCCATAGCGGAGCCATGACACTGACGGAACGTGTCTACACCCACCTTGATGTAAATGCACTCTTGGAGAACTGCGGCCGGAGCGTCATGAATGTGCCGGTGGCACATTCATCGCGTGAGGGCGGTCGGGCTATGCCCGACCGTAGTTCGCTGCCCTTGCGAACTGTGCGCCTCTGTCAAGAGGTGCACTTGGAACCAAAAAGACTCCCAACCGAAATTGAGAGTCTTCTGTAATCCCTTCCGGGAGTCTTTTTTGTTCCAAAATTATCTCTTGGAGAACTGAGGAGCACGACGAGCTGCTTTCAAGCCGTACTTCTTTCTTTCCTTCATACGTGCGTCTCTTGTAAGGAAACCTGCCTTCTTCAGAGCCGGACGTAATTCCAAATCAGACTTGCAAAGTGCTCTTGCAATTCCGTGACGGATTGCACCGGCCTGACCGGAGAAACCACCGCCGCGTACGGTAACGATTGCATCAAATTTGTCAAGACTCTCAACAAGTGCAAGAGGCTGACGAACAATCGTCTTCAATGTCTCAAGACCGAAATATTCTTCAATATCTCTCTTGTTTATAGTAATGTTGCCCTTACCAGGAAGTAAATATACTCTAGCAACACTGCTCTTACGTCTTCCGGTACCATAAAACTTCGTCTTAGCTGTTTTTGCCATGATTGTAAATCTCCTTTCTGATAAATTAGAATGTCAATACTTCCGGTTTCTGAGCTGCATGAGGATGCTCAGCACCTGCGTATACATGAAGCTTATCTGCCATATCACGTCCAAGAGGTCCCTTGGGAAGCATACCCTTTACAGCAAAGGTAATAACATCCTCAGGCTTCTTAGCCAAAAGCTCACGAAGACTTGTCTCGCGAACTCCACCCGGATAATCGGAATGACTGAAGTATACCTTCTGATCAAGCTTCTTTCCGGTAACCTTAATCTTGCTTGCATTGATAACGATTACATTATCACCGGTATCGATATGCGGTGTAAAAATCGGCTTGTTCTTTCCACGAAGCACCATTGCTACCTGAGAAGCAAGACGACCTAATGTCTGACCTTCTGCATCTACAACATACCACTTGCGTTCTACATCTGCAGTTGCCATATAACTCTTCATAGGATTTACCTCCTTGTGTTTTCAAATTTACGCTTTTTCGCGTCACCTGTTGAATTATAACTGTCCATAAGCATTCTGTCAACAGAAATATTGCATGTTTTCTGTATTTATCATGCATTTATTTATTATGAAAATGATTTTACGCGTTCACATAACCGTTTTTCTTGTTTTTACTCTTCCTCGCATCGGTTCCAAATCAGTGTCAACCCCTGAGGCGGTGCCGTCGGCCCTGCTGCCGAACGATTTTTTGCTTCCAGAATGTCCTTCATTTGTTCCGGAGCCACGGCTCCGCGTCCGATTTCTATTAAAGTTCCCGCAAGAATCCGAATCATATTATACAAAAATCCGTTGCCTTCCACCGCAATTACGATTTCCTCATTTTCACGATACACATCACAGGCTGTTACCGTTCGGATTTTGCTTTCCACCTGCGCTCCCGCACTGCAAAATGAGCTGTAATCATGTTCGCCGACAAACAATGCGGCTGCCCGGTTCATTTTCTCAACAGACAGGGGTTCATACACATGATGAACGAACCTGACACGCAGCGGATTCACCACTTCTCCCACGGAAATGCGATATTCGTAACGCTTCTTGTGCGGAACCCGCAGCGGATGAAAATCCATTTCCTTCTCACAGGAATGAATCACCCTGATATCCTGCGGCAGGAAGGAATTCAATGCCCTGCTGTACCGTTCCGGAGGTATCGGAGAATCGGTTTCAAACGTTACGATATTGCCCAGCGCATGAACCCCGGCATCGGTTCTGCTGCCACCGATTGTTTCCGTCACGGTTCCGGTCAGTTTCTCTATTGCTGCCCGCAGAGTGCCCTCCACGGTTTTGGCATTTGGCTGAATTTGCCATCCGGAATACTCGGTTCCGTCATACGCCACCGTAAGCAGAATCTTCTTCATCGCGTCTCCTTACACATCCCATAGGATTCTCATCACAAATACTATTGCCACATACACAATCAAATACAGCCATCCGATTGCATCTCGAAAATGATACCGCAGCGGATGCATTTTGGTTCGGCCTTTTCCTCCGTGGTAGCACCTTGCCTCCATCGCCATAGCCAAATCAAATGCTCTCCGGAAAGCGGAAACAAGCAGCGGGATGAAAATCGGAACCAACGCTTTTGCACGGCGGATTAGCCCTCCGCTCTCCATATCCGCACCTCTTGCCATTTGCGCTTTTCGAATTCGGTCGGTTTCCTCCACCAGAATCGGAATAAAACGCAGCGCAATGGACATCATCATGGCCATCTCATGCACCGGCACATGAATCCATTTTAACGGCGCCAGGGCCCGTTCCAGCCCATCCGTCAGCTGATTCGGTGTTGTTGTATACGTCATCATGGAACTGCCCAGAATCAGCAAAATCAGGCGAAGTCCCATGAACCCGCCCCGATACAGACCTTCTTTGGTCACGGAGATAAAATGCCACCGGAACAACTCCGTTCCGCCCGTCAGGAAAATGTTGCACAAGACGGTAAACAGCAGCACGATGACAATCGGTTTGAGTCCCTTTACGATATATCGAAACGGCACCTTGGACAGAATCACAACTCCCAGGAAAGCGGTCACTGCTGCAACAAATCCCAAAAACGAATGAAACAGGAACAAACTGATGATATATACCAGTGTTCCGGCGATTTTGGTTCGCGGATCCAGTCTGTGAATCACGGAATCCACCGGATAATACTGTCCTATTGTAATATCCCGAAACATGCTCCTGTCCTCCTTTTCAATCGTCTTTTGGCTACCGTAGAATTTACTCCGCCTGTTTCAGGCGTGTCATGTCCTGCCTGCACCATATTGGTTTGCAAGACTTTTCACGGCTTCTTCCACCGTTATGGCATCGGTCGGTACTGCCATTCCCCTTGCCGCGAGCCGGTGCATCAGCCGGGTCACTTCCGGTATTTCCAACCCGATTTGGGTCAGTTCCGCTTCCTTGCGGAAGACCTCTCTCGGTGTCGCATCAAACGCAACCGTGCCGTCATTTATCACAACCAGTCGATTGGCAAATCGTGCCACATCCTCCATTCTGTGAGAGACCAAAATGACCGTCATTCCGGTTTCTCTGTGAATTCGACTGATTTCTTCCAAAATCTCATCCCGTCCCTTCGGGTCCAAGCCCGCCGTCGGTTCATCCAAAATCAGCACCTTCGGTTTCATGGCAAGCACACCGGCAATCGCAACTCTGCGCTTCTGTCCGCCGGACAGTTCGAGCGGCGAGGAATCCCACAGACTTCGGTCCACTCCAACCAGTTTCAGTGCCCATTCGGCGCGTTCTCGGACTTCGTCCTCCGTCAGTCCGAGATTTTTCGGTCCAAAGCTGACATCCAGCATGATTGTTGTTTCAAACAACTGATAATCGGGGTACTGAAATACCAATCCGACATTGCTTCTCAGCTGTTTTCGATTGTATCCGTTGGAGAAAATATCCGTTCCCTCATACGATACCTGCCCTGAGGTCGCCCGTTCCAGCCCGTTCAGAAGCTGTATCAGGGTTGATTTCCCGGATCCCGTGTGACCGATCAGACCCACAAATTCGCCTTCATGAAACTCCAGCGTAACATTCTTGAGTGCCTTCTTTTCATATGCCGTACGTTCTCCGTAAACATAACTCACATCCCTGAGGCTGAGCAGAACCCGACGATTGGTTTCCGGTTTTTCTTTCTCTGCACATGGCGTCGTCTCATTTGCCTCGCGCCGCGTTGCCGATTTGACAAATTCGTCCAGGAATTCGTCTTCGGTCAAAATCGCCGGTTTCATACCGATTCCGTTTTTGTTCAGCTCAAATGCCAATTCCGTCACTTGCGGAACTTCCAGTCGAAGTTCCCGAAGTTCCTCTACTCTGGCAAAAATCTCTTTCGGCGTTCCCGTCATTGCCACCGTTCCCTGATTCATCACAATCACACGGTCCGCGTCGATTACTTCCTCCATATAGTGGGTAATCAAAATCACGGTAATATTCTTCTCGCGATTCAGTCGTTTCGCCGTTTCAATAACTTCACGACGTCCCTCGGGATCCAGCATGGCCGTCGGTTCATCCATCAAAATGCACTCCGGCTCCATTGCCAGAATTCCGGCGATTGCCACTCTCTGCTTCTGTCCGCCGCTCAATCGGTTCGGTGAGCTGTCACGATACTCCGTCATACGGACTGCCTTCAGGCACTCGTCAACTCGCTTTTGTATTTCTTCTGTCGGAACTCCCAAATTCTCCGGTCCGAATCCGACATCCTCTTCCACCACGGTCGCGATAATCTGATTGTCCGGATTTTGAAATACCATCCCGGCACGTTTCCGAATCTCCGGAAGCAGTTCATCATTTGCGGTATCCATATCGCAGACAAGCACATTTCCTTCGGTCGGAAGAAGCAGTGCGTTGATATGTTTTGCCAATGTTGATTTTCCGGACCCGTTCGCGCCCAGAATCGCAATAAACTGTCCCTTTTCCACGTCCAGGCTGATATGATCCAAAGCCCTCTTGATGTCTGATGCATTCCCGTCTTCGTCACGTTCCACATACTCATAGACAACATCATTTGCTTTAATCTGAGACATCGTTCTGCTCCTTTCTTTGAAAATGACCTGCTGCGTCTGTCTTCCGCAAACCACCGTCGGCGGCCTTTATTGTCTTCGGACGTACAATTCCCCCGACAATGTAAGAAAGGCAGCGTAGTCTTCACTACACTGCCTTATGCTCATCTGATGCAAAACGATTAAACAAGCTCAATAAGAACTTCCATAGCTGCATCGCCCTTACGCTGGCCAATCTTTACGATTCTTGTGTAGCCACCCTTGCGATTACTGTACTTCGGTGCAACTTCTTCGAACATTCTCTTAACAAGGTCGAAATCCTTAACAGCCTTTCTGCCCTTTGCTTCCTTGTCGAACTTCTTAACCGGATAGAAGTATGCCATCATTTCTCTTCTGGCCTTCAGTCTGGAAGGGCTATCCTTCTTGATAGTCTTCTCAACTTCATCGAAAACAGTAACCTTCTTGGTCTTGCCGTTTTCAACAACTTCTTCCTTAACTCTCTTGCCGTCTTTATCCTTACGAGCAACCTTAACTTTTACGGTTACTTCTTCGTAATTGTTCATTTCCTTAACAGCAAGGGTAATAAACTTTTCAGCGATGCTCTGAACTTCCTTTGCTTTCTGCTCTGTAGTTACCATCTTTCCGTTAAACAGAAGGTTGGTTACCTGATTTCTCAAAAGAGCCTTTCTCTGGCTAGAAGTTCTTCCAAGCTTTCTATAACCTGCCATAATAACCTCCACTCTGCCGCATGGCTGCGGCTATTCGTATAATCGATACGAGAAGCATTTACTTACTCGTCTGCAGACTTAAATTCCAAACCAAGTTCGTGAAGCTTCTGTGTAACCTCTTCCAGAGATTTCTTTCCAAGGTTTCGAACCTTCATCATATCCTCAGCGGTCTTATTGGTTAATTCTTCTACAGTATTGATTCCGGCTCTCTTCAAGCAGTTGAAGGAACGAACAGACAGTTCCAGCTCGTCGATATTCATCTCCAGAACACGGTCATGCTCGTTGTTAACGGGCTCAGCCATGATTTCTGCTCTCTGTGCACTTTCAGACAAATCAATAAATGTATTCAGATGCTCGCTCAGAACCTTTGCTGCAAGACTTACAGCATCGTCCGGAGCCAGCGTTCCGTTTGTATAAATGTCAAGAATCAACTTATCGTAGTCAGTCATCTGTCCGACACGGGTATTGGTAACAGTAAGGTTTACACGCTCAACAGGTGTATAAATGGAATCAACAGCGATAACGCCGATCGGCATATCATCGTTCTTGTTTCTGTCAGAACTTACATAACCTCTGCCCTTAGTGATCGTCAATTCCATATACAGCTTGCTGTCAGCACCACCATTCAGTGTTGCGATAACCTGATCCTTATTCAGAATCTCGATATCGGAATCCACATGAATGTCTGCTGCGGTAACAACACCTTCGCCGTTGAACTCAATATAAGCCTTCTTGGGTTCTTCAGACTCGCTGCTATCCTTAATTGCAAGGCTCTTAATGTTCATGATGATTTCCGGAACATCTTCCATGACACCCGGAACAGTACTCAATTCATGAACAACACCGTCAATCTTAACCTGACTGACAGCAGCACCCGGCAAGGAAGAAAGCATAATTCTGCGAAGAGAATTACCCAAAGTCGTACCGTAGCCTCTTTCCAAAGGTTCTACGACAAAACGTCCATATTTCTTATCATCGGAAATTTCGGCAATCGTAATTCCCGGTTTTTCAAAATCAAACATGTGCGACCCTCCTTCTCGGTGTCAAAATGCCTGCCTTTACTTTTACTTGGAGTACAACTCGACGATAAGCACTTCGTTAACCGGAACATCAATCTGATCTCTGGTCGGATATTCCTTAACGGTACCGGTCAACTTCTCAGCATCAGCTTCCAACCAAGCAGGAACCATACGGCCGTTGCTGGACTCAAGAATATCCTTGAATCTCTGAGCAGCCTTATTCTTAGCCTTCTCGGAAACAGCGATAACATCGCCGGGCTTCACAGTATAAGAAGGAATATTTACACATTTGCCATTGACAAGAATGTGCTTGTGATCGACAATCTGTCTTGCCTCAACTCTGGTTCTTGCAAAACCAAGACGGAAAATGATATTATCCAGTCTGGTCTCCAGGAGAATCATAAGGTTCTCACCGGTTGTACCGAGTTTCATCTTCTTAGCTTTCTCAAAATCATTGCGGAACGGCTTTTCCAGTACACCATAGATGAACTTAGCCTTCTGCTTCTCACGAAGCTGCATTCCGTATTCACTGACCTTCTTGCCGGCTCTTGCACTGGTACGATTGGACTTCTTATCAATGCCTAACACGGTAGGTTCGATACCAAGCGATCTGCATCTCTTTAAAACAGGACCCATTTCTCTAGCCATAATATCTTATCCTCCTAATTAGACTCTACGACGCTTAGGCGGTCTGCATCCATTGTGCGGAACCGGAGTTACGTCTTTGATACTTGTTACGTTGATACCACATGCCTGAAGGGCACGAATTGCAGCTTCTCTACCGGTACCGGGTCCCTTAACCATAACGTCAACGGACTTCAAACCGTGAATTACTGCTGCCTTTGCAGCTGTTTCTGCAGCCATCTGTGCTGCGTAAGGAGTGGACTTTCTGGAACCACGGAATCCAAGACCACCTGCACTTGCCCATGAAATTGTATTACCCTCTGCATCTGTCAGGGTAACGATTGTATTGTTAAAGGAAGACTGAATATGTGCCTGACCATGGTCGATATTCTTCTTGACACGCTTCTTAGCTCCCTTTTTCGTTGCTACTAATTTCTTAGCCATCACGAAACCTCCTATAAGATTCTCTTAATAATTGATAAAGGATACATTACTTCTTCTTGTTAGCAACAGTACGCTTCGGTCCCTTACGGGTTCTTGCGTTTGTCTTGGTCTTCTGACCGCGAACAGGGAGACCCTTTCTGTGACGGATACCACGATAGCATCCGATTTCCTGAAGTTTCTTGATGTTAAGGGCAGTATCTCTTCTTAAATCACCCTCTACCGTATATTCTTCGTCAATAACGGCAGCAATTCTCTTAACCTCATCATCAGTCAAATCACGAACGCGAGTGTCCGGATTTACTTCAGCTTTGGCAAGAATGTTGTTGGAGCTTACTCTACCAATACCGTAGATGTATGTAAGTCCAATTTCGACACGTTTCTCTCTCGGTAAGTCAACACCACTGATACGAGCCATGTACTTTAACCTCCATAAATCAATAATTTTTCGGGCAAATGCCCATGGAACAAAATAGTTCCTTTGCCGGTAATGATCCGGCTCAGCCGCTTTAAAATGTGACAGCCCGATTACTTCGGAACCGAAAGCAGCATAAATGACCTGCTGCTAAAGCAAAGTTGCCTTTCCTTGCCTGGCACTCTTCGCCCACACTATCACAATTTGGTGTCATCCCTTCGGAATGACGGGGTCACCATTTTGCAATGGCAACGATTGTAACACAAAAAGCAAGTGCTGTTTCTATATGAGTAGCAACAATACTCACTGGAAACAAATCAAGTATTGTTGATTATCAGCCTTGTCTCTGTTTGTGTCTCGGGTTCTCACAAATAACCATGATGTTCCCTTTTCTCTTGATGATTTTGCATTTCTCACAAATGGGCTTTACAGAAGATCTAACTTTCATAATTTTATCGCTCCTTTCTCCAAAAAAGTCCGTTTAACATTATAGCAATGTATTTTTCAAATTGCAAGTACCAATTTTTAAATATTTTCGCATTTTTGCTGTTTTTCCTGAGAACACATCAAAAAAAAGCTCCTTCCTTTCGGAAAGAGCTTTTTGAATTCTGTTCTGATTATTTGTCACGCCAAATGATTCTTCCCTTTGTCAGGTCATACGGGGAAAGTTCCAACGTAACCTTGTCTCCGGGAACAATCTTGATGTAATTCATCCGAAGTTTTCCGCTGATATGAGCAAGTACCTTCATTCCATTCTCCAATTCAACATTGAACATGGCATTCGGCAGCTTTTCCAAAACGGTTCCTTCCATTTCAAGAACATCCGATTTCGACATACGTATCCTCCATTAATCAACTTCCGTCCGGTTCTCCGAACGTTCGGCAAACGCCGACATTTCCTTTTCGCGCTTATTATATCACGGTTTTTTCGGTAAAACAAGAAATTGAAAAAAAATTGTTTCACCGCACATCGTTATTTGATCAGGGAAAGAATCTCCGGCTCGCCGTCGGTAATCAGAATGGTATTCTCATAATGCGACGCAAGACTTCCGTCCTCCGTTACAACCGTCCATTCGTCATCCAGAACACAAACCTCATAACCGCCCATGTTTACCATCGGCTCGATGGCCAGCGTCATTCCGGCCTGAAGCTTCATTCCGCGCCTGTGCTGACGGAAATTCGGAATCTGCGGATCCTCGTGCATTTCGGTTCCGATTCCGTGACCTACCAGATCGCGGACACAGGAAAATCCGTGTGCAACGACATAATCCTCGATTGCCGCCGAAATATCAAACAAATGATTTCCGGCTTTGGCGTATTTGATTCCCTCAAAAAAGCTCTGTTCCGTAACCTCAACCAGTTCCCGTGCTTTCGGCGAAATTTCACCGACTGCCCAGGTTCTTGCCGCATCGGACTGGTACCCCTGATAAATCAGACCTGCATCCAGGCTGACAATATCGCCCTCTTTCAGAAATTCCTTCTTACTGGGAATTCCGTGAACGACACGGTCATTGACCGAAATGCAAATGGATGCCGGGTATCCTTCATAATTCAGGAACGACGGAATGCAGCCAAAACTGCGAATCTTATCTTCTCCGATTTTATTCAGTTCCCATGTGGAAATACCGGGCTTCACATGTTTGGCCATTTCTTCATGGACCAGTGCCAGAAGCCGGCCCGCTTCACGCATTTTTTCGATTTCACTTTTGGATTTAATCGTAACTGCCATACCGAACTTCCTCCGGATTATTCAAACAGAGCAACGATGCTCGCAAACACATCATTTACATCCTGTGTTCCGTCAACCGACTTCAGGATACCTTCCTTGGTATAATAGTCAATCAACGGCTGAGTCTGCTCATGATATACCGTCAGTCTCTTTAATACGGTTTCCGGAAGATCATCCTTACGAATGGTCAGCTCTCCGCCGCACAGATCGCAAATGCCCTGCTTCATAGGCGGATTGTACAAAATGTGATAGGTTCCGCCGCAAGCAACACAGGCGCGTCTTCCGCCCATACGCTTTACGATATTCTCATCCGGAACATCCACGTCAATTGCAAAATCCAGCGCCTCACCATTTGCCTTCAGACTTGCGGTCAGTGCCTCTGCCTGAGCAATGGTACGCGGGAAACCGTCCAAAACATAGCCGTTCTTGCAATCATCCTGTGCAAAACGGTCCATAATCAGTTCCAATGTCAGCTCATCCGGAACCAAAAGTCCCTGATCCATATATTTCTTTGCTTTCTCACCAAGCTCGGTTCCGTTCTTAATATTGGCACGGAAAATATCGCCTGTGGAAATGTGCGGAATACCATACTTTGCAGCAATCATTTTCGCCTGAGTACCTTTTCCGGCACCAGGTGCACCCAACATAACAATTTTCATGATAGTCTCCTTAAGAAACGAGGCGGAACAACAAGTGATCCGCCCCGATATAAATTCTTCGATTAGTCGTTCAGGAATCCCTTGTAACGACGTACCAACATCATGGATTCAACCTGCTTGATTGTTTCCAGAACAACACCGACAATAATGATCAGTGAGGTTCCGCCGAATCCCAGCTGAATACCGAAGTATCCGGTGAAGAAAATCGGAATCAATGCTACAATCGTAAGTCCGACTGCACCAATCAAGATGATATAATCCAGTACCTTTTCAAGATAATCGGTTGTCGGCTTACCGGGACGAATACCCGGGATAAAGCCACCGTCTTTCTTCATATTGTTTGCAATTTCCACAGGGTTGAACGTGATGTTCGTGTAGAAATATGCAAATACGATGTTCAGCGCGATGTAAACCAAAACGCCGAGGGTATAGATGAAATCTTTCTTGGTAAAATTGAACCAGTGATTGGTCTGGCATCCGTAAAGGAGTTTCCGTCCAAATGAAGCAGATGCACTGTTATCTCCGCGAATTCCAAAGAATGCACAAATAACAATCGGGAACTGGAAAATCGAAATGGAGAAGATAACCGGCATAACACCTGCGGTATTTACCTTGATCGGAATAAAGGAGCTGTTTCCTCCAACCAATCTGTTACCCTGCATTTTCTTGGAGTACTGAACCGCAATCTTGCGCTCAGCGTCCTGCAAAAGAATAACCAGTACCAAAGTTACAAGTACAATTGCAATAATTGCAAGAGATACCAAAATTGCAACCGGAAGTTTCTTACCGGATACAAACGTCTGATACAGCATCGTGAAGGATGCCGGAAGACCTGCCACAATATTAATGAGGAGGATAATGGAAATACCATTACCGATTCCGTATTCGGTGATATTCTCACCAAGCCACATCAAGAACGCAGAACCCGCAGTTAATGCTGCAACAACCAACACACCGGAAATGAAGGTATTTCCCTCAATAAGATTACTGTTGCTGAAGTTGATTGTCATTGCGGTGCCTTCGATTACAGCAAGACCTACTGTAACGAAACGGGAAATCTGAGAAATCTTCTTCCGACCTGTTTCTCCGTCCTTCTGCATCTCTGCCAGCCTCGGAATTGCGATTGTCAACAGCTGCATAATAATGGATGCTGTGATATAAGGAGAAATACCCAATGCGAAAATGGATACATTCTCAAGCGATCCGCCGGTAAACATGGAAAGTGCGCCGAGAGATTCCATAAAATACTTCATCTGCTCTCTCACTCTGGCATGATCCAAACCGGGAGTCGCAACCTGCGATCCCAATCTTACAACTATCAGACAAATAAACGTAAAGAGAAGTCTCTTTCTGATATCCTTAATCTTAAATGCGTTGATGACTGTTTGAAACATCTCAGATCACCTCAGCACTTCCACCAAGAGCCTGAATCTTCTCAATAGCAGATGCGCTGAAAGCATTTGCCTTAACATTCAATTTCTTAGTAAGTTCGCCATTGCCAAGAATCTTAACACCATCCTTAGGATTGCTTACCAAGCCATTCTCCATAAGAGACTCAATGGTAACCTCAGCGCCATCCTCAAAACGATTCAACATGGAAACATTGATCGAAATGATTGTCTTGGTATTAATATTCTTGAAGCCTCTCTTCGGAAGACGACGGTACAAAGGCATCTGACCACCTTCAAAACCGATTCTCGGAGCTCCGGAACGAGCTTTCTGACCCTTATGGCCCTTACCGGCAGTCTTGCCGTTTCCCGATCCGTGTCCACGTCCTCTTCTGAAATTTGCGCTCTGTTTAGAGCCGTCAGCCGGCTTTAACTCTGCCAAATTCATCGTGTGCACCTCCTTAAAATTAGATTTCTTCAACCTTAACCAAATGCTTAACCTGAGCAATCATACCCTTCGTTGAAGCATTGTCAGGAAGGATGTTGCTGCTGCCCGGCTTACCAAGGCCGAGAGCTGCAACGGTTTTCTTATGCTTCGGAATTGCACCGATAGTAGATTTTACCAATGTAACTTTAATTTCTGCCATTTCGCTACCTCCTATAAATCACTTACGGAAATACCGCGAAGTTGAGCTACCTGCTCGGGAGTCTTCAGTTCGCAAAGACCGGCGAGCGTTGCAAGAACAACGTTGCGCTTGTTGTTGGAACCAAGAGACTTGGTACGAATATTCTTGTATCCTGCGAGGTCAAGTACGATACGTGCGGGACCACCAGCAATAATACCGGTACCTTCGGAAGCTCTCTTCAGAAGGATTTCGGAGCTGCCGTACTTTCCTACGAAGTCATGAGGAATGGAACCGTTTTCATCAATCGGAAGAGATACCATGTTCTTCATGGCATCTTCCTTAGCCTTGCGAATAGCTTCCGGAACTTCAGCTGCCTTGCCGAGGCCTACTCCTACGTGGCCCTTCTTGTCACCAACGACAACAAGTGCACTGATACGCATTGTACGACCACCCTTAACAACCTTGGTTACTCGCTTAATCGCAACTACTTTATCTTCTACTTCTACATTAGCATCAATGATTGTACGTTTCATATCTTTCCTCCTTGACTAAAAGTTCAGACCAGCTTCGCGAGCTGCATCTGCCAATGCCTGAATCTTGCCTGCATATATGAAACCGCCTCTATCAAAGACAACAGTATCAATACCCTTATCCAAAGCCTTCTTAGCAATTACGCCTCCAAGGTACTTTGCAGCTTCGACATCATTCGTCTTCTCGAGCTGTGCCTTAACATCCTTATCAAGGGTGGATGCTGCTACCAGGGTGTTGCCTGCTACGTCATCGATAATCTGACAATACATATGATTATTACTACGGAAAACAGCCAGTCTGGGTCTTTCAGCAGTACCGGAGAAACGATTACGAATCTTCATGTGCTTCTTAGCACGAATTTCTGATCTACATTCTTTACTAACCATTTTTTATTCTCCTTTCTACTTCTTACCAGTCTTGCCGACCTTACGTCTGATAACTTCATCAGCATACTTAATACCCTTGCCCTTGTAAGGTTCAGGTCTTCTCTTGTCTCTGATTTCAGCAGCGTACTGTCCAACTTTTTCTTTGTCGATACCCTTAACGGTGATCTTCTCCTGTCCTTCCAGAACAGTCTCGATACCTTCGGGATCTTCCATGATAACCGGATGAGAATATCCGAGAGTCAGGGTCAGGGTCTTACCCTGCTTTGCAGCACGATAGCCGACACCGTTTACTTCAAGAACTTTCTCATAACCGCTTGTAACACCTACGACCATGTTATTGATCAAGGTTCTGGTAAGACCGTGGAGAGACTTAATTCTCTTCAAATCATTCGGTCTTTCAACAACTACCTGTCCACCCTCAACCTTAATGATGAGTTCGGGAGCAAGTACTCTCTCAAGGGTACCCTTAGGTCCCTTAACAGTCACTTTATTATTTTCTGCTACTTCCACCGTTACACCGGCCGGAATAGCGATTGGCATTTTACCTATACGTGACATGCCCGTACCTCCTTATTCTGATTACCAGATATAAGCAAGCACTTCACCGCCGACATTCAGCTGACGTGCTTCTTTATCCGTAATGATTCCTTTGTTTGTAGAAATAATTGCAATACCAAGTCCGCCAAGAACACGGGGAAGATCTTCTTTGTTTGCATAAACACGAAGACCGGGCTTACTGATTCTCTTCAAACCGGTAATCGCCTTAACATTCTTGTCCTTGCCATACTTGAGTGTAATCTGGATGTCCTGGAAGTTGCCGACCTCAACCATCTTGTAACCGGAAATGAAACCTTCCTTTACAAGGATGTCAGCAATTGCTACCTTAATCTTGGAAGCAGGAACATCTACAGTATCATGCTTTGCAGTATTTGCATTACGGATTCTCGTAAGCATATCTGCAATCGGATCGCTCATAGTCATTTGATTTTACCTCCTATTTTCATCGTGCATTCTCTGCACCGTAGCAGCTTACCAGCTTGCCTTCTTTACACCCGGGATCTGACCCTTATATGCCAACTCACGGAAGCAAACACGGCAAATGCCGTACTTTTTCAATACAGAGTGCGGACGTCCGCAAATTCTGCAACGAGTATAAGCTCTGGTAGAAAACTTCGGAGTGCGCTGCTGCTTAAGCTTCATTGATAATTTAGCCATGATTTACCTCCCTAATTACTTGGCAAAAGGCATGCCAAACAGTCTTAACAGTTCACGAGCTTCTTCATCGGTATTTGCGGTTGTTACGAAAATAACATCCATACCGCGAACCTTATCAACCTTATCGTACTCGATTTCAGGGAAAATCAGCTGCTCCTTAACACCAAGAGCATAATTTCCACGTCCGTCAAATGCGTTCGGGTTAACACCATGGAAGTCACGTACACGAGGCAGCGCCAGGTTAATCAGACGATCAGCGAACTCATACATCTTGTCACCACGAAGGGTAACCTTGCATCCGATTGCAAGACCCTCTCTGATCTTAAAGTTTGCAACGGACTTCTTAGCCTTTGTAACAATGGGCTTCTGACCGGAAATGGTCTCAAGGTCCTTTAAAGCGGATTCCAATGCTTTTGCATTTTCCTTTGCTTCGCCAACACCCATGTTGATAACAATCTTATCGAGCTTCGGAATCTGCATAACGTTCTTGTAACCGAACTTCTTCTGCATTTCATCCTTAATCTCGTTCAAATAGGTTTCTTTTAATCTAGTCAACGTAATAGACCTCCTCTCTTAGAATTAGTCGATAACTTCTCCGGTAGACTTAGCAAAACGAACCTTTCTGGTTCCTTTCTTGCTCTTGCTGTCTTCTACCGTCTTAAAACCGACCTTCGTAGGCTTTCCGTTTACGAGGAGCACTACGTTGGAAACATCGATCATTGCTTCCTTATTTTCAATGCCACCCTTGGGATTTGCCTGTGTTGCCTTCTGGTGCTTCTTAACCATCTTGCAACCTTCAATCAGAACTTTACCGTCTTCTACGCGGAGAACCTTGCCGGACTCTCCTTTGGATTTACCGGTAATAATCTGTACCGTGTCGCCCTTCTTAATCTTAGTAGTTGCCATATTGACACCTCCTTATAATACTTCCGGTGCCAAAGAAACAATCTTCATGAACTTCTTGTCTCTCAACTCTCTTGCAACCGGTCCAAAGATACGAGTACCTCTGGGATTCAAATCGTCTTTAATAATTACAGCTGCGTTCTCATCAAAACGAATATAAGAACCGTCCTTACGACGAATGCTCTTTACAGTACGAACAACGACTGCCTTTACAACATCGCCCTTCTTAACAACACCACCGGGGGTAGCGTCCTTTACGGAAGCAACGATGATATCACCGATACCGGCATATCTTCTTACAGAACCGCCCATAACACGGATGCAAAGAAGCTCCTTCGCACCGGTATTATCAGCAACCTTGAGTCTGGTTTCTGTTTGTATCATAGTGCATAACTCCTTTCATAGTAATTCTACGAATCAACGCTAACCCGAATTACTTAGCCTTTTCTACGATTTCTACAAGACGCCATCTCTTATCCTTAGAGAGCGGTCTTGTCTCCATAACTTTAACACGATCACCGATCTTGCACTCATTGTTCTCGTCATGAGCCTTAAGCTTGTAGGTTCTCTTGACAATCTTGTTGTAAAGAGGATGCTTAACGTTATCAACAACTGCAACAACAATGGTCTTGTCCATCTTATCACTTACGACCTTGCCGGTACGTACTTTTCTTAGATTTCTTTCCACGTGAATTCTCCTTTCCAAGTATCAGGATTAGTTGTTTGCCGTTTCCTTCTCGGTCTCCATGCTGTTGATGACCGTCTGGATTCTGGCGATGTTCTTTCTAACCTCTTTAATTCTACTTGTATTGTCCAACTGGTTTGTTGCATTCTGGAATCTTAAGTTAAAGAGCTCCTTCTTGGCAGCAACCAGATCACTGTTCAGTTCAGCAATTGACTTTGCTTTCAAACCGTCGAGAAATAACTTACTTTTCACTGCCATTACCTCCTTCAATGTCTTCACGAGAAACAATCTTGCACTTGCAAGGCAACTTGTAAGTTGCAAGGCGGAGAGCCTCCTTAGCAATTTCCTCTGTTACGCCGGAGATTTCGAACAAAACACGTCCGGGCTTAACAACTGCTACCCAGTACTCAACGGAACCCTTACCGGAACCCATACGGGTTTCAGCAGGTTTTGCTGTTACAGGCTTATCCGGGAAAATCTTAATCCATACCTGACCGCCACGCTTAATGTAACGTGTCATGGCGATACGGGCTGCTTCAATCTGATTTGATTTAATCCAGCAAGGTTCGGTAGAAACAATGCCATATTCACCGTTCGAAATAGTGTTGCCTCTTAAAGCCTTACCTCTCATACTTCCACGAAACTGCTTACGCCGTTTCACTCTCTTAGGCATTAACATTATTTATCGCTCCCTTCCTTTTTTCCCTTTGTGGGGAGTACTTCGCCGTGATAGATCCAAACTTTCACACCGACTTTGCCATAAGTTGTATTAGCTTCTGCGAAGCCATAGTCAATGTCTGCACGAAGAGTCTGCAACGGGATTGTTCCCTCGCTGTAGAACTCAACACGAGCCATATCGGCACCACCAAGACGACCGGCGCAGCAGGTCTTAACACCCTTAACGCCACTCTTCATGGTTCTGGACATCGTGGACTTCATTGCTCTACGGAAGCTTACACGATTCTCAAGCTGTGCTGCAATGTTTTCTGCAACAAGCTGAGCATTGCTGTCAGGTCTCTTGATTTCCTTGATTTCAAGGTTCAGCTTCTTGGTTGTGTACTTCTGTACTTCAGCCTTCAGCTTCTCGATTTCAGCGCCACCCTTACCGATTACAAGACCGGGCTTAGCGGTATATACGGAAACCTTAATCTTATCTGTAGTACGCTCGATATCAATCTTGGAAACCGATGCACTGTATAACTTTTTCTTCAGGAACTCACGAATCTTGTAGTCTTCTACAAGGCAGTCTGCAAAGTCAGCCTCTGCATACCACTTGGAGTCCCAGTCACTGATAACACCGACTCTTAATCCATGCGGATTTACTTTCTGTCCCATGCGATACCTCCTTATTTCTCATCAAGTACTACGGTAATGTGGCTCATTCTCTTCAGGATTCTGTAAGCACGACCCTGAGATCTGGGCTGAATTCTCTTCAATGTAGGTGCGCAGTTTGCGTAGCACTCTACGATGTAAAGCTTATTCACATCCATACCGTTGTTGTTCTCGGCATTTGCGATTGCCGATTTGAGTAACTTTTCAATAACTGTGGAAGCATATCTGGGATTATATGCCAAAATACCTAATGCTGTCTGTACATCCTTGCCTCTGATTGCATCAAGAACGAAACATGCCTTCTGAACGGAGATTCTTGCGAAAGACAACTTCGCAGAAGGTCTCTTATCGGAATTCTCATTTCTCGCCTTCTTGATTTGGGATCTATGTCCTTTAGCCATGGGATGTTCCTCCTTTCAAATTAACGGTTCTCCGTTATTTATTCTTCCTGCACAACGAACATGCATTATTTGTCATGACCAAAATTATCTGGTCTTCTTCTCATCCTTACCGTGTCCACGGAAGGTTCTTGTAGCTACGAATTCACCAAGCTTGTGGCCAACCATATCTTCTGTTACGTATACCGGAACATGCTTTCTTCCATCGTATACGGCAATCGTGTGGCCAACAAAGGACGGGAAAATCGTGGAACGACGAGACCATGTCTTCAGAACACTCTTGTCGCCCTTTTCATTCATTTCATTAACCTTATCAAGCAAATACTGATCTGCGAAAGGTCCCTTCTTCAAAGAACGTGCCATTATGGTTTACCTCCTACTTATTCTTAATCGTGCTGCCATCTTTTCTACGGATGATGAGCTTGTTGGAAGCCTTATTCTTCGCTCTGGTCTTCAGACCGAGTGCAGGCTTACCCCAAGGAGTGCAAGGACCGGGACGACCGATGCTACACTTACCTTCTCCACCACCATGAGGATGGTCATTCGGGTTCATTACGGAACCACGAACTGTAGGACGAGTACCCATATGACGTGTACGACCAGCCTTACCGATATTGATAAGCTCATGGTCGATGTTTCCGAGCTGGCCGATGGTTGCACGGCAGATAATCGGAACCATTCTCATTTCGCCGGACGGAAGACGAAGTGTTGCGTACTTACCTTCCTTTGCCATCAGCTGTGCGCTGTTGCCGGCGGAACGAACAAGCTGTCCACCCTTTCCCGGATACAGCTCAATGTTATGAACCATAGTACCGATCGGGATGTTCTGAAGCGGGAGGCAGTTACCGATACGAACTTCGGCATTCTCACCGTTCATGACCTTCATGCCTACCTTGAGGCCGAGAGGTGCAAGGATATATGCTTTCTCGCCGTCTGCGTAGCAGATCAAAGCGATATTTGCGGTTCTGTTCGGATCGTACTCAATCGTCTTAACGGTTGCCGGTACGTTATCCTTCTTTCTCTTGAAATCAATAACTCTATACAGTCTTCTGGAGCCGCCACCGATATGTCTTACTGTGATCTTACCCTGGTTGTTACGGCCAGCGGTCTTCTTAAGAGAAACACACAGAGACTTCTCAGGTGTGGAACATGTAATCTCGCTGAAATCGGAGCATGTCATATTTCTTCTCGAAGGTGTATATGGAGAAAATTTCTTAATTCCCATTTTGTTAACTCCTTTCGTTCATCGAATTTTAGAGACCTGTGAAGAGCTCGATGTCTGCACTGTCTGCTGTCAACTGAACAATTGCTTTCTTCTTTGCTGCTGTCTTACCGGAGGTCATTCCGCGTCTGCGGTTCTTACCATCCAGGTTCATGGTGTTTACGCTTGCAACCTTTGCGCCTGCGAACATCTTCTCAACAGCATCCTTAATCTGATTCTTTGTAGCATCCGGATTTACGTAAAATGCGTACTTCTTCTCAGCCATGGTATTCATGCTTTTCTCTGTCAAGATAGGCTTGAGAATTACGTCATAGTATTTTAAGTCTGCCATTATGCGTACACCTCCTCGATCTTAGCTACCGCATCCTTGGTGATGACAAGGTTGTCATACTTCAGAATGTCGTATACATTGATTGCATTGGAAGTTACGGTACGAACGCCTTCCAGGTTTCTTGCGGAAAGGATTGTGTTTTCATCCTTCTCTGCAATCACGATGAGAGCCTTCTTAACCTCAAGGCTATCCAATACAGCCTTAACCTGCTTTGTCTTGATTGCTTCGAACTTCAGATCCTCCATTACGAAAATCTTCTCGTCAGCAACCTTGGAAGAAAGAGCGGACTTGATAGCGCCTGCTGTTTCCTTCTTGTTCATCTTAACGGAATAATCTCTCGGCTTCGGAGCGAAAACTACGCCGCCGCCAACCCACTGAGGAGCACGGGTCGATCCCTGTCTTGCATGACCGGTACCCTTCTGTCTCCAGGGCTTCTTTCCGCCTCCGCTTACTTCGGAGCGGGTTCTTGCGCTCTGTGTGCCCTGACGCTTGTTAGCAAGCTGAGCAACAACAGCAAGATGCATAAGATGTTCATTTACTTCAACACCGAAGATGCTGTCATTCAGTTCCATGGAACCGACTGCAACGCCTTCTTTATTATAAACTTTAACTTCTGACATTGTTTAGATCCTCCTTTCTCAAAGATTAGTTGGCACTCTTAACAGATTCCTTCAGGATGATGAGAGCCTTCTTTGCTCCGGGAACTGCACCCTTGACAAGAATCATGTTGTTCTCAAGATCAACACGAACAACCTCAAGGTTCTGTACGGTTACGCGTACATGTCCCATCTGTCCGGGCATGTGCTTTCCCTTGAATACACGACCGGGGGTCGTTGCAGGACCGTTGGAACCTGCATGTCTGTGATACTTGGAACCGTGCTTCATAGGTCCTCTGGAAAGGCCGAATCTCTTGATTGCGCCCTGATATCCTTTACCCTTGCTGATGCCGATTGCATCAACCTTGTCACCGTTTGCGAAGATGTCAGCTTTGATTTCCTGACCAACTTCGTAATTTGCAGCATCCTCAAAACGGAACTCTTTGAGATACTTCTTTACCTGAACGCCTGCCTTGGCAAAATGTCCCTTGATGGGAGCCGTAACAGCCTTGCCCTTCGGCTTTGCGTCATTCTTGGCTTCTTTTACTTTTACATCGCCAAAACCAACCTGAATTGCATCATAACCGTCTTTGTCAGCAGTCTTCTTCTGAACTACCGGGCACGGACCTGCCTGCAATACGGTTACCGGAACAAACTCGCCGTCTTCATTGAAGATCTGAGTCATTCCGACTTTCGTAGCTAAAATAGCTTTCTTCATTAGTGTTACCTCCTGTTAAACTACAGCGGACCCCAATTTCTCAGGGTCATTCTAAATAACAAGATGATTACTTGTTGATCATCTTGATGCCGATGTAAACACCGGCAGGCATCTCCAAGCCTGACAGAGCATCAACCGTCTTCTGAGCGGGTGCAATGATGTCGATCAGTCTCTTGTGAGTTCTCTGCTCGAACTGCTCACGGGAATCTTTGTACTTGTGAGTAGCTCTAAGGATCGTGATGACTTCCTTCTTGGTAGGCAACGGAACAGGTCCGCTAACCTTGCTTCCGGTCTTCTTAGCCGTGTCCACGATCTTAGCTGCGGATGCATCAATCAACTGATGATCGTAAGCCTTCAGGGTGATTCTCATTACATTTGTTGCCATAAAAATAGCCGCCTCCTTTTCGCACTTAATAGCAGTACGACAAGCGGTGACTGTACACTCTTCCGTGTGTTTCCTGCATCCCGGTAAAAACAGCCAAGCGTAAATGCTTGGCTCCTGTTACCAACCTGCGTTGTTTCGCACGTGTTATCTGCACAAAGGCAGAACATATAAATTGGTACAGTGACTTGTCGCCAGTTTCATAACTTGACATTCGCTCCACGGAAAACCTGCCTGAAATCAGGCAGCAACCTCACGCTTCAACGCTATCAACGTCACAACGAAACCAATTATAATTCATTAAGAATAGAAATGCAAGTATTTTTTTAATGTTTTTTTCAGAAAAAATACACAAACTTTCGAAAATTATTGCCAGTTCTTTTGGAACATTTCCTGCCATTCATCCGGGATCCGGACTCCCATCAGGATTTGTTCCTTCTTCGTATCCTCGTCTCCGACAAATACGGTTGTCAGATACACTTCATTATTATATAGGAAGAGTTCTGTCAAAGCCTGAAACAAAACACCGTCCTCCGAGAACCCGAAAATCTCTCTCCGGTTACCGTAATCGGAAACAAATGCCTTGTCATTGATCGTAACGGTTTTCAGTTCTTCGGTCTTCTCTGCTCCGTCCGCGGCCTGTTTCTTCAGATTCTCAATCATGGCGACCGCATCGTCGGGAAGCCCCGTCAGCTGATTCAGCGATTTCGTACCGGTATCCATTTTAAATGTCGTAAATACGCTTCCGTCCTCGATCTTCTTTTTGATTTCGTCTGCATTCCCGCTCAGAACATAAACACGGCCGCTGGAATCCACGAGATACCGACCGTCCCGGTCTCCTTCCGCGCGGTACAGCGTTGACATAACCAGAATTCCCATGGATTTGATTTGTCCGCATTTTTCCGCCCGGTTTGCCGAAAGGATGCTGCTCACTTTGGAACCGATGGTGTCCTCCGAGGTGATGTCGTTTATCAGTGTATACTCCCGATCATCGAGCAAAATGACTTCCACCCCGTTTTTATAATGTGCCGTTTTCGCATCATTTCCGGTGAAAAAAATTATATACAGAACAATCAGGACAAAAATCCCGATAATAATCAGCGTAGACCATTTTGACAAAAACTTTCTCAATTCTCTTTCCTCCTGCCGAATCGTGACTCCCCCGGGTTACGGGCGGTCCGGTGACACGGCTGCCGCATCCCGTGCGTGTCTCATTTTCCTTCCGATTCCGTATTCGTATTCTGCCAGCGCGCCGCCGCCCCGCAGGGAAGTACCAGGCCGCTGTCGGAAACCGGCAGCCCGATTTCGTCAGCCACTACCGTTCCGCCGAATCGCGGAGTCAGTACCAGTCCCATGATATATGCCATCATTGCGGGCTGAAGTCCGGTCGTGTACGAATTGATCAGGAAAAATAACGGATTGTCCGAAAGAAGTCCTGCCGTCAGCGACACAAAATCATAAATGGAGTCCTCGATTTTCCAGATTTCCCCTTTCGGTCCGCGTCCGTACGACGGCGGGTCCATAATCACCGCATCATACCGGTTACCGCGGCGGATTTCCCGTTCCACAAATTTCTGACAGTCATCCACCAGATATCGGATTGGTGCATCGCCGAGTCCCGAAGCGACGGCATTTTCCTTCGCCCAGGTCACCATTCCCTTCGACGCATCCACATGGGTCACCTGTGCTCCCGCCTTGGCTGCTGCCAGCGTCGCGCCGCCCGTGTACGCAAACAGGTTCAGCACCTTCACCGGCTCATTCGGACGCTCCGTCCGCCGTGTCGCGATGAGTTCCGAAAACCAGTCCCAATTGGCGGCCTGCTCCGGGAACAGCCCGGTATGCTTAAAGCTGAACGGCTGAAGCCGGAATGTCAGTCCCTTGTAGCCGATCTGCCAAACTTCCGGCAAATCAAAGAATTCCCATTCTCCGCCGCCCTTGCTGCTTCTGTGATAATGCGCATTCGGTTTTCTCCAGCCGGGCAGCGTCTTCTCCGTATTCCACAGGACCTGCGGGTCCGGACGAATCAGCAGGTACTCTCCCCAGCGTTCCAATTTTTCTTTCTCACTTGTATCGAGAACCTCGTAGTCCTCCCAATCCTTTGCAATCCACATAGTCCGTTCCTTCTGTCTCTCATTTTTGCTGCCGTCAGAGTTTTCGCGCCGAACAATGCCTCCGATTCGGGATTTTCGCCGACTTCTCCGGCATTTTTGTCCGGCAAGCCCATTTATTATAAAGCAAATACGGTTCCGACGCAACCGAAACAAAAGTTTTTTCATATTTTCTTGACGTTCCCAATAATTTGTAATAGAATAAAAACTGTGAAGTATGTCGGCAATATTTGACCGATTACGTGAATTTTGATATGGAGGAAATAAAGATGGGAATTTTGTCTCGATTCAAGGATATCATGTCCGCTAACATTAATGCTATGCTGGACAAAATGGAAGATCCTGAGAAAATGATTGATCAGTGCTTGCGTAACCTGAACTCCGATCTTGCAAAGGTAAAATCGGAAACCGCTTCTATTATGGCACAGGAAAAGGCTTGCAAGCGTGAACTTACCGATTGCGAAAATGAAGTTGCTAAGATGCAGAACTATGCTGTCAAAGCATTGGAAGCAGGAAACGAAGAGGATGCAAGAAAGTTCCTTTCCGAAAAGGCAAAGCTTTCCGCAAAGCTTGTCGGTCTTCAGGAGAACTACACGGTTGCTTCTGACAACGCTCAGAAGATGCGTGATATGCACAGCAAGCTGACCCGTGATATCGAAGAACTGGAAAGCCGTCGCGAGATGATCAAGTCCAAGATTGCGGTTGCCAATGCTCAGGAGAAGATCAACAAGATGACTTCCGATGTCAGCGGTGCCAACAACAGCATCGCAAGCTTCGAGCGTCTTGAGGCTCTTGCAAACAAGAAGCTTGACAAGGCTCAGGCCGTTGCAGAACTGAATGCTCAGAAGCCCGGCAGCACCATTCGCGACCTGACTGCAAAATACGAAGGTGGCGCAGATGTCGATTCCGAGCTCGAAGCTCTCAAGGCAAGTCTTGGTATGACAACTCCCGCTCCTACCGAGCAGTAAGTCATAATCCAAACGGATGATTACAAAGCGGTGTGAACTTCACACCGCTTTTTCTATGGAGGAAACCATGCAGGAATCCAGGATGTATACATTCAATACATTTTGCCGGCAGCGGTACGGCGAAAAAGTATATCGTCTCAGTCTGAACCCCGGCACCACCTGTCCCAATCGGGACGGCAGCAAAGGCATCGGCGGCTGTACGTTTTGCAGTGCAGGCGGTTCGGGTGAATTTGCCGGCTCTCCCGCTCTTCCGGTTCCGCTTCAGCTGGAATCCGCCAAAGCACTCGTCAGTGCCAAGGGTGCCCATCGTTTTCTCTCGTATTTTCAGGCATTTACGGGAACCTATGCGCCGCTCCCCGTACTGGAATCGCTCTATCGGGACGCGCTGGAACCGGCCGATGTCGTCGGATTGTCCATCGCCACCCGGCCGGACTGCATTTCCGAGGAGCTTCTTCAGATGCTCTGTTCGCTTCGTTCCGAGTACCAAAAAGACATCTTTTTGGAATTTGGCATACAAACAGTGAATGATGATATTGCAAATGAGTGCAATCTGTGTCATACTTTCAGTGATTTCCGAAATGCTGCGACGCTGTGCCATCATTTTCGGATTCCGATTATTGCGCATATGATTCTCGGACTTCCCGGCGAGACACCGGAGCAAATGATTGACGGCATCGACCGGGTTTGTGCCGTCGGAATTGACGGAATCAAGCTGTCGCTTCTGCACATTTTAAAGGGCACGCCCATGGAAGCCCGCTACCTCGACCGACCCGACGATTTTCCTCTTTTAAAGGAAGACGATTACGTCGACGTTCTGCTTACCGCCATTTCGCATATTCCGGGGACCGTCGTGATTCACCGGATTACCGGTGACGGAAGCAAGGCACTTTTGATTGCGCCGCAATTTACCGCAAACAAAAAAGCCGTCCTGAACAGGATTTCGCGCGAAATGGAACTTCGCGACATCCGGCAGGGCAGCCTTACCAAAAATCCGTATCAAGGAGACCGATTATGCAACCAGAAACCCTGATGCTTTACAAGCTGATTATTCTTTACATTTTGGACCGTGTGGATTTTCCGATGACCAATTCACAGCTGTCCAACTTTATCACCGACCGTGAATACACCAGTTACATCAATGTTCAGCAGGTCCTTTCCGATCTGGTTGACGACGGTTATATCAGCCTCGACCAAAAACGAAATGCCGCATTTTACACGATTACCCCGGACGGCCACGAGGCGCTTTCCTTCTTCTACAAGAATATTTCCCGCAACATTCGGGACGACATCGACATGTATCTGAGCGAGCAGCAGTACTCCCTTCGCGAGGAATCTTCCAACGTTGCCGATTATCACGAATCCGAAAACGGCAAATACACCACCGAACTCAAGGTCGTTGAACGGGATGTTCCCGTCATTGAAATTCATCTGTCCGTTCCGACCAAGGAAAATGCCGAAACAATCTGTCGGAATTGGAGAAATAAGAACGCAGACATATATGCCTACGTTCTCAA
This sequence comes from Lachnospiraceae bacterium, assembly GCA_045641285.1. GTDB lineage: Bacteria > Bacillota > Clostridia > Lachnospirales > Lachnospiraceae > ISDg. The sequence continues at coordinate 26,636 of JAZUGQ010000016.1, forward strand.
TACACTGCTCGGAGGAAATTACTCCGACCAGTAATTATGCCGGAATCGGATTCCGGGTTTGTTCTGTCGATTATTTGCGGGTCCGGTTCTTTACCGGGTCCGTTTTTTTCTTGCCATACGGTTTTGCATTTCCGGCCGGTTTCTTCGGTTCCGGTTTCCCGGTTGCTTTGGCCGGTTTCTTCGGCTCCGGTTTTCCGGTTGCTTTGGCCGGCTTCTTCGCGTCCGGTTTTCCCGCTGCTTTGGCCGATTTCTTCGGTTCCGGTTTTCCCGCTGCTTTGGCCGGCTTCTTCGGTTCCGGTTTTCCCGCTGCCTTGGCCGGTTTCTTCGGCTCCGGTTTTGGCTGCATAGTATTTTCCGGTTCTCTCGTCACGGGAATCATTTGGCCCGGGGTTTCTGCGTCCAGCACGTCTTCCATCAGTTTCCAAAGCTCATCCAGCCCCTGTTTGGTTTCCGCCGAGCAGGGAATCAGCAAATCCTCGCGCTCCATACCGAGCGCGGCCCGAATCATCGCAACCTGCTTCTCTTTCCGGCTGCGTTTGATTTTATCAAGCTTCGTTGCAATCACAATCGGCCGGAGTCCCTGATATACAATCCAGTCATACATCGCCTTGTCATCTTCGGTCGGCTCGTGCCGAATATCCACAAGCAGGAAAATGAAGCGCAGCATTCTTGATGTCCGCAGATATTTCTCAATCATTTGGCCCCATTTTGCAACCAGCTCCTTGGTCACCTTGGCATAACCGTACCCCGGAAGATCAACGAAATAAAATGACCGGTTCAATACGAAAAAATTAATTGTCTGGGTTTTTCCGGGCTGTGCGGATGTTCTCGCCAGCGCCTTCCGATTTACCATTGCATTGATAAGGGACGATTTCCCTACATTGGACCGCCCTGCGAATGCAAATTCCGGCATCGTATTGACCGGCAGCTTACTCGTCACCCCGCATACGGTTTCCAGTTCCGCAATATTAATTACCATCATTTCCTCCTGTCACGGTCAACGTCTTCCGTCCGAACCGATTCCAAACAGCCTGCCGTAACACCGATTCCAATGTCGTCGGCTCGCTGTGCCGCCTGCCGGCAGGCACATTCCGTCCGGCCTGTTCATCCGGTTTGTTCATTCCGCAATTGCTTCCTTCAAAACCTCATCCATGGATTTGACATACCGAATGTCCATTCCTTCCAGAACCTCTTCCGGAATTTCCGTTACATCGTCTTTGTTGGCAACCGGTACGAGCACCTTCGTGATGCCGATCATTTTCGCTGCGAGAAGCTTTTCACGCAGGCCGCCGATTGGAAGCACACGGCCACGAATGGTAATTTCTCCGGTCATGGCCAGATTGGAATCCACCGGTTTCCCGGTGATTGCCGAATACAATGCCGTCGCCATCGTAATACCGGCCGACGGACCGTCCTTCGGCACCGCACCTTCCGGAATATGAATATGGAAATCATGCTTTTCGAAATATCCTTCTTCCGGCTTTTCGCCAAGCAGCGCCCGCAAATAACTGAACCCGGCTACCGCAGACTCCCGCATAACGTCTCCGAGGGACCCGGTCAGCTCCAGGTTGCCTTTTCCGGGCAAAATATTGACTTCGATTTCCAGCGTCGTACCTCCCACGCTGGTCCACGCAAGGCCGCGTGCCACACCGACCATCGACTTGCCGGGCTTATTTTCCGGATGAAAGCGATACCGGCCGAGATACTCCGTCACGTTCTTGTGAGTAACGGTCACCTTCTTAAACGGTTCTCCGGCTTCTTCCGCCTCGGTCAGCGCCAGCACAACTTTGCGGCAAACCTTGCCGATTTGGCGTTCCAGTGAACGGACACCGGCTTCCTTCGTATAAAATTCAATGATATCGTCAATTGCTTTATCGGCAAATGCCAGCTGTTTGGATGTCAGTCCGTGATGCTCCAACTGCTTCGGAATCAAATGTTCCTTGGCAATATGGTGTTTCTCGGTCATCAAATAACTGCTGACTTCGATAATTTCCATTCGGTCCAACAGCGGACGCGGAATGGTGTCCGTGGTATTGGCCGTTGCGACAAACATAACCCGGCTCATATCAACCGGAATTTCAATATAATGATCGACAAAGCGGCTGTTCTGCGCACTGTCCAAAACTTCCAGCAAAGCCGAGGACGGATCTCCCTTGTAATCATTTCCGAGTTTATCCACTTCGTCAAACAGCATGAGCGGATTGGACGTTCCGGCCTGAATCAGACCGTTGATAATACGGCCCGGCATTGATGCCACATACGTTCTGCGATGACCGCGGATTTCCGCTTCGTCCCGAACACCGCCGAGGCAAACCCGCACATACTGACGGTTCATTGCTTCGGCAATTCCTTTGGCAATGGAGGTCTTTCCGGTTCCGGGCGGTCCGACCAGACACAAAATCGGAGTGTCGGCATTCTGCGCATGCATATGCACCGCCAAAAACTCCGTCACACGTTCTTTCACTTCCTTCAGTCCGTAATGATCGCGTTCCAGAATTTCTTTGGCCTTCAACAGGTTTTTGTTGTCTTCGCTGACCTTGTTCCACGGAAGTGTCAGCAGCGTCTCGATATACGTTCTGCTGACCGAACTCTCGCTGTTGTTGCTGCCCAGTTCGGAGTATCGCTTGATTTCCTTGCGAATTGCTTCCTTCACATCATCATTTGCATCCAATTCGTCAACCTTGCGGTTAAACTCATCCGCTTCGCCGGCTCCGCTTTCTCCGAGTTCCTCGCGAATCACCTTCATTTGCTCTCTCAGAACATAATCCTTCTGATTCTTGTCAATGTCTTCCTGAACCTTGGTTTTCAGACGGTTCCGAATACGCATCACTTCAATTTCGTTGGCCAAAATGCCGGACAGCGTCTGGTACTGCTCGATATTGTTCTTGGTTTCCAGCAGAATCTGGCGAAGCTCCACAGGAATCGGCAGCAAAATCATCGACTGATTCACCAGAACATCCAGGCTCCGGATTGCCGAAAGACGGCGCGTGATTTCCTGCGGAAGCTTCTTTTCAATCACTTCGTCAAACCGCTGAATCATATCGCTGAGCGACCGGCGCAGTGCTTCCTGCTCCACCCGGCGCATCGGAATCTGCTCCATCGGAACTTCGGTAATTTCCGCATACAGAACCCCGTTTTCCAGGCGCAGTGACTCCATCTGACCACGGCTCATTCCGCAAATGAATACCCTCATTTTTCCGTTCGGCAACTTAATCAGCTGTCGGATATCAACCAGCGTACCATACTGACGGTACGCATTGAGATCGGTGGAAAGCCCGGTATCCGATGCATTGGCACGCAATACGACAAACATCGCCTCATGCTTCATCATCGAATTTTTCACCGCTTCAATCAGATAGTCCTCCGACAATTCCATCTGCGTAACCATCTCATTGAAAATGACCAGCTCCGACTGAGGCAAAACAAGCGCAACCCGCTTTTCCTCTTTTTCCGTCTCGCCGGTTTCGTTCCACTCCGACTCATTTTCCGGAATATTCTCTTCCGGATTGTTTATATTCTCCTGTGGCATACGTCTCCTCACCTTTCCCTTTCAAAACCGCCCGGTCTGCGGACAGTTTCTCCGGTCGCCGGTTTCCCGGCTATTTCTGAAAAATGGCGGGCAGCAATGCTCCCCGCCAATCCAATCTTATATTATTCCGTTTTGGCGTTCTCCGCCCGAACGGAGGCATCCCGAATCAGAACCGGAAGTTCCGTTCCTTCGGCCGCTTCTTTCGTAACGATGCAGCGTACAACATCCGTTTCGGACGGAATCTCATACATCGTCTTCATCATGATGGACTCCATAATCGCACGAAGTCCACGCGCACCGGTTTTCCGTTCCTCGGACTTCCGTGCCATCACGCGAAGTGCCTCGTCCTCAAACTCCAGCTGCACGCCGTCCATTTCCAACAGCTTGCAATACTGCTTGGTCAGAGAATTCTTCGGCTCACTCAAAATGCGAATCAGATCCTCTTCCGTCAGCAAATCAAGCGAAACCGTAACGGGAACACGTCCGACAAATTCGGGAATCAAACCGAATTTGACCAAATCCTGAGGAAGCACCTGGCGGAATACCTCACCGATGTTCCGTTCCTCAACCGGCGTTTCCAGAACGGCATTGAACCCGATTGACTTCTGTCCGATACGGGACTCGATGATTTTCTCAAGACCGTCAAACGCACCGCCGCAAATAAACAGAATGTTGGTCGTATCGATATGATACATCTCCTGCTGAGGATGCTTTCTTCCACCCTGAGGCGGAACGCTTGCTTCCGTTCCTTCCAGAATCTTCAGCAGCGCCTGCTGAACACCCTCTCCGGAAACGTCTCTGGTAATGGAAACATTTTCCGACTTCTTCGTGATCTTATCAATCTCATCAATATATACGATTCCGTGTTCGGCGCGTTCGATATCGTAATCCGCCGCAACAATCAGCTTCAGCAAAATGTTCTCGACATCCTCGCCGACGTATCCGGCTTCGGTCAGCGTCGTCGCATCTGCAATGGCAAACGGAACGTTCAGATTCTTCGCCAGATTTTGTGCCAAATAAGTCTTGCCGGATCCTGTCGGTCCAATCATCAGGATATTGCTTTTCTGTAATTCTACATCAGTAGTATCCTTGTACAGAATACGTTTGTAATGATTGTACACAGCCACCGAAAGCATCATTTTCGCTTCGTCCTGTCCAACCACATACTGATCCAGAAACTCCTTCATCTGCTTCGGAGGAACGAGATGAATCCCGCCTTCCTCAAAATTCTGACGATCGGTACCGCCATGCAGCTCATTGTCCTCATATATCAGTTCCATGCACTGGTCAATACAGAGGTCGCAGATAAATGCATCATTGTTCGGGCTGGCAATCAGCTTGCTGACCTGCTCGGCCTGACGTCCGCAGAAGGAGCACTGTCTTAACTTTACTCCGGATTTTGCCATGAACCTTCCTCCTATCGACTGACAATAACCTTGTCAATCAAGCCGTAATTCATCGCTTCTTCCGCCGTCATCCAGTTATCACGGTCCGTGTCGGCCGCAACCGTCTCATACGGCTTGTCGCAGTTCTCCGCAAGCATCCGGTTCAATTTTTCCTTCGTCTGAAGAATATGCTTTGCAGCAATCTCAATCTCCGTTGCCTGACCCTGTGCACCGCCCAAAGGCTGGTGAATCATGATTTCGGCATTCGGAAGTGCATATCTCTTTCCCTTGGTACCGCCCGCAAGCAGGAACGCACCCATGCTGGCAGCCATTCCGATACAAATCGTGGATACATCGCATTTGATATATTTCATCGTATCGTAAATTGCCATGCCGGCCGTTACGGAACCGCCGGGGCTGTTTATGTACAGGCAAATGTCCTTGCTCGGATCTTCCGATTCCAGGAACAGAAGCTGTGCAACAACAAGGCTTGCCGTTACTTCATTGACTTCTTCTCCAAGAAAAATGATTCGATCCTTCAACAGTCTGGAATAAATATCGTAGGACCGTTCCCCGCGGCTCGACTGTTCGATGACATAAGGTACTAAACTCATAAATCCCTCTCTTTCTAAAGTTGGCCCGATGGAGTAAATTCATCGGGCCAACAATGCATAACCTAATTATTTCTCTGCTACACAATCAGTATAACCGATCATGTGTCCCATTAAGAACCCTTCTCGAAAAATCCCGATTATTTTTCAACAGCGGAATCAGCAATCAGAGTAATGGCCTTCTGTACAGCGAGATCCATCGACATCTGCTTCTTCTCTTCCTCACCGATCAGTTCCTTAATCTTCTCGACTTCCATCTGATACTGATCAGCCATCTTCTTCATCTCGGCATCCAGTTCCTCATCGGATACTTCAATCTTCTCTGCAGCAACAACAGCCTCCAGAACGAGTCTGGTGTTAATTCTGTTCTTCGCCTGAGGAGTCATCTGATCCAGGAATGTCTTCTCATTCAGACCGGTGTACTGGAAATACTGGTTGATGTTCAGGCCCTGGCTCTGAAGACGATATGCAAAATCCTCAGCCATCTGACGCTTGGTGGACTCAACCATCGCATCCGGAACTTCCATCGTTGCATTGTCGATTACCATCTTAACCAATGCATCTTCCTTCTCGGTCTTAGCTTCTGCTTCCTTCTTGGAAGTCAGGTTCTTCTTAATGCTTTCCTTGTACTCATCCAGAGTATCGAAATCGGAAACCTCGGAAGCAAACTCATCGTCCAGTGCCGGCAATTCCTTTGCCGTAATCTTGTTGATCTTGCACTTAAATACTGCCGGCTTTCCAGCCAGTTCGGCAGCATGATATTCCTCCGGGAAGGTTACATTGACATCGCACTCTTCACCGAGCTTCTTGCCAACCAGACCCTCTTCAAAACCGGGGATAAAGCTCTGGGAACCGATAACAAGCGGATATCCTTCGCCCTTGCCGCCTTCAAATGCAACGCCGTCAACAAATCCCTCGTAATCGATTGTCGCGGTATCGCCCATCTCGATTGCACGGTCTTCGATGTTGATTTCCTTCGAATTCTTCTCCTGCTCTTTCTTGAGCTCTTCCGTAATCTCATCATCGCTTACGGAAATCTCTTTCTTTTCAATCTCCAGACCCTTGTACTGACCGAGAGTAACCTCCGGCTTCTTGGCAACGGTTGCGGAGAAAATGAACGGCTTTCCGTCTTCCATCTGAACCGCTTCGATTTCCGGTCTGGAAACGATTTCAAAACCGCAGTTCTTTGCTGCCTCTTCGTATGCGTCCGGAATCACAATATTGGCTGCTTCCTCGAAGAACATCGACTTTCCGTACATCTTAATAACCATGTTGTAAGGAGCCTTACCCTTACGGAAGCCCTGGATGTTGATCTTGTTCTTGTTCTTCTCGTATGCCTGCTTGATGGCAGCTTCGAACTTCTCTGCATCCACATCGATGGTAAGCTTTACCATATTCTTTCCTAAATCTTCTACCTGATAACCCATGTTCGGTATCCTCCTTTATTTTTGGTGCTTCTTTCCTCCCATGGACATCATGCTTTACATTCCGTCCTTCCGGAAACGACACACTAGTTTACAGAATTCAACGAGATTAGATTATAGCACAACATCCTGAGCAAATCAAGCATAAGATTTTCTACGCATTTTCGCCCCGGTCCTTCTACATCATTTGCACGGCCAATACGATTACGGTCAATGCGGAAAATGCAGCCAGCCCGACTACGGAAATGATCTGACTGACACGGTCGCATACCCACACGGACTTCCGCACGCGAAGCACCCGTATCGTCCTGTCTCCGTCCCGGTACAACCGCTTCCGAAAAATACGGTTGGTCGGAAACGTATTTCTCAGTTCTTCCCCGTCGGATTCGTATATCGCGAACAACGCTTCGCCATCCAGCCGCTCCAGCCGCACAAACCGTGCCTGCCGGCGTTTGGAAAGCAGAATCAAAATGACGGAAACCAGGAAAAACAACACACACAAACCGGCCAGTCCGTCAATGGCCCACAATGCCAGCGATAAAAACTGCTTCACCGGGACAATGCCGAGCACCGTCAGAAGCACAGCCAGCATAATACATCCGACAATCCATTTCATTTTCCGGCTCCTACAGAATCAAATTGGTGAAATCCTCCGGCGCCATCGGTCCGTTCAGTCTCTTCTGCTCCATTGCTTCGAGCTGTCTTGCGACTTCCGGATTCTGCTTGATATAACTTGCCGGCAAATCCTTCGGCATGGTCTTCACGGAACACCGCGCCAGATACATATCGATATCGACAACAAAGCCCATATTCTGCAGTTCCTGCAAAACCGACATAACCGCATTGAAATTCGTTTCGCTCATTCCGTCCGGAATCACGATTTCGATTAACTCTGCCGGAATGTTATATCGCTGAAGCAGGTATTTGATTCGATTGACAAAGTCGGCGCTGAACATATACTGCCAGGAACTTCCGAGGGAAATAACCGGCGGATTCACACCGTTTTCCAGCCACTCGCGAAGCAGGCGGAACGTCTCTTTATGAACATAATAGTCCAATTCGGTGACAAATCCGTTCTCTTCGAAAATCGGCATAAAGGAAGCCGGTTCAATCACCTGGCCCTCGCCCGTAATCCAGCGAACCAGTGCCTCCGCACCGATAATCTTGCCGTTTGCGGGATCGCGCTTCGGCTGGAAGAACACCTTGAATTCCTTATTGGTCAGTGCTTCGTGCATTGCATTTTCCACAAATGCCCGGAAGCTGTTGACATGCTCCACATCACCGCTGTCGTAATTAATCGCAACCGTTGCCGCATTTTTCATGCTGCCGACGGCCTTGCGTGCCCGGTTGGCCCGCTCGATTGCGGTGGACACGGTATCTTCTTTATTCTGGAAGCGGTAAATGCCGCACCATACGTTCAACTGCACATCCGGATACATCCGGATAACCGCAGTATGTGCATTCTGCAAAATCATTTCCATTCTGGCCTGTGTCCGCTCGCGGTCTTCGTAATCCAGCATCATAATGAAATCCGCACCGCTGATTCTTGCCAGAAGCTCGTCGTCCCTCAGCATGGTTTCTACCGAAGATGCAAATACGCGCATCATTTCATTGCATACCTGATAGCCCCAGACTTCGTTCAAATCATGGAATTGCGGGAAACTGAAGTATGCGAAGCAACGGCTTGCACGCGGTTTCTCGGAAATTCTCTTGGTTGCTTCGTATTCGAATTTTTCTGCGGTCAGCTGACCGGTCAGAGCGTCCTTGGAACGAACCCGCTCCACAAAGTCCGTAACATCCGACCAGCACACCAGGCACTGCGGTTCTCCGTATTCCCCCTCGATTCGGGACGCCGTCGTGCTGATCCAGCGCTTCTGCTTGGTATAATACGTTTCGGACGTATGAACCTTGTCCTTCTCGCCCAGTGCCGCAACCGGACAGTTCGGACAAACGGAATTGCGTCCCATAATTGCCGAATAACAATGCTCGCCGGAGTGCGCCATCGGATACTGGCGTCCGGTATAATCGCCGACATACACGAGTTCCATGGTTTCCGGAACAACCGCATAGCTTGTAATCTGCTGATTTTCGATAATCGCATGGGTGTATTTCAGTTCGTCCGCCAGCATTTCCTTGGCTCTTGCCCGCTCGATGTAAATCGCCAGCAGACGGGACAGATTAATCAGCACATCCTGCTCTTCCTTGCCCCACGCCTGATTGACTTCCTTCTCAAAGCAAATGCAGGCAAATGTTTCCTCGTTATCGATGATAACGTACTGGAACAGGGACGAATTGCCGTACAAATCCCGAATTTCCTCCGGCATCGCAATACCTAACTGTGCGGTGTTGGCAGCCATAAACAGCCGGTCATTTGCAAACCGGGACCGAATGGCCTTGAAATTCTCCCGTATAACCTTGTCAAATGTCGTATAATAGGTATTCTTCTCCGCTTCCCAGTCGTACCGCACCTTGGCCAGCTGCTTCCGGATATCGTACTGAATGGTGTAAATGCGGCGGTATTTGTAATACTTACCGATTTCTTCGAAAATGCGTACCACCTCTTCCGCGCCGGTTCCGTTTCCTGCCAGCATGTCAAAGGTTTTGTTCACGATATATTTTTCAACCGGTCCGTACTGCGAACTCTGCTGGGCCTGAACGACCTTCTGGGCCTCCGTTTTCGGCTGCTGTGCGGACTCTTTCTTCGGATGATACTGCTGATGTACGCTCAAGGCATCCTCGTACATGGTGCAGGTGGCATTCGGATTTTTCTTGGTTTCTTCCAGCGCAATAACCGCCTTCCGATACAGGCTTCCGTAATCTTTGCCGTCCAGCGGGAAAATGGACACACCGAGACTGACGCTGAGCTTATTTTCCTTCTTGAGCTCGATTCGTTCCGCCGCTCTTGCGATGGCGCGGGCAATGGAATACACGTCCGCGGGTCCCTTCACGCCAACCTTCAAAAGGATAAACTCATCATCTTCGCCATGGCCCATCGCATCATTATCCATGAAAATGGACTGCAGGCCCTTGGACAGTTTCTCCAATACATAATCGCCGTATGCATGTCCCCACGTATTGGTAATTCCGTCAAAATCATCAATGTTCAGGACAAACAGCGCAAACCGTTCGTTGTCCGTGCTTTTCTTAATCATATCCTCCAGACGTTCCTGAATGGATACCTGCGTATACAATCCGGTTACGGGGTCGGTTTCGGATTCCTTAATGATAACGGACTCCGCCTTCTTCTCCTTGTCCACGTTCAGCGTACGGCCGATAACCTTGAGCGGATTTCCGTTATCGTCAAAGACCGTATATCCCTCGTAACGAAGCCAGATTCTGGTCTTCTCATCAATATACGCCCGCATGTCATACGAAAATGCCTCGTCGCCGTGTTCCAGACTGTCGCACAACGCCTCGAAAATGTCCCGGTCTTCCTCCGCTACCAGACCGCTCTGTTCCATCGTCGTTCGGAACGACGGAATCCGCAAAACATCCCGGGATGCCATGCCTTCCACGCTTCGGCTCTGTTCCAGCTCGCCCGAAGCAATATTGTATTCCCACAAACCGCAGTGAACCATACCCGAAATAATGCGATATTTTGCCCGCTGCTGTTCCAATTCCTGTTCCAGTTCCCGTATTCTCTGTTTTTCTTCTTCAATGCTTCCCATAATTCCGTAAACCTCCGTATGTCTTCTGTCCCTTACGCTGTCTGAATACCGGGTGTCACGCGTCACACAATCTCCGGCACAGCTTCCGTCCCTATACTGTCTGAATACTCTCCGCAACCCGTTTGGCTTCTCCGTCATCCAGCACCGAAAGAAGCGCCAACGCAAATTCTTTGGATACCCCCATACCCTTTCCGGTAATGATCCGGCCGTCGATGACAGCCGCCTCTCCGGTAATCTCCGCTCCGAGCAGTTTCTCTTCGAATCCGGGATAACAGGTTGCCCGCTTACCCCTAAGCAGGCCGTTCATTCCCAAAACGCTCGGGGCCGCACAGATCGCACCGATGTATTTGTCCGCCTCGCAATATGCCGTCAGCAGCTTCCGGACGCCCTCATGCGCCGCCAGCGCCTTCGTCCCGTTGCCTCCTCCCGGCAGGACAAGCATATCTCCGTCCTTCAGCTCCTCTTCGTCAAATAACCGGTCCGTATAAAACCGAATATTGTGAGAGCCCTCAATCAGCTCCCGACCGGTCACGGAAACCGTAATCGTTTCCTGCCCGCCGCGCCGTAAAATATCAACGACCGTCAAGCCTTCGATTTCTTCCGTGCCGTCCGCAAAAAGGACGTATATTTTTGCCATAAAAGTACCTCCCGATGCCTGTCATTTTCCCGCAAAGCATAATTGCTTATACGATTCCAGTGTTACCCATTATTGTAGCATACGAACATATAAAAAGCAAGCATCTATCCCGATAAAAAGCAACCATCCGTCCCGATGCCAAATGCCTGCTCCGCAAAAATTATCCATCATTTTTCGGGTCTTGTCTGTCGCGCGCCGGGCGGAATGCCGGGTAAGAAATTCCATCGCATATAGCCAAGATTCTCCCTTGCTTTTTTCCCTCATTTCGGCTACTCTGTAACTATTACATTACTCTTGGAGGAGGTATTGGAAATGATACGGAAAACACTTGCAATTCATACCAAAAATCAAAAAGCAACCATCCATAAAGAGATTTACGGACATTTTTCGGAACATCTCGGACGCTGCATTTACAACGGCATTTTCGTCCGTGACAATCAGAACATTCCGAACCACAACGGCATGCGGGATGACGTTGTCGGCGCGCTGAAGGAAATGGGGATTCCGGTACTGCGCTGGCCGGGCGGATGTTTTGCCGACGAGTACCACTGGAAAAACGGTATCGGCCCGCTGGAAGACCGGGCAACCATGATCAACACAAACTGGGGCGGCGTAACCGAGGACAACAGCTTCGGAACCCACGAATTTCTGGAGCTGTGCGATCAGCTCGGATGTGAGCCTTATATTTGCGGAAATGTCGGCAGCGGCACGGTTCGGGAGCTTTCCGAATGGGTCGAATACATGACATCCTCAAACGTTTCCCCGATGACCGATTTGCGAAAGAAAAACGGCCGCGAAAATCCCTGGAAACTGAAGTACCTCGGAATCGGCAACGAAAACTGGGGCTGCGGCGGAAATATGCCTCCGGAATATTATGCCTGCCAGTACCGGCAGTTTTCATCATTTGCCAAGAACTACGGAGACAACCGCCTGTACCGAATCGCCTGCGGACCGAATGCCGAGGACTACAACTGGACCGAAGTGATGATGAAAATGCTGAACCCGTTCCTGACCAACGCAATCAGCCTTCACTACTATACCATTCCGCGAGGCGACTGGGCGCACAAAGGCTCGGCGACCGACTTTACCAACGAAGATTACTATTCCACCATTTTCAACACGCTGCGAATCGACGGAATCATCGACAAGCATTTGGCGATTATGGACAAATACGACAAGGACCACCGAATCGGGCTGGTCGTTGACGAATGGGGCTGCTGGTACGATGTCGAGCCCGGAACCAATCCCGGCTTCTTATATCAGCAGAACACCATGAGAGACGCCATCGTAGCCGCATTGAACCTGAATATTTTCAATGCGCACGCCGACCGTATTCCGATGGCCAACATTGCCCAGGTTGTCAATGTTCTGCAGTCCGTAGTGCTGACGGACGGTCCGAAAATGATTCTGACCCCGACCTACTATGTATTCTCCATGTACAAGGCTCATCAGGATTCTACTCTTGTAGAAACAATATTGGAGGATTCCTTTGTCAAACATGAAGGCGGCGATTTTGCCGATCTCAGCGTGTCCGCTTCCGTCCGCGACGATGCCCTGACGGTGACTCTGGTCAATGCCAGCCTGACCGAGACCTATCGCCTCAACACCACGCTGGACGATCATTACAACTGCTGGACCGGCCGGATTCTGACCGACGATGTGCGTGCCTTCAACTCCTTCGACAATCCAAATGAAGTTCACGACACCACATTCCTTGACTGTGTGCTCGACGAACAGGACAACTGCACCATTACCCTTCCGCCTTGCTCCGTCGTAACATTGACATTTACCAAATGATGCTCTCCGGTGCAGCACCGGCATCCGCAAAATGATGCTCTCCGTTGTATCGACGGCATCGGTCAAATAATATTTGTATTGTATGATAATCGGGAGGTTCTTCCGTTATGTCAAGTTCGCTTGAACCAAACAATTTCAGCGGGACGGCTGCTTCCGAATCGTCGGAGCAGCCCGCCTCCGATTACCGTATTCCCTGTCGGAAATGCCTTCTTGCCGGGATACGGGAAGAGGATGTTCAAAACCGGCTTCGGGACTATATTCTCGCCATCGAGCCGTCCGAGCGGTGTGATTCTGCGGTTTACGAACAGCGTCTGACGATTTGTGAGGCCTGTGCCTCATTGTCGGGAGGAATGTGCCGGGAATGCGGCTGCTTCGTCATTTACCGTGCCGCATTTTCCGAGAAGCACTGTCCGTATTTTCCTTCCGGCTGGTAATCGCCGTCAGGGAGACCCCCCGGAGCGTTCCGGTTCCGGACACTGTGCCGGTTTTTTCCGGTTTCGGACATTGTGCCGTTTTTTTCCGGTTCCGACCGCTGTCCGGACCGCCTGACGCATCCGTTTTCCGGCGACCTGTTTCCGACATTGACAATGTCCGGTTCCGATGATACAATCAAACCGTTGTCGGGTTCCGAAGTTTTTCACCGACATACGCGGATATGGCGAAACTGGCAGACGCGATAGATTTAGGTTCTATTGTCAACAGACGTGCAGGTTCAAGTCCTGTTATCCGCATTTTAAATCAGCTGTCATAACGACAAAAACAGCCGGCACCGAAGTGCCGGCTGAATTTATTACTATTTGTTTTTTGTTCTCTTTGCCAAGTAACAACACCGTATCGGATACATCCCGTTCCGATTCCGTTTTCCCGGACAATCCTGTTACTTTGTCAGAGTCAGACTCTTGACTGCACTCCACTCACTGTAGAAGGTGTAGCCTCCCATCGTCTTGTAAGCACGAACCTTAACATAATACGTGGTTCCCTTCTTCAGCCCGGAAATCGTCTTGTTCACTGCTGTCGCAGTTTTCACCGGAACCGTAATTCCGTCACTGAGATTCGATTTGAGGCCGTATACGATTTCATACCCGGTACAGTTCGGAGTCTTGCTGAATTCCACATTCAAAATACCTGCTGCGGAATTCGACAGCTTGGAAATGTAATTGTTTTTCAGATAAATCGTATTCCTGGCCGAACTGGAAGCGCTGCAGATATTCGCATCGCCGTCTTTCCGAAAACTCTTGACGGCATAATAATAAACAACTCCGCTGCTGACCGTCCGGTCGGTAAAGGAAAGGTTCTTCTGCGTGGACCCGATCATATGCCAGGTTCCGGCCTGAGTATCTTTTCGATACACAAAGTATCCGTCCGCACCTTCAACCGCAGACCATGTCACCTGAACTCCGCCGCTGACATTGCTGACAGAGCTGATTGTCGGAGGTGCCATAAACAAAATGCTCTTGGCATTTCCCTTATTGCATGTGACGCCGGTGTCCTTCTTCTTCAGTGCCAGTGCATACGAATATACCGTATTGTTTTTTGCGGTTTTGTCATAATATCCGTTTGTATCGGTCGTACTCAGTTCCGTCCAATTCGACTCATTTGGGGCTTTCCGATACACAACCGTGAAATACCCGCCAACCGGCTTCCACTTCAGAGTGACCCCGTACCATGCATTGGTCAGCGATTCGATTTCAACCGCCTTGTCCTCAGTCCATTTGGCATACAGTGTCATATTCGCCTTGATACTTCCATATTGGAAAGGCGTCGTAAGTTTCGCATCCGTGTACCATCCCTCAAAAATCCAGCCTTCTTCTGTCGGATTCGTCGGAAGAGAAATGGATCCGTTCTCCGGCAGCGTTTTGGAAGCAATCTGTTTCCCGTGTCCGTTCATTTGAAAGGACAAGGTATATCGATGTTCCCATACTGCCACCAAAATAATATCTTTATCAAGCGTTATCGAATTGCCGGGGTACACGATGGTATTCGGTCCCGACAGTTTCCAGTACTTGAAGGCACAGCCGTCCGGTGCACGATAACTGCAACCCGGAACGACATACGGACTTTTCGCCACAGCACTTCTCATGACCCCGCTTCCGCCGTTGGCATCGAAATCCACATAGAATACCTTATTTGATATATGCTGATACGTTATCTTCGTAACCTTGGAAATAATATTCTTTTTACCGCTCATCGCATAAATGGAAAGCTCATAATCTCCGCCGGGATACTCTTTTTCAGTCATTTTCGTAAGTACGTTATACTTTGTGTCCGTCGTTTCATAGGTATCATATCCGAACTTAAGCACATATTTAGTCGCACCGGGATACTGTTCCCAATGAAGCTGTCCCTGATTATACCACTCGACTCCTTTCATGGTCTCCTGTCCGACATAACTATACGTCCCGGAAGTCTCCGGATCTCCATCGATATACCCCTCGGCAAATGCCCTCACGACTGCCCTGTATCTGTTCCCGGCCTTCATCTGTGTGGACATGTCACAACTCGTTCGGCTGGCCGGAAGTTTAAAAGTGGGCGAGACTTTCGTATTGGTATCCGGATCCGTCAAGTATACTTCGTAATACTCCGCCTTCTTAACTTCATTCCAGCACACGGTCGCACAATCGAACCATATTTCCGTTGTGGAGCCCATTTTTGCCGTATGATGGTACGTCAACGTATATGGTTCAGAAACGACTGACCACTCGTTATGAGCGTAATTGGTCTTTCGATAGAAAATAACGACCTCATAATCACCACTAGCATATCCCCAATTGGCAGCTAATCCTGCCAAATCAACACTGACTGTTTTTTGATTTTGTAAGACGTCCACATTTACCGCTGTGTACCCAATCTTCACTTGCAGCACCAAATACGTCGCTGGATTCTGAGCTCTGTCGCAGGTAAGCACGCCATCGTCCGAAAGTTCCACATTGGTTATTGTTTCCAATCCAAATGCGGCGCCCATTTGAATTGCGCCGGCCATCACCAGGCAAGCAATCAGCATCAACAATTTTTTTCTCATAACCGACCTCCTGTTTCCGATTCTTATTTATTTCCCCCATAAAGAATTTCTAAAATAATAACACAATTCGTAGAAAAAGCAAGATTTTGCGAAAATTCGTTGAAATTCACTCGACTTACATCCGTTTTTCCGTTGTCCTTCCATGGAAAGCACAAACATTTTTACGCAAAAAAATCCCCGGAAGCGAAATCCTCCCGGGGATTGGCATTTTCATATTGCTACAGTCAATTACGAATTCAGCGGAATCATTTCCACGCCGTCCTGATTTGCATACTCCTCAAATGCAGCTTCGACTTCTTCCCATGTCTGGTAAGTATGGATCTTCCACTCTTCGGGTGCTACCACCGTTTCGCAATCTATGGTATAGGCATTCTCGTATTTGTGCAAATAGAAGAACTCATGCTGTTCGGTGGATTCATCCGTCAATTTTAAGGTAACATTCAATTTCACGACACTCCAAAGAGCATTTCGCTCTTCGTTGCCTTGCGTATACAGGAACAGAGCTGTCTTTTCGAAGCTCATGTCGTCAATCGACTCAACCGTTCTGTCCGTCAAGCGGACATTCGGCAATCCGTCCGTTCCGACGAACTGCTCGAAATCATAATTAAACACATCTGCCGGATCAATCTCGATAGAAGCATCTGCCTTTCCGAGAATGTGCGGCAAATTGCTCGGAACCGTTCCCGTCATCTGTTTCGTCGCATCAATCGTATATCCGTTTTCCGTAAATGCGTCCTCGTCATATACCGTTGCGGTAATCACATACTCCTCATCGATAGACCAGTAGCTGTTCGCATTTTCATTTTTCTTCTTAATTTTGTAGGAAACGTTATCCTGACAAATCTTGTCCATTTCTGATGTATCTATCGTAAGGTTGAGTCTCGGGCTGACACCGTCATAAAGGATTTTGATACCATTAAACAAATCATACTCTACCGCTTCCTTTAAGCCGTTGCAAACGTAGGTGAACTGATATTTATCCGGATCATACTTGTAATACCGGGTAGTATTTCCATCCGAATGTGTGAAATAACCCTTGGACGTATCCGCCGGATTCATCGCATTGAAAATGATCTTGTCACCGTTCTTCTTTGCATTTCTCAACGATTCCATATCTACCGAATAAACAAAGAGCGATGCGATTTTCGAATCAATGGTTTTGAAATCATATTCAATCTTCGGCGCATTTTCATACCCTTCACAGGTTACCTGAAATCCTTCAAACGGATTGATTTCGTTGCATTCTGCCAAATCTTCCTCTTTCAGCGTATACTCGAAAGTGGTATTTGTTAACTTCAAATGCGCGTCCTTCAGATCGTCCTCATCGGCCTCAACAACGATTGTTACAACATCCCCGATGGAATACTGTCCGTCTTTCGGATCCTTTACGGAAATCTTCAAATCCATCAATGCATCAATCGCTTCTTCGCGTTTGTCCCCCTTCAATTCTTTCCATGCGGAGGACGACTCAAAATACTCACTCGCATGCTGCTTTATCCAGGAAAGCGTTCCGTCCGGATACTGCTCCTGACGTTCTTTGGTCATTTCATACAAATATTTCCACAATCCCGGATACGGATTTGCATCATCCGGTGCATTCAGCAAATCTGACATTTCTTTGCTATCTGCCAGCACAACCGCAACCGATCCGAACCCGTTCGGGCCATAACCGGTAACCGTAACCAGTTTGGATGCATCAATTGTTTCTGTTTTCTTCATTTCGCGAATCAGGAAAAATGCACCCACGCCAAGAGCAACCAAAAGAACCGCAATAATTCCGAAAATCAAGGGTTTCTTGGATTTCTTCTTCGACTTCTCGGAAACCGGTTTTACGGGTGCCGTGACACGATTTGCGACGTTCTGGGTATTCGGTGCAATCGGCATAATCGGAGTAATCGGTTTGTTGGCAGCCGCTTGATTTGCGGTATGAAGAACCGGCAACAAAGCGCCGCAATTCTTGCAGAACTTCATATTGCTGTCCAAAGGTGTTCCGCATTCCTTGCAATAAATCAGATTACTGTTTGCCACAGGTGTTTCCGTACCAACATTCGCTGTGGTGGCAGTCTCAGCGACTGTTTCGGTTGCTGCTTCAGCGACTGCTGCCACAGTATCGGTTGCTGTTTCAACTGCAGTTTCGGCCGTCTCGTTTGCTGCCTCAGCGGTTTCTGCTGCTGCGTCCTTTACTTCTTCTGTTGCCTCAGTTACTGCCTCTGCCGTCTCGGCTACTGTCTCGCTTGCTGTTTCACTTGCTGTTTCAGCGACTGCTTCCACAGTCTCGGTTGCTGCTGCCACGGTTTCCGCTGCTGCGTCCTTTACTTCTTCTGTTGCCTCAGTTACTGTCTCGGCTACTGTCTCGCTTGCTGTTTCAGCAACTGCTTCCACAGTCTCGGTTGCTGCTTCAACGGTTTCTGCTGCCGCATCCTTTGCAACATCCTTTACTTCATTCAAAATCGGCTGCATTGCTCCGCAATTCTTGCAGAATCTTGCACTGTCATCCAATTGAGTTCCGCATTGATTACAAAATTTCATATAGATCCCCTTTCTGTATTTTTATTCACACTTGATAATTTTACATACCAACCTATCATATACGATATATGATATATCCGTCAAAGTCAAGTATTTGCATGCAAATGTCACGATATTAACACATTTTCGACATCCGCCGGGAACCCCTGCCGCACGTGACCGGACACACGGCTTTTGAATTGCTTTGGCGACAAAATTGCGTTGCAAATCATTTGGCATTCTCCCGGAACATTTTTACCGTATCGAATACCGTTTCCGATACAAAAAATACGGACATGATTTCGTTATAAAATCATGCCCGTTATTTATTCTACTATTGTAGTCTATCGGTATTTTAGAAATGTCCGCCACCGCCGCTGTGTGAATGTCCGCCGCTGGATATATGAATACTGCTTCCACCGCCACCGGAACGTGTTCCGGTATTTGTCACAATTTTTGTACGTGTTACATTGGAGTACAGGAATGTCTCGCCGAGATTTTCGATATTGCTCTTATCCATCACAATATAATCTTTGGCATCATGCTTAGAAATCGCATTGTTCATCTTCGATGCAAGCGATCCGGCATATCCGCTTCCGATTCCCAGCGATACAAAGAATTCTATCACGGCTGCAATAATCGCAGCCAATACGCCCATCTTTTCCTTATATGGATTCGATTCACTGTAAGGCTCTCCGGTTTCCGCCTGTTTTGCAAATTTATCGGCAAGTTCGATAACTTCCAAGAATGCATCGGAATAATCCCCGGACTTCAGCTTGGATACAAACTTCGATTTGTTCTCAACACAGTCAAAGAAATAAGTGTCAAACAGTTCGGCTCCTCTTTCACATCCGCTTATCCAGTAATCACGGCCGTCCTCATCATCACACATATTCAGGAACACCAGCAAGCCGTCTTCTCCGAATCCTTTGGTAAGAATTCCGTTATCGTACCAGTCATCGGTATAGGTCATCAGCATATCATACGGCAAATTTTCCTGATTTACGGTCCAGATTACAACGTCAATACCGTTTTCCGAACGGAATTTCTCAATTCGATTCTGTAATTCATTGATATCGCTGTCACTCAAAATACCTGCTTCGTCGAATATCCGTTCCGTTTCTGCGGCAAAGGCGCCGGAACACATCATAGTACCAAGAAGTACCATACAACATATGAGCAGTAAGAGTTTACGTTTCATCATAACCAACCTCCTGCGCATGCCGTAATCAATAAACCGACTGCCAAAATAACCCCTGTCAGAAGCCATTTACGCAGTTTGTATTTTTTCTGATCAACCGGAAGTTCACCAACCATTTTGCCGGTCTGACCGTTCATCGCAAATGTATATACCTTGCCTTCGTATTTCGTTGTCAGAAGCCATACCGGAAGCAATGCATATTTGATTTGACTTCGTCCTGTCGTAATGCTTTTGGATTTGGTTGTTATCGAACCATACCCTGCTACTGAGGCACGCATTGCCTCCTCCGCGCTGTTTGAAATTCGATCATTTGCCCGCCCGAAGCAGTCCTTCACTTCAACGTCCGGCTTATTTGCCACGAATCCGGACAAATATGCCTGATCAAACGGAACCAGAGCCGAATAATCATACGGTTCAATGGCATCCATATACGCATCGTCCATTTTCACGGAGCCGTCCACCGGCACTTTTTCAAATTTCAGATTTCCTTTTCTGGAAATCAGATAATGATCAACCTTGGTAACGTTGTACCCGGCTGACGTCCAACCGGAAGTTCTGGTTGCGTCGTATTGTACATTTGCATCCGCTTCACAGTCAAACAGCCAAAACGGTACATACACACCGGTAATCTCATCCATATGATTCTGTGACGTAAACCGATCCGGAAGAAGCTTTTTTCCTTCATAGAATTTCAGAAGCTGTGCTTTCGCCTCGTCCTTCGTCAGTTTGAACGGTATAATACAATCCGGCTTAATCATACCGGTTACCTGCGGTTTCATGATTGCCACATTGTCACAATAAGGGCAACGATCCGCCGCCACGGTACCGTCTACGATAATATCCGCACCGCAGGACGGGCACGTATATGCTACCGCCTCGGTAATCTGGTCATCCACATGATATTCTTCCCAGTTGAAGTGATCTGCTTGTGCTGCTGCCGCCTCATCCGCGCGTTTTGCCTGATCCAAAGTATCAAGCGAATACTTGTTGTCACAGGATGTACACTTCATGATCTGCTCGGTCGCATCCCACAAAAGCGGGGCGCCGCAACACAGACACTTGTAGCCTTCAACATCCATATAAGCCCCTCCTAGTTCTGATCATCCTCATTGAAAATATCTCCGCACTCCGGACAGAATTTCGGCGGATTGGACGGATCTTCCGGTACCCAACCGCACTTATTGCACTTATATACTGCCGCTGCAGGCTTCTTTGCGCCGCATTCCGCGCAGAACTTTCCGGTATTTACCGCACCGCAGGAGCAGGTCCAGGTTCCGGCAGGAGCCGGCTTCGGAGCGCCGCATTCCGCACAGAATTTTCCGGTATTTACCGCGCCGCAGGAGCATGTCCAGGAATTTGCCGGTGCTGCTGCCGCTGCCGCAGCTTCCTTTTCCTGTTTCTGTGCTGCCATCGAGGCCAGTGTCTGAATGGTTCCGTTATCAACGTTCTGAGCCATATTCAGGCCGATAAATCCGTTCGTTGCGCCGCCTTCATTCTGAGCAGCCAAACGCTTTGCATCGTTGGTTGCCGCAATACTTGCTGCCATTGCCATGGAAGGATCGCGATACATTGCTGCCTGCTGAGCCTGCTTGATCATCGTAGCATCTTCCGGAGACAGAGTAATCGGGTTCATTGCAACATTGACAACCGCAAGACCGCGGATTGCTACCCATTTCTGAGACAATGCATCATTCATTGCCTGGCTGAGTTCCTCGGCATGAGCGGGAATTGCACTCGGACGAAGTTCCAAATCGGACATCTTTGCCAGAGCCGGCTGCAACGCGCTGATAAATTCCGTCTTCAGCTGAGTATCCAGCTCGGATCTCTTGTATTCATATTCGATGTTGCCGCATACGTTCGTATAGAACAAAAGCGGGTCTGCAACACGGTAGGAATAAACACCGTTGCAGCGAAGATCCACGTCGATATCCAAACCGATACGGGAATCCACCACACGGAACGGAATCGGGTTCTGTGTGCCGAACTTATTATCAATCAATTCCTTCGTATTGAAATAATAAACTCTCTGGTCTTTGCCGGTATCTCCGCCAAACGTAAAACGCTTGCCGATCTGCTTAAATGTGTTCAGAATACCTTTGCCGAGTCCGCCGTAGAAAATGCTCGGTTCGGTCGAAGTATCATAAATGAACTCACCGGGCTCTGCACAAACCTCAACGATTTTGCCCTGCTCAACAATAATCATACACTGACCGTCTGCAACCGCAACAACCGATCCGTTTGAAATAATATTGTCACTCCCCTTGGTATTGGAGCTTTTCTTTCCAATTCTCTTTTCCCCTTTGCGAACAAGAACATCTGTCGGCAGTGCATCACAATAGAAGAATTCCTTCCACTGATCTGCCAAAACAGTACTGGTAGAACCAATAAGTGCACTGATAAGTCCCATATTTTTATTCTCCTTTAAAAAAATTCCGCTGTTGCGGTGCCTTATGATGTAAATTAGAATTACATACAAGCATATCATATCACATTTTTTTGGGAATTTCACTATTTTTTTTAGAAAAATGAATCGCGCCGAAAAATCATTAATTTCCGATAAATTCCATTGCATTTTCCGGAAAAAGCATCACGGCAGCGACAAGCTTTCCTTCCCAAAGCGTGCGCATCCCCGCGGGGCGTGTTTTCGTTATCGGACGTAAGGTCCAATAAGAACAAAGCATATCGCTTGCGATATGCTCGCGCCGCCTGTGCGTCGCGAAGCGACATTTTTCCTCTGCACAGGCGTGTGCATCCTCGCGGAGCGTTTTTTTATCTCATAGGACGAACTTTCCTATGAGATAAAAAAAGTCCCAGCATCACTGCTGAGACTGTATCTGGGCCAGCTGGATTCGAACCAGCGACTGCAGGGATCAAAACCCTGTGCCTTACCGCTTGGCGATGGCCCACTATGAAACAAGAAGCCTTTTGATTCTCAAAAGGCTTCTCAAGGGTGGATATTGGGATTCGAACCCAAGGCCTCCAGAGCCACAATCTGGCGCGCTAACCAACTGCGCTATATCCACCATATACAATTAAGGGGCTTCTTTGGAAGCCGGTTTCCGAACCGGAATTGTGCCAGAAGGGATTCGAACCCCCGACACACGGCTTAGAAGGCCGTTGCTCTATCCAACTGAGCTACTAGCACATTTTTGTCCTCTGACAAAAAACATACGAGCAGTGAAGAAATGCACCGCTCGTATACAAGCGGGTGATGGGAATCGAACCCACGTGTCTAGCTTGGAAGGCTAGTGTTCTACCATTGAACTACACCCGCAAAGAAACGAGGCTTTTTGAAATCGGATCGGGGTGACAGGATTTGAACCTGCGACCTCCTGATCCCAAATCAGGTGCTCTAGCCAAACTGAGCCACACCCCGTATCAGACGCGAGATTTATATTATCACCAACAACCTCAAATGTCAACAAGTTTATAAAACTTTTTTCATTTTTACAGAAATAACCGTTTTCCCCGGACATCCTGCAGGTTGATACAACTTTTTCATTTTTGTGGAAATAACCGCTTTCCCCGGCTTTATGCTTCCAACTGTTCCAGCCGCTCTTTCATTTTGCGAAGTGCGGTTCCCCGGTGGCTGATTGCATTTTTCTGCTCCGGTGGCAGCTCTGCCGTTGTAACCCCGAGTTCGGGTACCAGGAAAATCGGATCGTATCCGAAGCCGTTTTCTCCTGCTGCGGCATGGGCGATTTCTCCCTCTATCGTACCGCGCACAACCTCCTCGCGGCCGTCCGGCCATACGCAGGCAATCGCGCACACGAAACGGGCGGTGCGCTCTTCCGGCCGTGCGTCCTTCAGCTGGTCAATGATATATTGATTTTTGATTTTGTAATCGGTATCTTCTCCCAGGAATCGGGCCGAATAAATGCCCGGTGCCTTGTCCATATAGTCAACTTCCAGCCCGGAATCATCGGCCATCGCCATTTTCCCGGACAATCGGCTGACCGTTCTTGCCTTGATCAGCGCATTTTCCTCAAATGACGTTCCGTCCTCCACGATATCCGCGGAAATTCCTGCCTCTTTCATGGACACAATATCATATACATTTCCGAGAATTGCCTTCACTTCCAAAACCTTGTGTGCATTCCCGGTTGCGAAAATAATCTGCTTCTTTTCCATATCCGTCCTCACTGTTCCGGGTTCCCGTTCTCGGCCGGCCGGCTTTGCTTCGGCGGCTTCGGGCCCATAAACTGATAAAAATACGTCTTAATCATACCGTTGTAAATCTTCCGGTTCCTGTCCGCCGTGCGTCCCAAATACCGCTCGGCATCCTCATATGAAGTAATCAGATACATCGACCACGAGTCCAGCCCGCGATAGACGTCGCCGATTTGCCTGTACAGTTCCGGCAAATCCTTCTTGTCTTCCAACCGCTCTCCGTACGGCGGATTGGTTATGATGAACCCGTATTTCTTCGGATGACGCAGTTCCTTGACCGCACGCACCTGAAAATGAATCCGGTCCGCGACTCCGGCCGCCTGCGCATTCTGGCGGGCAATGGAAATTGCATCCTTGTCAATATCAAATCCCTGAATCTGCATCCGGACATCCCTGCGGATTCCGTCATTTGCCTCTTCTCTCGCCTGCTTCCAGAGCGTCTCGTCAATCAGTTCCCGATAGGTTTCACACCGGAACGTCCGCATCGCACCGGGCGCCATATTCATTCCGATCATCGCCGCCTCAATCGGGATGGTGCCGCTACCGCAAAACGGATCCACCAGAATCCGGTCGTCTCTCCATGGCGTCAGCGAAATGAGTGCCGCCGCCAGTGTCTCGCTGATCGGTGCTTTTCCGACCAGTTTTCGATACCCGCGCTTGTGCAGGGATTCTCCCGACGTGTCGATTCCGACCACAAACACATCCTTGATGGCGGATACCCGAATCGGATACTCATTGCCCGTTTCCGGGAACCACGACATGCGATACCGTTCCTTCATGCGCTCCACAACGGCCTTCTTCATAATGGACTGAATATCGGACGTACTGAACAGTGCGCTTTTGATGGACGTTGCTTTGGTGACCCAGAATTTTCCGTCCGCCGGCAGAATTTCTTCCCACGGCAGTTTTTTGGTTTCCTCAAACAGCTGTTCAAATGTTGTCGCCGTAAACTCGCCGACCTTCCACAGCACACGTTCGGCCGTTCTCAGAAAAATATTGGCCCGGCAAAATGCCGTCTCATCCCCGGAGAACGTAATACGGCCGTCTTCGACCTTAACAATCTCATAGCCGAGATTTCGAATCTCCTGCTTCAAAACAGCCTCCAGTCCAAAATGACAGGGGGCAATAAATTCATACAATCCCATATCCGTTTCCTTTGCGTAAATAATGAAACCCTGTACTGCACCCGTTGCCGGTCATTTCCCGGCTCGTTCGCGGCTGCATCGGCAATTCCGAAAACCCGACAATCGTGGGCCTGAAATTCGGGCTTCTTTAATTCGGTTCCTCAAATTCGGGCTTCTCAAATTCAGGCTTCTCAAATTCAGGTTCCTTTAATTCGGGCTTCTGAAATTCGTGGGCCTGAAAAGTACTATTACGTAATAAAGGGACCGCTAAAAAGCGATCCCTTTTTCCGTGCGTGAGAAGATTCGAACTCCCGACACCTTGGTCCGTAGCCAAGTGCTCTATCCAGCTGAGCTACACGCACACGTCTTGACGACAAGAGACATTGTACCTTCCGATGTTCTGATTGTCAAGCATTATTTTAGAGATTTTCCTGCTTTTTTTCGGATTCCTTCGGAAGCCTGTTCTGTTCCCGAAGCATTGCATATAATTTCTGTTCGTATCCGAACTCTGCCATCAGTTGTTCCGCTTCCTGCAGTGCCCTCATTTTCGTGCTCATCGGAAGCAGCGTTCGATTGGCGCGAATCAGAAGGTTTTTCGGCGTATGCGACAAATCCACAAATTCCAAAATCTGCGTTTTGTATCCGCACGCCGTCAGCAGATTGGCACGAATCGCGTCGGTCATCAGTGCCGCCATCCGTTCCTTCACAATGCCGTAACGTCCGACAAGCGGCATCCGATTGGTCTTCATTTCGCGATTCATCTCATGCTGGCAGCACGGAACCGACAAAATCAAAGACGCCTTCCAGCAAATCGCATTAAACAGGGCAAAATCCGTTGCCACATCGCAGGCGTGCAGCGTCACGACCATGTCAATCGGGTCGTCGGTGCGATACCCGTCGATATTGCCCATTTCAAATTTCAAATTGGTATATCCGTACCGTTTGGCCGCCTCATTGCAGTGCCGGATGACATCCTCTTTCAGATCCAGTCCCGTAATGTGCACGTCCATCCGCTTTATTTCCGTAAAATAATAATACAAAATGAATGTCAGGTACGACTTTCCGCAACCGAAATCCAAAATGTACACCGGTCGGTTTTTCGGCAGGCAGTCAATGGCGTCCTCCACCAGCTCCACAAAGCGGTTAATCTGACGAAACTTGTCATACATCGAGGCAACGACTTTGCCCTCCGCCGTGAAAATTCCCATATCCGTCAGTGCCGGCAATACCGTACCTTCCGGAATCAGATACTTCTTTTCACGGTTATGTTCCGTTGCCGCTGTCGCCGCTGCCGTCGCTGCGCCGGTTTTGCTTTCCGAGAGCATCAGCTGTCCGGATTTCGAATATTTCAGTTCCACCGTTCTACCCGTGTAGAACAAATTGCACTGCCGATACTCGGCAAACATACGTTCCGCGTCATCCGGCAGTTCCGCTCCGGTCATATTTTTGTGAAAGACCTGTTTTTCCGTATAGGCTTCCCGCTGGTATCCGGTTTTCTTTCTGACATATACCACCCGTCGGTATTCCGGAGTCACACCTTTGCGCGGATTACTCAAAATGAGCTTCTCCGGCTGCTCGGTCTGCCGTTTCAAATAGTCTGATAATGATGTTTCCTTCATTTCCGTTTCCTTTTGGTCTGACAATCAGAGTGCAATCCCGCGCGTATGGTCTGACAATCAGATTACAATCCCGCGCGTATGATCATATTCGTGCTGGATAATCTGCGCAATATGCCCGGTATATTCCGTTCGTTTCGGTCGAAACTCCTCGTCCAGATATTCCACCGTAATTTTATTATACCGCTTTACGGTACGGACTCCGGTCAGCGACAGACACCCCTCCGAGGTCTCGTACGGCTCTTCTTTTTCCACGATGACCGGATTTACCATCGGTACATTGAAAAAGCCCATGGTGACGATAATAATGCGTTTTCGTGCCCCAATCATATTGGCTGCCATCCCGACGCAAATGCCGCCGTTGGCCTTCAGTGTATCCTTCAGATCCTGAATGATTTTCCGGTCTTCCGGGCAATCCGTCGCCTCGTCCGATTTCATTGCCAGAAACAGGGGATTTTTTACAATTTGCTGAACCATAGAGTACCTCCTTTTGAAAATAATAACGCTGCCGTATCTTCGATGTCTCTGCTGTCAATTTACACGCATTTGGCAAGTTCTGTCAAGAGGTTGACGATTGCCTCCATGGATTCGATACAAATATACTCGTATCGTCCGTGAAAATTATGTCCTCCGGTGCAAAGGTTCGGACACGGAACACCCATAAATGACAGACGGGCCCCGTCCGTGCCGCCGCGAATCGGCTGAATTTTCGGAACCATTCCGAGGCTTTCCATCGCCGCCTTCGCCTTGTCCACAAGGAACATATTTCCGTCTTCGATGACTTCTCTCATGTTGTAATACTGGTCCTTGAGTTCCACCGAAACCGTACCGCTGCCGTATTTCGTATTCAGGCTTTCCGCAATCTCATTTATCCGGCGTTTCTTTTCTTCAAATAACGTTCTGTCGTGGTCACGGATGATATATTCCATTGTTGCCGTTTCAATGTCCCCGTTCAGCACTCTCAAATGAAAGAAGCCCTCATATCCTTCCGTCCGTTCCGGCTTCTGATTGTCCGGAAGCATCGATTCGAATTCGGTCGCAATCCGCACGGCATTGAGCATCTTGTTCTTCGCTTCTCCCGGATGCACGCTGCGGCCGCACACGGTAACCACCGCCGACGCCGCATTAAAATTCTCGTATTCCAGTTCCCCGATGGCACCGCCGTCCACCGTGTACGCATAGTCCGCGCCAAATGCGGCCAGATCGATGTGATCCACCCCGCTGCCGACTTCCTCGTCCGGCGTAAATGCAATCGCAATCGGCCCGTGTTCGATGGACGGATTTGAAAGCAGTCTCTCCGCCATCGTCATGATTTCCGCAATGCCGGCCTTATCGTCCGCTCCGAGCAATGTCGTTCCGTCCGTCACGATGAGGGATTTTCCGACATACTCCCGTAGCTCCGGAAATTCCTCCGGCTTCAAAAGCACCGTATCATTCAGGCAAATGTCTCCACCGTCATAATCGGAAACGATCCGCGGCCGAACATTTTCCCCGGACACCTCCGGAGACGTATCCATATGTGCCAGAAATCCAAGCGTCTTCCGCTGCTCCATCCCCGGTGTGGCCGGAATTTTGGCATATACATATCCGAACGTTGTATCCCGGACAACATCGGCTGCACCCATTTTCCGGAGTTCCTCTTCCAGGCGTTCGGCAAGCAAATGCTGAACCGCAGTACTCGGAAAGGTCTCGGAATAATCATCCGACTGCGTATTGTACGATACATACTTTAAAAACTTCCGAATTACCTCAGACATACTTTCCTCCGATCAATATCATAAATTCTATACACCTATGCTCTCATTATCCAAAAATTCGGCTCCACTGCAACTGTAATCCAAACAACCATACGCACTCCTGCGCCGAATTTGTTCCGAAATAAAAAGAAGCGAACTGATATGTATCAATTCGCTTGAATTCCTATGATTGCCGGCGACGGGAATCGAACCCGTACGGGAGATTAAGCCCGCAGGATTTTAAGTCCTGTGTGTCTGCCAGTTCCACCACGCCGACTATTTTAATAATTCTCCCGTACCTTTCGATACGAGAGAATATTAATGGGGCCTATAGGGCTCGAACCTATGACCCTCTGCTTGTAAGGCAGATGCTCTCCCAGCTGAGCTAAGACCCCGGATATGCAATTGACACAATATATTATCTCACAAAGATTTCCTTGTGTCAAGAAATCTTTTACGACCCGAATGGGGCTCGAACCCATGACCTCCGCCGTGACAGGGCGGCGCTCTAACCAACTGAGCCACCGGGCCATATGTAGTTGTATGAGGGTTGGCCCTCAAGGTATGGACCATCGGGGACTCGAACCCGGGACCGACCGGTTATGAGCCGGTTGCTCTAACCAACTGAGCTAATGGTCCGCAATTGTTGCGGCAGGTGAACCTGCAAGCCGATGATCGGACTCGAACCGATAACCTGCTGATTACAAGTCAGCTGCTCTGCCAATTGAGCCACATCGGCACTACGTACTTTCGTACAATGACTCCAAGGGGATTCGGACCCCTGTTACCGCCGTGAAAGGGCGATGTCTTAACCGCTTGACCATGGAGCCGCAACAACGATGATTATAATAGAAAAAGTGCAAAACGTCAATAGTAAAAATGCAATTTTTTCACTTTTTTTCAAAGCCGGAAAATTTGCCCAAAACAACGCATTTGTCAGACATTTTAAAAGAACACTCCGGTAATGAAAATTTCCAAACCGATTCCTATCAAAATGATGCCTCCGGCGATTTCCGCTTTGCCTCCCAGCTTCGTTCCGAATCTCTTCCCGATAACCAGTCCGCTATAGCAGATCAGGAACGTGATTACGGCAATAATGGCCGCACAGACAACAGCCATAACCGGCCCGTAACCGGAAATGGTAAAGCCGACCGATAATGCATCTATGGATGTGGCCACGCCCTGTACCAGAAGTTCCTTCAAACCGGTCCGTTTTCCGCTTTCTTCTTCTCCCTTGTTCTGTATTCCTTCCTTCAGCATGGAGCCGCCGATATACAGAAGCAGCGCAAGAGCGATCCAAGGAATAAGCTTTTCAAATATTTTAAAATACTTTACAATCGTATGAATGCAAACCCAGCCGATCATCGGCATAGCAGCCTGAAATCCGGCAAATACGCCCGCGATTCCGCACATTTTCGCCCGCTTCATACGAGGCTCATTCAGGCCGTTGGCAAGAGATACGGAAAATGCGTCCATTGCCAATCCGATACCAAGCAAAATACTGTCAATCAGGAATTTCAAACTCCAACCCATGTTCTTCTTGTCCGTTTCCCGTACGGTAATCGAGGGATCCTTTCCGACGTGCGATTCCGTTACCGGAACCTGCCATCCTATTTAAAGCCTATCTTAAACCGGTTTCTTCCAAAATCGGTTGTTTCCAAAATCGGTTTCTTCCAAAATCGATTTTTCCCAAAATCGGTTGTTTCCAAAATCGGTTGCTTCCAAATCGGTTGCTTCCATATCGGTTTCTTCCAAAATCGGTTTCTGTATCGAATATCAAAAAAATATAGAAAAAAATGACTATGCAGAAATTGCATAGTCATTAGCTCCCCGAGTAGGACTCGAACCTACGACACTCCGGTTAACAGCCGGATGCTCTACCGACTGAGCTATCGAGGATTAGTCGGTAAATGCCAAAAAGAGACTTCCGTCTCTTCTTTGCCTCCGTCAGGTATACCCTGAAAA
>JAZUGQ010000017.1:0-7087 GCA_045641285.1 Lachnospiraceae bacterium
TCACCTCGTCATGTTTATATAATATATTATAAAACATGACGATAGAAATTGCAAGTGAAACATAGCAAAAAACCAGTAAAATCAAGAGATTCGCGGCAATATGTGACGAGCTTTAATCGTCATGTTTCCGAGAATCAAGGATTTATCCCGTCAAAAAAGCTCCCGTTTCGCCCTGTACCGCTCTTCGGCCATTCATTTACTCGGTCCGTAAGAGTCGGTTCGGTGCAAAACCGGAGCCTGTTTCTGTCATATGAAACGTATCTGCTATTTCAGCCAATTCGCGAAATCCACTCCCATGGCGAAGGCAACAATCAGCGCAACGGCGCCGAGAACCGCAGTCCCGACAAAGCAGATTCCCATGAAAGACTCCAATGCCGTGCTTTTCTTCACGGGCATTATATCCATCGGATTCTCCGGATTGACCCGGATCGAAGCCTTATTTTCCGGGCCGTGTATCAGTTTCTTCCATTCCTCTCGGGACATATATGCGTCCGACCTGTATTCCGCACCGTTTACGACATACCGAAACGTCGTATTGACCATGCCCTCTTCACTCACGTCAATATTCACACAGGTTGCTTCCACCGCCAGCGCATACTTCTCCGTTGTCCGCCGACCGCTCTTTGCCACGCTCAGGCAGAACATACCTGCGGCAAGAAATCCCGACAAAATCACGATAATCAAATACACCGACAGCCACGCCCAATTCCCGATACACATAAGAATCCCGGCCCCGGACGTTGCCATTCCCAACATGAAAAAGAACAGCACAATCCCTTTTGCGTCTTTTGATAACCGAAACAGCTTCATTACCAAAATAAATGTAAAGGCAATGGTTACTCCGATCAGAATGACCATAACCCCGAACTTCATGCTGATTCCGGAAATGATTGACGCAATCAGGAGCATCGCCAAAATTCCCAGCATAATCCACTCGCCGGCAGCAAAATCTTCCAGCTTTTTTTCATAATGCTCTTCTATGGATGTTCCTTTAAAATAATGCTCTTCGTAACGATTTATTTTCAACGATTCGTCCTCCATCATTCTCTTTCCACGACGTTCCGTGCATATCGATATCATACCACACAACGGCCGATATGCAAGACAAATTTTACATTCTATGATTTCCGTCCCGGCACCGAAGTTCTGCCGGCAGCGGCCTTGAGGGCATTTTCACCGGCAGCGGGCATTTTCACCGGCAGCAGACACAAAAACCCTCCTTCCGGTTTTGCCGGCAAGGAGGGTTCGTTTCATTTATGCAATTCAAAAATGATGATTAGTGATGGAACAGACGAATTCCGGTAAATGCCATAACCATATCATGGTCATCGGCTGCCTGAATAACCAAATCATCACGGATGGATCCGCCGGGCTCCGCAACATATTTTACACCGCTGCGGAATGCACGCTCGATATTGTCACCGAACGGGAAGAACGCATCGGAGCCGAGTGCAACGTCCGTATTCTTGTCGAGCCATGCACGCTTTGCTTCTGCCGTAAATACTTCCGGCTTTGTCTTGAAAATGTTCTGCCATTTGCCTTCTGCCAGAACGTCCATGTAATCCTCGCCGATGTAGAGATCGATGGCGTTATCACGGTCGGCACGTCCGATGGAATCCAGGAACGGAAGATTCAGAACCTGTTCGGACTGACGCAGCCACCAGTTGTCAGCCTTGGAGCCGGCAAGACGGGTGCAGTGAATACGGGACTGCTGTCCTGCACCGATACCGATTGCCTGACCGCCCTTGCAGTAGCATACGGAATTGGACTGTGTATATTTCAGCGTAATCAGAGAAATAATCAGGTCGATCTTGGCAAGATCCGGAAGATCCTTGTTCTTGGTCGGAATATTGGCAAACAGCTCATCGTCGATTTTCAGTTCATTTCTGCCCTGCTCAAAGGTGATGCCGTAAACCTGCTTCCGCTCCAATGCGGCCGGAACATAATTTTCATCAATCTGAATAACGTTGTAATTGCCCTTCTTCTTGCTCTTCAGGATTTCCAATGCCTCGGGCTCATAGCCGGGAGCAATAATACCGTCGGACACCTCGCGCTTAATCATGGTTGCGGTTGCAACGTCGCAAACATCGGACAATGCAATGAAATCGCCGAACGAAGACATTCTGTCCGCGCCTCTTGCACGTGCGTAAGCGCTTGCGAGAGGGGTCAGTTCGCCCAAATCGTCAACCCAGTAAATCTTTCTCAGGGTATCGGTAAGCGGAAGACCGACTGCGGCACCTGCCGGAGAAACGTGCTTAAAGGACGTTGCTGCCGGAAGTCCGGTCGCCTTCTTCAGTTCCTTTACCAGCTGCCAGCCGTTAAATGCATCCATAAAGTTAATATAGCCGGGCTTGCCGTTCAACACGGTAATCGGCAGTTCACTACCGTCAGCCATGAAAATGCGGGACGGTTTCTGGTTCGGATTACATCCGTATTTCAATTCCAATTCGTTCATAGTGTCTCCTTTTCTATTATCATCACCCCTCAGGATGATGATATCAATTTCAGACATTCTTGTTCATAATTCTGGTTTCGTATTTGCCGGTCTCGATATCGATGAAGCGAACGAACAGAGACACCTTATTGTCTTCGTTCAGGCCGTTCCATACAAGGTCGGTAAATTCGTCGATATTTCCGCAAATATCAACAAGTTCGGGCTCACCCTCAAAGCTCGGAAGCGGATTGCCGTCACCCATATAGGTGTGGATAAATCTGCCCTTTCCGGCCTTCGGATTGCTATATGCGAAGGAATAACGGTTACAACTCTCAGGATCGCCGTTATCGCTCTTCAAAATGGAGAGTGCATAATTGTACTGACCGTTTTCCACATGCATAATACCGCTGATTCTGGGGGTATAATTCGGTGCATCCGGCTCAAATTCTCTCGTACGGAGAGACTGTTCAAATGTCTGCTGCTTATCCATCAGCTCATATACGGTATCGGTCTGATCTCCGTTGGTAACGATTGTCTTGTTGCCCAAAACACGTACCGGAGCGTAAATAATCAGGCTGGGATCGGACAGTTTCGACGGATCAAACGCCTGCGTCCGGATTCCTTCCCCGTCATTTACAAAGACACGGTTTCTGCTGTTTACGCTTCTGCCCATGATAAAATAAGCCGTTACCGCGTACTTACCGTCTTCCGATCTGCCCAACACAATGCCCCGTCCGGGATATGCATTGCTTTCCAACACCTTCTTCAATGACAGCATTTCCATAGTTGCATCCTCCAATTGGTCTGTATGTTCTGTGCCTGCGGCTGCCTCCTCCGGGCACACTCCGCAAACAGTTTTATTATAATGAAACCTCATTTTTTATTCAAGGCATTTCCGAATTTTGCCCTATATACTCACTCATCATTACTATAAGCAGTGCTTATGAAAATGAGTCCCGTCATCCGGTCTGCCCGGCCGTTTCACCGTATTCCGTCTCTCCACTGATTCGCCCGTCATCCGGTCTGCCCGGCCGTTTCACCGTATTCCGTCTCTCCTCCGATTCGCCCGTCATCCGGTTCATCCTCCGGTCTACTCATCGTCTTCGATTCCGTCGTCTTCGGTCCCGTCATCTTCGGTCCCGTCATCTTTGGTCCCGTCATCCTCGGTCCCGTCCTCTTCCGGTTCCGGCAAATACCGGATGTCCTTGCAGACGTCCTTCCATTCCTCGTCGCTGTAAGCATAGGTATAATAGCGAAGTCCGCCGAATCCGATTCCCTCGCGGTATTCCTCAAGCGGGAACCGGCCCCTTTGTGACAGCAGTACCGGGGTCATTTGATACAGCAACGGAATCGTCGTATACGTTCCGAGATATGCCTTTTCCAGGATTCCTGCAAATGCCGCCCGGGTGTTCGCATCATACTCCGCAAATGCCGCCAGTTCCGATTTACCGTCCGCCGACTGGATTCGCAGGTTTTCATCCGCCGTTCCGGCCATCCACATACACATGCTTTTCAGGGTAGCGACATAATCCGTGTCATTGACCTTAAAATGAAGCGCAACCCGGTCCGCATCGAATCCGTATCCGAAATCGCCCCGGTCGGACGCGTCCGAACCGCAGGCCCGGTCAGGTTCCCGGTACAGGTCTTCGGGAACTTCCTCCCGAACCGTCAGAATCATATCGGTTTTTCCCTGACGAATGACGTCCGCCGCCTCCTCGTCCGAGGACAGACGGATGGACAGTTTTCCTTCAAACCCGGTCCCGATGCAGGCATTTTTCAATGCGGTATCGAGCACTTCACCGAGTCGTTCGCAAACATCCGCATCACCTGCGAACAGAATTTCCAGTTCGATTTCACGGCTGCCGTCATATAGCAGGTCCGCCACGCACTCATCATACGCTTTGCTCATTTGTGCCCGTGCGAGTTCCGGGTCATAACCGGTCATTTGCTCATAAGCGGAATCCAGTGTTCTGTAATCGCCGGTTTCTCCGACGGTTACGTCGTACAGCCCCACGATGGCCTGTTTTCCGGCGTCGGTTTCCCGATAATACGTTCCCGCATGCCGGTCGCTCAGACTGTTCGGGCTCACCAAACCAAGCAGCGGTGTTCCGAACGGGGAAACGGCTTCCGCCGCCTCCCCACGCGAAATTGCCAGCGACAGTGCCTTCCGGAAGGTTTCGTTGGTCAGGATTTCGGTTCCCCGTTGAGACGTCGCCGTCTTGTCGGTATTCACTGCCAAAAACATCCGTTCCGTTTTCGGCATCTGCCGGACATAATCACTTTCCGCATATTCCGCCGCCTGTTCTCCGGTCAGCGTCTTTTGTTCGATTTCACCGGCCAGAAACGCCTCCAGCTGTGACGATTCTTTCTCAATCAGACGAATGACATACCGGTCGGTCTGGTACTGTCCCGCATGGGCCTCATCGCGGTATCCGTACCAGCTATTGTTCCGTTCCAGAACCATACGTTTTTTTGAATTGTATTCGGACAGCATATACGGGCCGTAGCTTGCCGTTTTCTCCGAAGTGGTCCCGTAATCGCTTGTAATGTATGCCGCATTTTCGCTGTCCGCAGACACTTCGTTATCATTTTCGTCATAATACTTCTTGCATTTTTCCCATAATCCCTCGCGAACCAGATACACCCGGTTCAAAATGCCCGGCAGGGTCACCGCGGCATTCGGCACCGGCTGCTCCGTAATCAGCACGAATTCGTACTCGTCCGTTGCGAAAATGCCGACCGACTCCAATTCGGTCACAACGGCCTCCTTTCGGAACGACACGTAGTAAGCCAGCTCGTCTTCGGTCTCATTTCCCCAAAGATCGCTGCCGGTAAATGCATACAAAAGCTCAATCGTCTTGTCGGTAACCGGCATAAATCCTGCCTGATCGGCCTGTTCCGCCAAGGCTTCGTACGTCTTTTTCGGAATATATCCGGCCTGAAAATAATCCCACAGGGAATTTCCGTGCAGCTTGCCGTACGGAACGGCCAAGCCGAAATACATCCGCTGTCCGTCCGGCATCATGTAAATGCCGTCTTCATCCGCTGTTTTGGCATCCCATGCACACAGCAACGAGGTACCGTCCGGACTGTTCGGAATCCACTCCGCTTTTTCGGTATTCCGGTATTTTGCCGCATTGTAAATCGCCATATCACCGGTTGTCAAAAGCTCCGCAACCGGATTGTTCATTCGGGGATTCAGCATTTCCCGGAACGTGTACACGTACGTTTCGGCGGTAATCGGAGTTTCGTCGATCCATGTTGCGTCATCACGCAGCCGGATTTTCCACGCTTTGCCCTGTTCACCTTCGGAAATGCCGTAGCTTCCGACGTAGTCCGCGGTCACGTCCACCGGAAGTTCCTTTGCCATTTCGCAAATCACGGCACTGCCGTCCTTCTGCTCGTTCGGAACGATATCATACAGAACCGAATACAGGGACCGGCGAATTCCGAACTCATCGTCCGACGGAGTGCCGAACGGAGTCCAGGAAAGTGACTTCAAATCATTTGTCGCAACGGTATACGTGTACTCGCTGTCATCCGTGTAATCGCTTCCTTCCGTTCCGGCAAGCGCGGCGGAGTCCGTTTTGATTCCGTCCGGGCGATTTTTGTTCGCCGTAATCGCCCCGATGTAACGGAGTCCGTTTTCTTCCGTCACGATACCGAAACGGTCCGGGCCTTCTGCCGGCGTGGCAGGTCCCTGCGGCGTCGGCGATGCCTCTGCAGCCGGTGTTCCGGCCGACGGCGTCACGGTTCCGTTCAGGGTTTCATTTCCTTCCTGCGGTTTGCAGGCGGTCATTCCGACTGCCAATCCGCACACTGTCATCCATATCAATAAACGTTTCTTATTCATGTCAATATCCTTTTCCTGCGCAAACACCGGCATTTGACCGGATGGTTTCGCTTAACCTCTCCGCTAATGTGTGTGACTTCATTGCTTTGTCGTATTTTTTACCGGTAATCTATATGTCATTACCGGGATAGCTTATTGTATCACCCCAGGATATTACTTCCTCGCAAAATTCAGGAATCTCCAATAACCCGTATCTCCACATAAATGCACGATCTTTTTCCGACATTTCATTCAATGTCATCCAGCGCACTTCCTTAATGGGCTGATCATCCGGCGGTTCTTCGGGATCATATCCCTTGATTGCTTCCTGTTCTTCCGGCACACTTACCCAAAATGAATATTCCGTTCTTTCGTGATTGTAAACCTCTGCCAGTTTTCTGACGATGACGCCATCCAGTCCGCATTCCTCCTTAAGCTCTCTGATTGCCGTCTGCTCGGGAGTTTCACCGTCCTCGATTCCGCCACCGGGAATGGAATAAAAAGTTCTGCCTTCGTAACACAGTTTCTCCATAAGAATTTTCTTGTCTCTAATAACAAATACAACGCTTCTGTTTCTCATATCAACCTCTCACAGTATTTCTTCCGTTATACATTCGGATGAATTGAGCGCCATAAACCTGCTCACAATGATATCTGCGTTTCTTTCAAGATTCCCTGCACCGTCCAATTCCACTTTCACGCAGGGCAGACTGTTCATCCATTCTCTTTGCTCTCTCAGATTCGGAGAACCGTCTTCTTCATATCTTCGATTACCGTTCAAAAAGCTCATATGGCTTTCAAACAGATCTCCACCCTCAAGC
>JAZUGQ010000018.1:0-32270 GCA_045641285.1 Lachnospiraceae bacterium
CATAATATGAGGCTCCTGACTTCCGCGTTCCCAACGACTGACGGTCGGAACGGAAACCCCAAGCTCCTTTGCCAATGCAGCCTGACTGATTTTCAGCTTAAATCGAAGATATTTTACCTGATCTGCAAAACAAACATTTGCTTGACTCAAATCAATTCCTCCTATCGGATATAATCGTTTATTATCTTTTCTTAAAATATTATGTCATAAATTATATCTTTTTTTTAATTTGTTTTTTCTTTCCGCTGACACCACTTCTCTGTCCGATGTCGGTTCGGTGTCACCCTTTCGGCGTCCAATCGATTGGCGGCAGCTGATCGATGTAAATCAAATAATCGACAATGCCCAGCGGAATTTCCCAAAACACCGGTTCTTCGCACGCTTTTACGCTCGGAAACGCTTCCCGTATGGCTGCTGTCCAAAATCTTGCCTTTTCCTTCAACGGTGTTCCCGCAAACACGTCCGTATTTCCAATGCCGAGATATTCCATAATTCGGGCACGATCTTCCGTCGGTTTCGTTTTGGCATACGTATCGATAAAATACGCTTCTTCTCCGATATGTGAGATAGTTCCCGAATAATCTGCGTAATCAAATCCGTCCTCATCGACGTATGAATAGTTGTACGGATACAAATCACTGTTCAAATCATTTTCCCAGTATGTCATAATATCCTGATCTCTCGCTTCCGCCATCTTCTCAACCCGAACTTCCATTGCATGGGAAAGTTCATGATAAAAATTGGCTTCCATCACATCGTGGTATTTCGATGCAAATACAATGACAATGTTCGGTCCGTAAGATGACGTTAACGCGGCCGCTTCACTGGTTTGATATTCGCTGATTCGAACGAAATTCGATATCACAAGCAGATATAGCCCCTCCTTATCTCCGTCGCAAAGCAAATCCGTGAAAAATCCCTTCGGATACTCCGACATAATACTTTTCACGTCGCGTACAAACAAAACAATTTCCAGGTTGTCCCGACAAGGCTCATATTTCCAATCTTCTTCAAATGTCACAACTTCTTCCGCATCGTATACAATATGGGCACCAAAGTTATCCAGAATATACGCACTTTCCATCTGAATCGCCTGCTGCGTAGCCTCATACAATTGAAATGAGTCCGCGGCATTGGCATGGAATTCGTCATGGCTGTCCCAAATATACAGGTCGGATTCGTACGTATGTAAATTATCGGCTTTTTGGGCGATTAAGACTCCCTGACCGCGGTTAAATGAAAACATCCTAATATCATTATAGTCGGTCATCGTTTTCGTATTCAACAGTCCGCTTCCCCATCCGGTCATCGCATCCACAACCTGAAACTGAAAATAATTATTATACTCGGCCTTGGGATTCCGGTCGGAAATATCTTCCTCAAAAACCGCTTCATTTCCGTTTCCGTATAAAAAATACCTGTGTGTCCTCCCCATATCCAATGCCGAAAAACACCCGGGTTCCAAAATGCTTTCAAAAAGCTCCGTTCGGCCGGAAGACCGACTGATCAGATTCACTTGTTGGTTATATACATAATTATTCAGTGTCGTTTCCACTTCATAAAAAGCATCCTTATCCGGTTCCAGGCAGCACAAAACGTTCCGATACTCTTCCGCTTCACAGAACATAAAGTATCTTTTTGTTCCGTTCTGAGCTAAATAAGTCGTCCCATCGGCCCATGTATATTTCTCCTCCGGAACCGGATACTCGGTCATCTCACCGCTCGTCAGAGAATAACAGAACAGGCTTTTCTTTGTACTGTCAAAAAACCAGAGTCCGGTCTCCTCATGTCCGATATACCGTGACTTTTCCGGTGCCGTAAACTGTCCTATTGTGGTTCCGGTCCGGTCCATAATCCGAAACGGCACAGTATCTCCGAATTCCGAATACTCCAGAACCAAACCGCCTTCAATCAGCTCATAGGACAATCGTATATCGCCCTTCAGTACAGCTGCGTCGTCCGGATGCTGCAAATGAAACAGAACATAACTATATACTTCCTCCTCGTCATCGTTCGCATCGTATTTCCAATTCGATGTCAACGCTAACAGGTATCCATCCACAAGCTGAGCTCCGATAATCGTATCGCTCTCATACGGTTCCGGCAATGGTATCCGATACAGATTATTTTGATACTTCGACTCGTACAGGCCGGCCAAATCAACCTCTTTGTCATACACCGGAACCGGCGATGGGGTCGGTATCTCCGTCGGTGACGGAATCGGTGACAAAGTCGGTGACGGAATTGTCGTTGCCTGTGTTGTCGCGTTTCCGGTCGGATTGTCATTTCCCGTATTGTTGTTCTTCGGCTCTTTGTTTCCGCATGCCGTACACAATACAATTGTAGCCGATATCAGCAGCAAAATCAGTCCTCGTTTAAAACTTTTTAACTTCATTTTTCCCTCCCAAAATGACCTGAAAACAGTAGAAATACCGGCCTTGAAACGGCCGGTATTTCCTTATATCACATATCTCTTGTAATTTCAATATAAATCACTAAAAAGCTACATAATCATTGTTCTCGAAGCGACCTTCGCGTACCCGGCCGTTTGCGTATTTCATTTTGCCCTGACCGTGACGCTTGTCATTCTTCCATTCGCCCTCGTAACGGTCTCCCGTGGACCAGGTGAATACTCCGTAGCCGCTGCGGATACCATGTTCAAATGCTCCGTCATAGTAGCTTCCGTTGCTGTATGTAAATACGCCCTTGCCGTGAGGAAGGCTCTTTTCATCCACTTCACCCTGATAACGGTTTCCGCTCTTGTAGTTAATGGATTTCACCTCTCGTACCGGCTCTTCCGTAACTTCCGGCTCCGCTGCGGGTTCTGCTGCCTTCTCAGGCTCAGCAACCGCTTCCGCTACCTTCTCGGGCTCTGCTGCGGGTTCTGCTGCTTTCTCAGTCTCTGCTGCCGCTTCCGCTGCCTTCTCAGGCTCTGCAACCGCTTCCGCTGCCTTCTCGGGTTCTGCTTCAGCTTCCGCTGCCTTCTCAGGTTCTGCTGCAACCGCAGCTTCAACTGCCGTATTCTCAGTTGTCTGCTCTGCCGATGCAACCGTTTCAACCGGTGCTTCGTTTGCGGTATTCTCGGCTGCCGTTGTCTCAACAACCGCTTCCGCCTGTTCCGTTATATTCCCGGAAGCTTCCTCGGGAGCTGCAGCGGGTTTCGGTTCTTCCAACACGATTTCCGCTAAAATCTTCTTGCCGTTCTCCCAAATCTGCGCTTCTTTCTTGCCGTCGGCGTAAACCAGAACACCCTTTCCTTCTCTTCGGCCGGCTTTCCAGTCGCCCATATAAATGTTTCCGTTTGCAAAGGAATAGGTTCCGAATCCTCCAAAGGTACCGTTTTCGAAATTGCCCTGATAATTCTCGCCGTTTGCCATGGTAAACTTGCCCTGGCCGGACTTCACGCTGTTCTCCCAGTTTCCTTCATACACGCTTCCGTTGGCATACTTCATAATACCCTGTCCGTCGCGCTTACCATCCGTATAATGTCCTTCGTAAACATCGCCGTTATGGTATTCCATTCGACCGATGCCGCAGCGTTTACCGTTTACAAAATATCCTTCGTAGCGTTCTCCGTTTGCATAGGTTTCCGCACGATATCCCGTCTTGGTAACCGGGTCGTAGCTTCTGTCCGGTTCCGCTGCCTTGGTTTCTTCCTGAGGAGCCGTTTCTTCCGCTGCTGCCGGAACTGCTTCCGCCGCTGCCGCAACCGTTTCCGCTTTCGGAGCTTCGTCAGCCGTCTCTGCCTGGGATACACCCATCTTTGCAAAGAACTTCTGCATTGCGTTGTCTTCCAGCGCCTTCTCGGTAACAACCGGTTTCACAACAACCTTCTCACGCTCTTCTTCCGGAATCGGCTTTCCGATATTCTCATACATTCCCTGAAGTATCCAGTTATTGGCCGTCTCTTTCTTTTCTTCCGAAGGGTCAATAAAGCTTGATTCAATCATTTCCTTTGTTCCTTCCCGGTTCATTGATGTATTGTTTTGCGGAACTGCGGCTTCCGTTGACTGTCCCGGTGTATTGTCCGAAGCGCTCTCCTGACTGTTCAGATCCACCTCGGATACGCTGTCGTCAATCACCACCAGTGTCTTTGCCGTTGCTTCGGCAACGCGCTTGGCAACCGCATCGGCCTCATCCTCAAGATCAAATTCGATATCCGAACCTCCGATTCCGTTTCCGCGGAATACCGGTCGGGATGCCTTTATGCTGACAGGCTCCGCACGATTTCCGGAGACCTGAGTCACATTGTCGGATTGCTGCATTCCGTCAAACAGAAGCGGTGCTCCCTCGTCTTCTTCCATTGCTGCCAGTTTTTCTCTGGCCAGCGGATTCCAGATTCGATCGCTGAAATCTTCCTGAGGAAGATTGGATGTATTCTGCTGAATACGCACACTGTCCTGCTCATCTTCCAGCGGATTCTCATTCAGTGCTCTCTGTTCCTGATCGGCCAGGAACTGTGCAATCTGCTCTTCCGACGGTTTTTCCGGAAATGCACAAATTCCGTTTACCCAATATCCTTCTTCCGCATGACCGTCATGGAAAAACATTTTGCCCATACCGTTCGGCATATCATCGTTCCATTCTCCGTCATATTCACGGCCGTCGCCAAAGTAAACATGACCGCTCGTCAAATGTCCGGCCGTATAATATCCTTCCAGAACATTTCCGCCCGGCAGCGATTCTTCGCCGTAACCGTCGTATTTATCATTTAACCAGTCCCCGTCATAGTATGCATCATTTCGGAAAATGAGTTTTCCTTTACCATGACGCATTCCTTCCTTGAAATCGCCTTTATAAGAGCGACGGGAATCATGTTCGTTGTATGTAATCTCACCCTTGCCGTTCGGAATGCCGTTCTTTGCTTTTCCGACATACCGTCCTTCCGGAAGCAGAATCTCCGTATCGGCAGCCCCTTCTTTGTTCTGCATGCTCATACGAAAACGGCACTTGACACACAAGCCGTCCCCACCGGCATTATTTTCCTTACAGATCATACAGTACATAATCGTATCACACCTTTCTTCCCATTCTTCTCCGTCCACATCACAAAATGCTCCCATTGCATTCTTGTGGATTATCTTATAATAACAAATTTCGGAAAAAATTTCTACAGACTTAACTAATTTTTTTGTAAGAAAATGGATTTCTTTTGTTCTGTTTTCCAAATTGTCTGAAAATGTTCCATTTTCCCCGTAGTATATTCTCATGTCTATGCAAGGCAAAACCATTTCAATAAAGGAACAAAGCATATCGTTTGCGATATGCTCGCGCCGCCTGTGCGTCGCGAAGCGACATTTTTCCTCTGCACAGGCGTGTGCATCCTCGCGGAGCGATTTTTTATCTCATAGGAAAGTTCGTCCTATGAGATAAAAAAAAGACAAGTCCCTCAAGACTTGTCTTTCACGAAGCTGCCTAGCAGATTTGAACTGCCGACCTCCGCCTTACCAAGGCGACGCTCTACCAACTGAGCCAAGGCAGCATCGAACGTTGACTAATATATCACAGTCGAACGCTTTTTGCAAGCGGTTTTTTACGAAATTCCAAAGTTTTTTCAAAGATTCTGAAAAACCGCCGGCAAAACCGGTTTCGGTTTCACCGACGGTGTCTTTGGCTGGTTTCCAAAGCGTTTGTTATGCTCCGATTTGCTGCGATGTCCACAGCTTATAATACTCTCCCTTCTTCGCCAGAAGTTCCTCATGGGTACCGCACTCCGCAATTCCGCCATGATCGATATACAGGATGCGGTCGCAGTTTTTAATGGTGGACAGACGATGTGCGATTATAAATGATGTTCGACCCTGAATCATGGACATCAGCCCCCGTTGCAGTTCCTGCTCCGTCCGGACATCAATACTGGATGTTGCCTCGTCCAAAATCAGAATTTTCGGATCGCTCAAAAGCGTTCTGGCAAAGGAAATCAGCTGCCGTTGTCCCTGTGACAGCGAAGAGCCGCGTTCTTTGACCTCCGTCCCGTAAGCATCCGGCATTTCCGAAATAAAACGGTCGGCACATACGGTTTTGGCCGCTGCCCGAATCTCCTCTTCCGTCGCATCCAGCTTACCGTACCGGATATTGTCCTCAATCGTACCGCTGAAAATGAAACTGTCCTGCATCATAATGCCCATCTGCGAACGAAGCGAATGAAGCGTTACATCCCGAAGTTCCTGACCGTCAATTCGAATACTTCCGTCCGTCACGTCGTAGAATCGGGAAATCAGATTCACAATCGTACTCTTTCCGGCACCGGTCGGTCCGACCAGTGCAATGCTTTCACCCGGCTCCACGGTAAAGCTCACATCCCGCAAAACGTCTTTTCCTTCCTCGTACGCAAAGGTCACCCTGTCAAATTCCACGCGTCCCCGGATATCGGGAAGCGGCTTCGCACCTTCTTTGTCGGCAACCGTCACCGGCTCATCCAGTGTCTCGAAAATTCGCTCGAGATATGCAATATTGTTGATAAACGTATTAAACAGATTTCCGAGGTTCAAAATCGGCTGCCAGAATCTTGCCGCATACGAACTGATTGCGACAATGACACCGAGGCTGATGGTCTCCGGCCCGAGTATCAGCAACCCGACGATATACACCGCGGCACGCACCCAAACCGACACATTATCGATTCCGGGCCATACCAGATTGGAATACCGAACCGCTTCCATCCAGGAATCCCGGCATTTTTTCGACAAATCATCGAAAATCACCGCATTTTCCTCTTCCCGCGTGAAAATCTGCGTTACCCGGGCGCCCTGTATGTTTTCCTGCAAATATGCGTTCAGATTACTGTTTTTATTGGATACCGCCTGCCATGCCTTTCTCTGACGTTTCTTGATAAAGCTCATAAACAGCATCAGAATCGGCATGCCGGCCAGCACCACAAGGGACAGTCTGACATTGACATAGAACATCAGAATCACAATGAAAATCATATTCAGGAATTCCAAAATGACGTTGATGATTCCGTTGGACAGCATTTCCGAAACCGAATTGACATAATTGACTACACGAATCAGAATTTTTCCGTGCGGTCTGTCGTCATAATACTGGAACGGCAGCTCCTGCAAATGATTGAAAATATCGGTTCGAATATCGAAAATGATGTTCTGACTGACGACGGTCATAATGCGTGACCGAATCGTCGCAAATAAAATGCCGACCGCGGTGATTGCAATAAACAGGCCGACCAGCGTGAACAGTCCCTGCTTGTCGCCGTTCGGAATGGTTTCGTCCAGTGCCTTTTGCGTAATCAGCGGAAGCACCAGACTTCCGAG
This sequence comes from Lachnospiraceae bacterium, assembly GCA_045641285.1. GTDB lineage: Bacteria > Bacillota > Clostridia > Lachnospirales > Lachnospiraceae > ISDg. Next base: position 7,272 of record JAZUGQ010000018.1, read on the forward strand.
TGCCGCAAACACACTGATGGCAAATGCCAGAATCATCGGAAGCCGGTATTTCTTCAGATATACCGTTGCCCGAAGCAAATGCTTGATATTAAACGGAGTTTCGAGAGTTTCGTCCTGACCGTAAGTATTACGCTTGGCCATATACTTCACCTCCGTTCTGCAGCTTTGCCACTTCATAATAGTAGCCGTGTTTTTTCAGAAGTTCCTCATGCGTTCCGCATTCGGTAATACGGCCGTGTTCCAAAATCACAATCCTGTCGGCATCCTTTGTGGACGAGATTCGCTGTGCAATAATCAGCTTGGTGCAGGGGAAATCCAGATTTTTCAGATTATTCTGAATCTCATGCTCGGTTTCCATGTCCACCGCCGACGTCGTATCGTCCAAAATCAGGATTTCAGGTCGTACCGCCATGGCACGGGCCAGCGCCAAACGCTGTTTCTGTCCGCCGGACAGACCGACTCCCCGTTCTCCGACAATGGTATTGTAACCGTCCGGCATCGTTCCGATAAATTCGGATGCTTCCGACAATTCGGCAAACAGATGCACCTGCTCGTCTTCCATATCGGAATCCCCGTATGCGATATTTCCGTCAATGGTATCGGAGAACAGCAAAACATCCTGCGTTGCCAGTCCGATATGACGGCGCAAATCGGCCAGATTCCAGTCCCGGACATTTCGCCCGTTCACAAAAACCTCGCCCTGTGTCGGATCGTAGAACCGCGGAATCAGCTGAATCAGCGAGGTTTTTCCGCCGCCGGTTTCTCCCATGATTGCAACGGTCTGTCCCGGCTGAATCGTCAGATTGACACCGTCAAGCACTTCTTTTCCGTCATATGAAAAATGAACGTTCCGGAATTCGACGGAGCCGCCGTTCAGCATGCCGGTTTCCTCCGTTTCGGACACAATGGTCGGTTCGGTTTCATCAATTTCGCGTACTTTCGTCGCTGCCGCATCAAACCGTTGAAATTCATTGATAATACTTCCGAAGTTTCTCATCGGGTTCGCGACAGTCCACAGCAGACCCGAAAATGCCACATATTCACCCATACTCAGCCGGCCGTTGATGAGGAACAATCCTCCTACCAGCATGAGTACGACCGACAATCCGTTGCACAGACCTTCGATGGACGGAAAATATTTCAGCCACAGCAAAGCCGTCTTCTTTCGTGCTTCCGAGTACTCCACATTTTTCTTTCCGAACCGTTCGATTTCGTAATCTTCTCTCGCAAATGCCTTTACCACACGGTTTCCGTCAATATTTTCCTGTGCCGCGGTATTCAGATCGGACAGGCGTTCCCGCAAATCCCGATGCATCGGTGCCACTTCCTTGCGAAATGCCAGCGTAATCAGGAAAATGAACGGGCACAACGCCAGAATACAGAGTGCCATAACCCAATCCATCATAAAGAAATACACGGCCGATGCCAAAAACAGGGACAGGCATTCAATCACCATTCGAATAACCCATGCAATCATGTGCCGCACCGCATCCAGATCGCCGGTCAGACGGGTCATCAGATCGCCGGTACGGTACTGATTGTAGAATGACATATCCTGATTCAGTATCTTCCGGAACAGTTTGTTTCGAATCCGGTACAGCATGCCCTGGGATACGATTTCAAAAATCATGCACGTTCCGTATACAACCACGGTCCGCAGAAACGTCATGCCGATCATTGCCGCAACCAGCAGAATCAGACGTTTGGAATTGTGTTCGAGATTATAGGCCGCCTGCGGTCCGGTCAGGAAATCATCCACAATATACTGTGAAAATACCGGCACCGTCAGCTGCATGATATTATATACAATCGTCAGAATCATTCCGAATACGTACAGCTTTTTATAGCCCTTTAAATACGTAAACAGCCATTTGACATTTTCCACGGAAACCCGTTTTTTCTTCTGGTTTGTTTCCGATGAATCCATTCCTTCATCCTCCTGTTTTCCCGGTCATACCGATATTCGCTGCAAATGCGTGCGCATTCCCGAAAAGCTTTTCGGAATTCATGGGACGCAATTTCCAATCCATTCAAAAAAGCGGCAACGTCCATCGTCACCGCTTATTGTACTCTTCCCGATATATAAATTGAATGTCGCTTCTTTTACTTCCTTTTGTCCAATAATGTATATCCGTTCAGTTCCGTCCGGTCCCGTCCGCCGGCAAAACGGTCTGCAGCAGAAGCCGTCCGTCCCGGATCTGAAACCGCAGTTCCGCATTTCCGAACTGCATTCCGTACACCCGCTCTCCGTCTTCGCGGTACGCCGGCCTCGGATCCTGAGACAGAAGTTCGCATACCGTCTGAAGCCACTGGTCGGAATATCCGAGCCGCTTTGCTTCCTCCGCGGCCGTTTCCGTCACCGTAACCGGAATCCGATACTCTCTGGTCTGCTCCGTAAACCCGCCGATTGCGTCCGGAATACTGTCCACATACGGCAAATACGGCTTGATATCATAGATCGGAGTTCCGCTCATCAAATCCGCACCGCTTACAATCAGAACCGTTCCTTCCTGCTCCGTGTCCTGAATTTCTTCCAGCCGGACGACCGTCAGTCCGAGAGAATTCGGTCGAAACGGGGATCTCGTGGCAAATACGCCCATTCTGGTATTTCCGCCCAGTCTCGGCGGTCGTACCGTAGGCCGAAACCCGGTTCCGGTTGCTTCCGAAAACTCCCAAATCAGCCAAATGTGGGAAAATCCTTCCAGTCCCTTCAATGCTTCCCGCACACGGTACGGCTTGTCAAACACAATCCGGCTTTTGACGCCCGATACCAGTCCGCTTTGTCTCGGAATCCCGAATTTTTCCGTATAATCATTGTATATTGTCGCGATTTTTTTGATTTCCATATGTCCTCGCCACCTTCCGGTGCGATTATTTGCCCATTCTCTGGCGAAGGATTTCGTACGCCAGAACACCCATGGCAACCGAAGCGTTCAGGGAATCGATGTCCCCCTTCATCGGAATCGACGCCGTGAAATCACAGGTCTCCCGAACCAGCCGGCTGACTCCGCTTCCTTCATTGCCGATGACCAGACCGATCGGTCCCGTCAGATTGCATCGATACATCACATCTCCGTCCATATCGGCACACACAAACCAAATGCCCTGTTTTTTCAGGTCCTCCATCGTCTGTGTCAGATTGGTCACCTTCGCAACCGGAGTATAGTTGATGGCACCGGCCGAAGTCTTTGCAACCGTTGCCGTCAAACCGACCGCACGACGTTTCGGAACAATGACTCCGTGTGCACCGACCTGGTTGGCCGTACGGATCATGGCTCCGAGATTATGCGGATCTTCGATTCCGTCCAGAAGAATCAAAAACGGCGGTTCTCCCTTTTCTTCGGCAATCTTCAGAATGTCGGACACTTCGGCATACTCATATGCCGCTGCCTGCGCGATAACGCCCTGATGTTTGCCCGTTTCGCTCATTTGGTCCAGCCGTTCCCGACTGACGAAATTGATGATGCAGTCACCCTTTTTGGCTTCCCGGACAATGCTCTGTACCGGTCCGTCCTTGCAGCCGTCCAGCACAAACAGTTTATCGATGGTCTTTCCGGCACGAAACGCCTCCAAAACCGCATTTCGTCCTTCAATGATAAATTCTTCGTATCTCATTGCTTTGCTTCCTTTTCCTCGTCCTCCGTCATGGTGCGGATTGCCGTTCCCAGCAATTCCAGCAGCCTCGGCAGACGACCCTGCAGATACAGATACCCGCACAATGCCTCAAATCCGGTTGCCAGACGGTAATCCGAAACCGATGCATGCTTGGCAACCGAATAGGATTTCGCATTCCGTCCCCGACGGACCACGCTCTGCTCCTCTTCGGTCATTGTCTCTTTCATATACTGTAACAACCGGCACTGAGTCCCCGCGTTGACATACGAGCAGGTCCGTTTATGCAAATGATTGACGGTCCGCTCTTTTTCTCCGAGCACCATGGACCGGATAATCATTTCGTAAACGGCATCCCCGATGTAAGCAAGTGTCAGCGGAGACAGCGTCTTGATGTCATTTCCGGGCACCTCAAAGGTCTTGAGGATTGCCTCATTCAGGTTCAGCTGTTCGAAACCTTCTCCCATACGACGCCCTCTCTCGTATCCTTAATCTGAATTCCCTTCTCAAGCAGTTCCGCACGAATGGCATCTGCCTTGGCAAAATCCTTTTCTTTCTTTGCCCCGGCACGTTCCGCAATCTTTGCTTCCACCCATGCCGCCAATTCGCTGTCGCCGTCTTCCCGATCGGACGTTTCCTCCATCGGAACGGTCAGACTGAGACCGAGAACCAAATCAAAATTTTCCGCAATTGCAAACTTGGTGGTATCATCGAGATCGGCCTTCAGCATATCGTACAAAACCGTAATCGCGGAAGCCGTATTGATATCATTGCAGAGCGCCTCCTCGAACTTTGCACGATACTGTGCAAATGCCGCCTCATCCACCGTACCGTCGTGCTTCAGACCGGAAATCTTCCGTCTCAGCTTTTCGTACGCGGTCTTCATCTGGTCCATAACGTCATACGAGAACTCCAGCGGCTTCCGATAGTGCGACTGCAGGCAGAACATACGGTAAACAAGCGGATTGTATCCGTTTTTCTCCAGTGTGGATACCGTCAGGATATCCCCCTTGGATTTGCTCATTTTGCCGTTTCTGTCATTCAAATGATGCACATGGAACCAGTAATTGCACCATTTGTGTCCGAGATAGGATTCGGACTGCGCAATCTCATTGGTATGATGCGGGAAAATATTGTCCACGCCGCCGCAGTGAATATCCAGGTACTCGCCGAGGTGCTTCATGCTGATGCTGGAGCACTCGATATGCCAGCCGGGATATCCGACGCCCCACGGGCTGTCCCATTTCAACGCCTGGTCTTCAAATTTGGATTTCGTGAACCAGAGAACGAAGTCGTTTTTGTTTTTCTTGTTCAAATCGACATCGACATCGTCACGAACCCCTTCCAAAAGCGATTCCTCGCTGTGATTGGTCAGCACGTAATACGTCTTCAGTTTGGATGTGTCGAAATACACATTGTCTCCGGAAATATACGCAAAGCCCTTGTCCAGCAGGACTTCAATCATATGAATGAACTCGGGAATACAATTGGTCGCCGGCTCCACCACATCGGGCCGCTTGATATTCAGCTTGCGGCAGTCCTCAAGAAACGCATCCGTATAAAAGGCTGCAATTTCCATCACCGTCTTATGCTCCCGCTTTGCTCCCTTCAGCATTTTGTCTTCTCCGGTATCGGCATCACTCGACAAATGACCTACGTCGGTAATATTCATGACACGCTTGACATCATATCCGATGTAACGAAGTGTTTTCTCCAGAATATCCTCCATCAGGTAGCTTCTGAGATTTCCGATATGGGCAAAATGATACACGGTCGGTCCGCAGGTGTACATGGCAACCTTTCCGTCCTCATTCGGCACAAACCGCTCTGTCTTTCTTGTCAGAGTATTATAAATTGTAAGCTTATTTTCCATACTTTACCTCACTTTTCGGAACACTGCACTGTCCCGTCATACTTCCGTCAATCAGAATCCGTTCGGCTGATTCGGATTCATACCGTTCCATGCCATTTCCTCGTCGCCCGGCAGCTGTGTTTTGTTCTTTTTGCGAATGGATTTCCATACAATTGCCGCAATAATCATGACAACGCCGACAATCATAAATGCCGTTGCCCCGGTTCTGCTCTCGGCAAACGGAACGATAAACGTGGTTTCCAGATAATCGCCGAGCATTTCGCCTGCAACGCCGATATCCTTGGCTTCCTCACGGAGCACTTCTCCCGAAAAGCTCTTGATGCAAACCAGCAGAATCGTAATAATCAATCCGGAAATCAGAAGCGCGATTCCGACATTGCGGCAGGCGCGGTACATTTCCTTATGATACAAAACGAATTCCAGTATTGCCAATACAATCACGCCCGCAAGAAGTCCCCAGACAATCTTGTGGAACAAATCGGTGTAATACTCAAACTCCCGGAACACGTCCTTCACCTGTGCCTCATCATTCAGGTCGTCCAGTTCCTCGTTGACCTTCTTGTTGATTTCTTCGATATTCTCGTCAAACATCTTATTGAACATCGGAAGTACCTTCGTCATCAGGCCTTTTTTCATCGTGTTGCGAACTTCGTCGGTGTTCATCGAAGTAACCTTCAGTTTGGTGGTCTGATACGTATCCTGGAGAGTGTTCATCAGAATCTTCGTAACATCCACATCCAGATAGTCTTCCGCAAATGCTTCCGCCTGTTCAAATGCGGCAGCAACCGTTTCGTCGAGAATTCCCTCATTTGCCTTAACCTTTTCCATTGTTTCCGTTACAACCGCATCACAGACAATCGATGCGTACTCGTCGCAATCGGATTTCAGATAGGAAAAATCAATCTTTTCTCCGTTTTCCAGCGAATCCACAACCTTCTCGGCCGTATCGGTCAGAATAGTCTTCGGAACAACATCCCGGATTGTCTGCTCGGATACCCCGAAGTCCTTGCTGTGCTCAACCAGATATTCAATGGCGATATCCGCTGCATTGTCATACATTTTGTTCTTGGATGCAAATTCCGACAGAGAATCGACATCCAGAATGGAATTCTTCAACGAATCCCCCAAACAAAATGCCAATCCGACAACCAAAATCAGGAGTGTCAGAATCAATCCGAAAAATCCGCGAAAAAAGTGTCTTACCGTATGCTTCTCTTCCATATAGTCTCCTTTCCTGAACCCAACAGGACCTCGTCACTGCTGGCGAGGTCCCGAGTTTGCACTTTACTCAATCCGAATATACCGTTCCGACTCAGTGGGACAGCATTTCGATGTATTCCGGCAACGCCAGTTCAAACTTGACACCGTACCAGTGGTTCGGATCTCCCTGGGTCTTCTCGATACAAAGCACCGTATAATCGGCAGCAATCTTCGCCGCCTCATGCTCATTTTTGCCTCTCATCAAAGCGCCGACAAATGCCGATGCATATACATCACCGGTACCGTGGCAGCCTTTTTCGATTTTCTTATGTTCATAGTAGGTCGATACACCGTCGATACATACCACAACGCCGGTCGTCTTCTTCGTATATCCGACACCGGTCAAAACGATGGTCTTTACTCCGGCTTCCGTCATTTTCCGACACAGCAGATCGATATAGGCCGAATCATACTCCTCACGATACTCGACACCGGTCAGGAAACAGGCTTCCGTAATATTCGGAACCAGAATGTCCGCTTCACAGGCGAGTTTCTTCATCTCTTCCGCATATGCGGCATCAAACCCCGGATACAGTTTTCCGTTGTCCGCCATGGCCGGATCGACCACGGTAATTCCCTTCTTTGCCAGATGCGCTTTGAAAATGTCGCGAACAAATCCGATCTGCCGAATGCTTCCGAGGTATCCGGTATAAATTGCATCAAACGTAATATTTTCCTTGGACCAGTGCTTGCTGATATCCGGCATATCTTCCGTCAGATCACGGAATGTGTATCCGCTGAATCCGGCGGTATGCGTGGACAGAACGGCGGACGGCAAAATACATGTCTCATTGCCGGATGCCGAAAGAATCGGCAGAGCAACCGTCAGCGAACACTGACCGACGCAGGAAATATCCTGTATTGTCAAAATACGTTTATAACTCATTGAACTTGCCTCCTGTCGCATATTGGCGACGCCCCGGACAGTTTATTCCGGGAATAAATTGAATGACTTCTTCTAAAAAATACAATTTACTTCTTATTTTTCGTCAAGTCAATAGAAAACGTATAAAAATGCCGCATAATTTATGTTTTTCGACATTTTCGACATCGTTCCGGCTCGGACGGTCACGACCATGCCTCCTGTTCCGCACGGCACTCTCCCGGTCGCGGCTTCTCTTATTGCTGCGGCTTGGCTGCCTCGCTCTTCATCGAAAGCTGAATCCGGTTTCGCTTTTCATCCACGGAAAGAACCCGGACATCCACGATATCACCGATTTTGACAACATCCAGCGGATGCTTTACATATCGGTCGGACAGTTCGCTGATATGCACAAGACCGTCCTGATGAACTCCGATATCGACAAAGGCGCCGAAATCAATCACGTTTCGAACGGTTCCCTTCAGCATCATACCGGGCTTCAGATCCTTGATTTCCAATACATCGCTTCGAAGAATCGGCTTCGGCATATCCTCACGCGGATCCCGGGACGGTTTTTCCAGTTCGTTGACAATATCATTTAACGTAATCTCTCCGACATTCAGTTCGTCTGCCAGTTTCCGGATATCGGTAACCTTCTTTCGCATGCCCTTGGCACCGCCGGCCGCAATATCGGCTTCGGTATATCCCAGCCGGTCCAGCAGAGCGTAGGCCGTCGAATAACTTTCCGGATGCACGCCCGTATTGTCGAGAGCCTCATTTCCACCGCGAATCCGAAGGAATCCGGCACACTGCTCGTACGCTTTCGGGCCCAGTTTGGCAACCTTCAGCAGTTCCTTTCGATTGCGGAAGGAACCGTTTTCCTCCCGGTATGCAACAATATTCCTGGCCAGCGTTTTGTTGATTCCGGACACGTATTCCAGCAGCGATACGGACGCGGTATTCAAATCCACGCCGACGCGGTTTACGCAATCCTCGACTACACCGGACAGATTTTCCGCCAGCTTTTTCTGGTTCATGTCATGCTGATACTGTCCGACTCCGATTGCCTGCGGTTCAATCTTCACCAGTTCGGCAAGCGGGTCCTGCAGCCGTCTCGCAATGGATGCCGCACTTCTCTGTCCGACATCGAATTTCGGAAATTCCTCGGTTGCCAGCTTGCTGGCCGAATACACGCTGGCGCCGGCTTCACTGACAATGGCATACGACACCTTCTGCGGAATTTCCTTCAGCAGTTCCACAATCACGGCTTCCGATTCTCTCGATGCCGTTCCGTTTCCGAGCGAAATCAGTTCCACATGAAAATGAGCGATTATTTTCTTTAACAGTTCCTTGGCTTCGCGAATCTTCTTCTGCGGCTCCGTCGGATAAATGACCACGGTGTACAGTACTTTTCCGGTCGCATCGACAACCGCCAGCTTACAGCCGGTACGGAATGCCGGATCCCAGCCGAGAACAACCTTGCCGGCAATCGGCGGCTGCATCAGAAGCTGTTCCAGATTCTTGTCAAATACCTTAATGGCCCCGTCTTCCGCCGTCTCCGTCAGTTCATTCCGGATTTCGCGCTCGATGGACGGTGCAATCAGACGGTTGTACGCATCCGCAATCGCAAGTTTCAGATACGGCGTCGTATTGGGATTGTCCCGTACAATGACCTGTTTTTCCAAATATCGGATAATTGCGTCCGTCGGTGCTTCGATCCGAACGGTCAGCACCTTTTCGTTTTCGCCCCGGTTGATAGCCAGCACACGATATCCGGACAGCTTCGCAATCGGCGACTGAAATTCCTTGTACATGTCATATACGGTCACTTCGGCGCTGTCTTTGTTCTTCGCATCCGAATATAAAATGCCGTCCTTAAACGTTGCGGTCCGGATGTAATTCCGGTAATCGGCCGAATCACTGATTGCCTCCGCAACAATATCCATCGCACCCTGAAGTGCCGCCGTAACGTCGGTAACTCCCTTTTCCTCCGACAGATACGCCGCTGCTTCGTCTTCCATGGAACGGTTGGTAAGCTGCATCGTCAAAATGGTTGCCAGACCTTCGAGTCCCTTTTCCTTGGCATCCGTTGCACGCGTTCTTCTCTTCGGCCGATACGGGCGATACAAATCTTCCACCGCAACCATCGTTTCGGCGTCTTCAATCTGCTTTTTCAGTTCTTCCGTCAGTTTGCCCTGTTCTTCGATCGTGGCCAATACCTGCTGTTTCTTCTCCTCGAGATTTCGCAGATACGTCAGCCTTTCGTACAAATTCCGAAGCTGCTCATCATTTAACTGACCCGTTGCCTCTTTCCGGTATCTGGCAATAAACGGAATGGTATTGCCCGCATCAATCAGTTCCACGGCCGCCTGTACCTGTGAAACCTTTACTCCAAGTTCTTTTGCTATCTTCTGTTCAATCATTTGCGTCCCCCGTTTTGTCTGCATTTTTCACAGTCACCGCTGCAAATCCGGTCGTCCTCATCATACATTAATATCGGTTGGACAAGGCAAACGGCCTGTGCCGCGATGCCTTCTCCGGAGCCGGTAAATCCCAGCCCTTCCTCCGTCGTTGCCTTCACACTCACCGCACCGACCGGGATGTCCAGTTCCTGTGCGATATTCTTTCTCATGTCCTCCAGATACGGCGCCAGCTTCGGCTTTTGCGCAATAATGGTGGCATCGATATTTTCGATCACATAACAGTTTTTGGCAAGCAGTCCGGCCACCTCGTGCAGGAGTTTTCTGCTGTCCGCGCCCCGGTATGCCTCATCGGTATCGGGAAAATGCTGTCCGATGTCGCCGAGTGCGCACGCGCCGAGCAGCGCATCCATCACGGCATGGATCAGAACATCCGCATCCGAATGTCCGAGCAGTCCCTTTTCATACGGGATGGAAACACCACCCAAAATCAGTTTTCTTCCTTCCGTCAGTCGATGTACATCGTATCCTGTTCCGATTCTCATGTCTGTCTCCTGTTTCTTATCATGGTCGGCCGCGGCACTCCGGGCGGTTTCGTCCCGCTCCGCATTTTGCAGGCAATTCGGGCGATTTCCGTTCCGAGACGGATTCCCGCCGTCGTTTCGTCCCGTTCCGCATTTTTCAGACAGCCGACTGATTTATCATACCATGATACGGACTTTTTTGCAACTTTCCGCAGTTGATTTTTTGTCCCGAAAATGCTATCGTATAGTATATATGACTGACATTTTGATGACATAAAACGAAAGGATATCCGATATGAACCAAACGTATGTAGTATTAAAGAATCTGTTTAAGAAAAAACCGGTTCTGTTTCTGGTTGTGCTGGTTCTGATTGCCGCCGGACTGTTTTTCTACAAAAAAACAGGTACTTCGAACGACAATCCCGGCAATACACTGACGGTCACGACTCCCGATCCGACCGCTGCTGTCTCACCGACAGACGCACCGGAGCCGACCAAGGACGACCGCAATTCCGAAACCACTCCGGCTTTAACGAATACTCCGGAGCCGACCAAGGCACCGACCGAGACTCCCGCCGCGAAGCCGACCGCGACTCCGAAACCGACTTCCACTCCGAAGCCGACTGCGACTCCGAAACCGACCGCGACTCCGAAACCGACTGCGACTCCCACTCCCAAACCGAACGGGCTTACGGTGGAACGCAATCAGTCGTATTTTGATAAAGACCATGTGGCATTGTACATCATTACCTACGGATGTCTTCCGAACAACTATATCACCAAAAATGAAGCCAACGAATATGGCTGGAACGGCGGCCCCGTTGAAGATTATGCCCCCGGAAAAGCAATCGGCGGCGATGTATTCGGCAACCGGGAAGGCATTCTTCCCAAAGGCAAGAAATATCATGAATGTGATATTGATACCAATGGCGGAAAGGCACGCGGAGCAAAGCGAATCGTCTTTTCCGACGACGGATGCATTTACTATACCGATGATCACTATGAGCACTTCAGTGCCCTGTATCTGAATGGAGAGAAACAATGAAAACAATAGTCTTGGACGGAATTTACATGTCAAGCCACGAGGCCCTTCACCAATATCTTGCAGACCGGTTTGAAGCCCCTGAATATTACGGTAAAAATCTGGATGCGCTGTATGATATTCTGACGGACATTCACGAACCGACCACCATCGTTCTGTACCGGAAAAGCATGGCCCTCTGCTCTCTCGGTTCTTACGGCCAGGCTCTGATGGACACATTCCGGGATGCGGTTCACAACAATTCCTTTTTGATTTTCCTGGAAGACACACCGATGTCCTATTAGTGTTTCTGCCGAAATAATGACCTGTTCAAGGCTGCGTCGATACAATGTCCTGTTTACGTTGTACCGCAACATGGAAACAGCGAAATCTTTTTTATCGAGTGATAACAAACGCGGGTACCTGCTCTCTTGCAGATACCCGCATTTTTGTTCACCGGCAATTCCGAACTTACAATCCGGACTTACCGTATTCATTATTCGTTGTATTCATCAGTGCTTCTTTTTCAGTACAAGGGACGTTGCACCGAGACCGAGTGCCGAAATCGACGTAATCAGCGTCACAACATTCATCGTATTGGTCGAAGTACTGTCTGATTTGTCCGATGCAGACCCGGATTTGGTTTCCGCGTTCCCCGCATTCGGGATGTCAAAGCTGTAACTGCTGCCATCGGTCAGGGAAATGGTCCAGGTGTCCGCAGTTTCGGAAGTACCGGTCTTGTTCACGGAAGCAATTCCGACTCCGTCCTTACCGTCGGTTCCGTCTTTGCCGTCCGTTCCGTTGACAACGTCAAACGTATAGGACGAACCGTCTGTCAACGTAATCGTATACGTATCCACCTTGCCGTTTACGGACGTTTTCTTGATATTCGAAATTCCGGCTCCGTCTTTTCCGTCGATACCGTTCTTGCCGTCGTTACCGTCCTTACCGTTGATACCGTCTTTGCCGTCTTTTCCGTCGATACCGTTCTTACCGTCGATACCGTTCTTACCGTCGATACCGTCTTTGCCGTCGATACCGTCCTTGCCGTCGGCTCCGTTCTTACCGTCGATACCGTCTTTGCCGTCTTTGCCGTCGATACCGTCTTTTCCGTCGATACCGTCCTTACCGTCGGCTCCGTCCTTACCGTCGATACCGTCTTTACCATCGATACCGTCTTTGCCATCGATACCGTCTTTTCCGTCGGCTCCGTCCTTGCCGTCGATACCGTCTTTACCATCGATACCGTCTTTGCCGTCGATACCGTCTTTTCCGTTAACAACCCGGAACCGGTACGTGGTTCCGTCCGTCAGCGTAACCGTATACGTATCCGTATTGTCGCTGCTGTCTGTTTTTTCGATACCGGCGATTCCGATACCGTCCCTGCCGTTCGTGACCGTAAATTCCTCGGTATCCCCATTTTCCAGGGTAATCGTGTATGTATCGGTCAGACCATCCTGTGACGTCAGTTCCACACTCTGAATTCCGATGCCGTTCGTAACCGTAAATTCATAGGCGGTTCCGTCGGTCAGGGTCACCGTATACGTATCCTCATTTCCGTCGGTGGACGTCAGCTTGATACCGGCAATGCCGACGCCGTCGGCTCCGGGTTCACCCTTTTCCCCGTTTGTCACGGTAAACTCATAGGAGTCCCCGTTATCCAGCAAAATGGTGTACGTGTCCATCAGGCCGTCGCTCGAAGTCAGGGAAATATAGGAAATTCCGACTCCGTTTGTGACCGTAAAATCATGTGTTTTTCCGTTGGTAAACGTAATCCGGTACGTGTCCGTATTGTCTTCGGATTTCACATACGTAATGTCCTGAATTCCGACGGTATAGGAATCCAGATACCGGTATGCGGGCTCGGATTCCAGTGTTTCCAGCTGGGTTCCTTCCTTCACTCCCTCAACCGAGAACTGATACATGGTTCTGCCATCCAGCCGTTCAAACTTATAGCTGTTTGTCGTGGATGTGCCGACCAGTGCCTTCTTTCCGTCCGTAACCAGGTAAATGTTATACGATCCGCATTTCGGATATCCGTCGCTGCCGTCATTGGGATCATCCCATTCCACCATAATGTATTCCGCATCACCGTCATCATTCAAATCATACGGATCGATGGTCACATTGTCCATCGGATGCGGCAACGACGAAATGTTGTCCACAACATATCCGACAACCGGTACCATAACATTCTTCTTATCCGTCGCAATATTGGAATTCCACTGAGCCAGTTTCCATGAAAATCCGTATGCATGTGCCTGTGCTTCCGAATATCCGTCCTGTACCATGGCATTCATGTCAATATTCTGAACCGAACCGCTGATTCCGACTCCTTTACCGCTTGTATACGCGGTCTTCTTGCCGTGCAAATAACTCAGATTCACATAAGCTCCCGCGGACGCTTCCACAAAGCCGCCGTCGAAGCCGAACGAAACCGTCATTTCAAAGTCGAAGCCGTGTGCTTCTTCCACCTCATGCGATTCCGAATTTTCGTATTCGTAGCTGATGCTTTCCGAACTTCCGTTATAGCCGATATCATGAAGCGATCCGTACGTCTTGACTCCGTTTGTCCGGCTGCTCGGGTACGCATACGGGTTTCCGAGAACACCCAGATACAGACTGTCCGGCTTCAATTCCGTCATCGGTGTATAATCGCTCTTCTTTTTGGACATCATGGTATTGTATTCTTTGACAAACCGGTTATAGTCCGTTACGGACAGCTGCTGATATACCGGTTTGTTTACCGTCGCAATGGACAGGGCCTGCTTACTCCATTGTCCCGTTGAAGAATCAAAGGTATCGTACAGATAGAAGAACACCGGAGTTCGATAAATGACAACCGAATCCTCTGCCTGCGCGCTCCACTCTTCACTGACGGTATAGGACATCGTCTTTTCAAAGGATTCCGACCAGTCCAGTGAATAGCCTGCCGCAAGTTCCACACCGCCGATGGTTCCCTGCATGTTCACCGTTCCTCCGGCACCGAACGATACCGAATTGGACGTTCCCTTCGTATACTCCACCGTTTCGTTGACGGAATACGTCGTCGAAAATCCATCGTAATAATAGTCCGAAATATCATCAAAATAAGGTGCTGCCTGAAGAACCGCCAATACTTCCGGGTCGGCATATGAATACGTCTTGGTATTATACCGCGCCAGCAAACCGTCATTGTCACAGTCAATTGCCGTCAGCATACAGCTCAAAGCCTGTTTATCGCAATCATCGCCTTTGTTGAAAATAACATACTGTTCATGATTGCTTGTTACATATACCGCCTTGGACATATCCTCCGGCATCTCGGTCACGGCATCCCGCTTGGAAGCATCAATTCCCATCAAACCAAGGGAAAATACGTAATCTCCCTGTCCGTTTTCCTTACGTCCGAGGACATACGCAACCTGCTCATACCCTTTCTGATTCCCGTCGAAATTACCGACGGCAACCGCACCGATAAAGTTCACCGAAAGAATCAGGCTTGATTTGTCTTGTGTTGCACCGTCATCTGTATTGTTCAGGTATGTATTGTCATACACCTGAGACGGGGCAGACGTCGTGCTCAAATCAAATAAATCACCGGCAATAAAGACATACGCATTATTGCCCTTACCGTTCAGGTACACTCCCTCAACGGCAATCGGCGCCCATACGGGACTGCCGTCCAGCACGCCTTTGTTGGAAAAATTATTCAACCCGCTGCTGGCATTCAGATAGCTTAATTCAATACTGTTTGTTCCCTGCGAACCGGTATAGGAATACCGTGCAATTCCGAGTTTGGTTTCGGCGGACCAGCTTTCCATATGATCGTTATCCGCCTTAATCTCAATCGTCACCTTTTTTCCGGCTACGATAATTTCGTCTTTTCTGTCGTTATCGACATCGGCCAGTGTCATTCCGGCCGCACGAAGGGTCGTGTATTTGCTCTTTCTTTCGCCGGTGTAGCCGGAATCGACATAATACGCGTTCTTGGTCTCTGCCTCCCGCAAAATCGGCTTCTTGGCATTTCCGTAGCTGACCGCCACATACGGTTCGATGTATCTGTTAAAATAACTTCCTCTGTCCGATCCGACATCATTGCCATAACTCAAAACCGCCAAATCGTCGATACCGTCTCCGTTTACGTCACCGGTTTCCAACGATACCGAAAGACGTTCCTGTCCGCTTTCGGAAGAGGAATTCGCGATGATGGCTGCGGAGTTGGACAAATATGCCGGGTTCAGCAGCACGTGGGAACCGGCTCCCGCCGTACCGGCAAAGGATACGACATTCGACCCGTTGACATTCAGTTCAAACAAACCGTATGCCTGCGTATCGTTTGATACTTTGGTCGAAAACCGATCGGTATCCAGTGCCGCATACACAATCAGGGAATCCTTATGGTCTCCGTTATAATCACCGGCCGTCACGGAAATGAAATTGCTCATCTCGTAAAACTGGCTGTCATGATAGTCAATCCAGCCGTATTGTCCGATTTTGGTCGGGTCCGACCAGGTATTTTTAACGGTATCATATATAAATACATACAGCGTATTTCCGTAAATTCCGACATATGCAACATGGTCCTTCCGACCGCTTCCGTCCGGGTCGAATGCAACCGTCTTCGTATAGCTCAGCGTATTGGGTGTCACCACCTTCTGTTTGGAGTAGCTCGAATTGTAGTTGCCGAATGTGGACGCGCCGGCAATGCTTTTCTTGGTTTTAAACGCGCTCGTAACGGAACCGGTGTTGGCATTTTGACTGGAAAGCGTATCGTAAATGCTGAAATCCGTCAATTCCCCCCAGTTATCCGTCAGTGTTACCAAAAGTTCGTTTTCCTCCGACAGCAGAAACGGAACGCCGACTCCGTAGCCGTACGGATCGTCGGCTCCCGCATTGTTGAAATTCTGCGGAACCTTATCGCTCATGTCCAGCATGTCAAAGTTCTTGGGTGCTTCCTCGGCAAATGTTCTTGCCGGAAGCAAAGTAAACAGCATCATCACGCAAAGAGTGATACTCAGAACCCGTTTCTTCATCTCATTTTCCCTCCTAGAAATAAGTTGATACCAGCATACTTATTGATTTCTCCGATCTTACCCCATTGTATCAAAGCGAAATCGGTTTGTGTGAAAACCTTACAAAATCGTTTGTTTTTTTTTTCGGTTTCGTTACACGTCCACGGTCTCTTCCCTCTTCGGAAATGACATATGCACGGTAATTCCGCTTTCCGGTTCATTTCGCATAATCCAGATTCGTCCTCCGTTATACTCCACAATGTCCCGGCACAGCGGCAGGCCGATTCCGTGTCCGTTGTCTTTCGTGTAACCGCGTTCGAATGCGTGAGCCAGCGTTTCGTCGTCCATCCCGTCTCCGCTGTCCCGAACGGACAGCTCCGTTTCCTGACCGTTTTCCGTGGCCGTAATTCGAATGATTCCGTTTTGCGTATGACGGCTGCCGTTGATGACCAGATTATACAGTGCCTGCTGCAGACCGTCCCGGACACCGTACAGAGTCATTTCCTCTCCGGCTTCCGTCACAATCGTGTTATGCCGTTTCTCGCAAATCGGCATACAGAAGGACTGTACATCCGCGAACAGCTCCGCCAGCGAAATCTCTTCCGCTTTTTCCCCGGACAGAACCGCCATATTATCGCTTTGTTCGATAATCCGTCCCAGCCGGAGCGCTTCCTTTTTAATGACCGTAAGTGACCGCTGTGCGCTCTCTTCCTGCACCTGCATGGATACTTTATCGGCATATCCCGCAATAATGGTCAGCGGAGTCCGCATTTCATGATTCATAATTGCCATGAAATTTTTCTGCAGATCCTGAGCCTGCGCCATGCCTTCATTTCTCTGCTTCAGTTCGGCTTCCCGGAACACGGCATTTTCATAGGCCTTCTGAATGGTTTGGAATTCCATAATCAATCCGACGGTCAGCACGATTTCAAACAGCACCATCGCCGTTTTCAGCAATTCCATATACGGTCCGACACGAAGGGTGCCCAGAACCGCACCCAGTGCGATAATCAAAATGCCTCCCAGACAATACTTCTGCAAATAGGTCAGTTCCTTCGGTTTCCGCAGGCTCCGGATTATCACAAGGGCGCAATACGCCGTCATATACACGATAAAGACATCGCTGACCGGAACGGCATATACGGTATAAATCCGGGACGGAAGCAGAAAATAATATCCGAGCACCAGTCCTGTGATGACGAAGCCGAGAATATCGATGACGCGTCCGACGCTGCCGAAGCACTCCCGGAAAAACAGCATCAGGAAAAATGCCGCGAAAATCAATCCGGCCGTTTCCAGCCGGTGTCCCAGATACCAGTTCAGCCCCGGGAACATCACCATAACCGGCTTCGGATCGGAAAAGGCAAAATTCAGCACCAAGCCGAAACAGCTGAGTGCAAAAAACAGATATCGCTTCATGTTCGGAAGTCCGGTGCTCATTCCGAGATTCAGAATCCCGACCGTCAGGAAAAAGATAATCAGCGCGGCGCTTTTCATGTATTCCGAGACAACATACCGGCTGATGTCCTGCTGCACACCGACCGCGATATTAAAATAGTTCCATTTGTCATGATTGAAATTGGCTCTCTGCACGACGATCCGGTTTTCGGACTGCGCGGTAAAATACGCCGTCACCTTTCCGGTATGCGGTACGAACTCCTTCTCGTTGTCGGCCACGGTTCCCTGTTCAATCAGAAGCTCTCCGTTCACCCATATACGAACCGCATACGTCAGGTTGTCTCCGGTAATTCCGTACACCGTTCCCGGTTCCAGCGAAATGTCCGCGACACTTGTGCGGGCTCTGGAAAATCCGGAGCTGTGCCAGTAATCCCGAACTCCTCCTTTCGTTCCGGTTGCCAAATCGGGAATATCCTCCGGGGCATACAGAACATCATGAAACGTGACACACTCTTCTTCTCTGATCCACTGCAGTTCAGGACTCCGGAGCTGATTTTGGAAGAACAACAGCATCAGCATTATTGCGATTATAAACGTTGTCAGCAAAATCGTTCTCTTCATCGCTTGTCCCCCCGTCCTGTCCCCGGCAGCACCAGTCGGTATCCGCTGTGGTCGCTGTCAATATAAAACAGGTCCGTATACGGCGTTATTTTCTTTTTCAGACGGGATACGGTCGTCCATAGCATCGGGCCTTCCGCTCCGCTGTTCACGCCCCATACCTCCCGAAACAGCGTTTCTTTGCTGACCGTTTCCGTATTATGACGGGCCAAATAATATAAAATGCCGTATTCGGCTCCGGACAGGCATAACGGCGTGTCCCCGACAAATGCAGCCGACTGAACCAGATTGAACCGCAACGGTCCGAATACCTGTTCCTGAATTTTCGATCCGATTCCCCGCGCATACGCAATCAGGGATTCCACCCGAACGCCCAGCATATCCAGGTCATACGGTTTGGTGATGTAATCATTTCCCCCGTTCCGGTATCCGGCCATGATATCCCGGTCGGTCACCATACCGGTCAGAAACAGAATCGGCATGGTATGGTCTTTTCGGATTTCTTCGCAGAAATCAAGACCGTTTCCATCCGGCAGGAGAACGTCCAGAATCAGCAAATCAAAATGATTGTTTCGAAGCTGCTCTCTTGCCTGCGCCAGGTTATATGCTTTCGAAATCCGGAAACCGCGCCGGGTCAAATACCATTCGTTGATTTCCATAATATCTTCCGTATCTTCCACCAGCAAAATCGTATCCATTGAGTTTCCCCCTTTCATACACTTACCGATTATTATACAGACTGTCCGTAAAATATGTAAAAACCTTGCAAAACTGTTAGTTTGAATTTTTCAACGCCAAATCCGGGCCGGTGCCGTACTCCCGGTTCCGCGCCGGACATCTCTCCGGCACTCCCCAAATCCGGGCCGGTGCCGGCTCCGTACTCCATGCTTTTCCGACTCCGGGCCGATAGTACAGTATATCATGTTTCAGCTTTGAATTCAATTGCTCACCCCGTATTCCGCCGTCTGCGCACACACAAAAAAAGGGAGCAATCCGTTCGGATTACTCCCTGATTCCGCTCCTCCCGTTTCGGGAAGGCATAAAAAAAGTAGCGAAGGGGGGATTCGAACCCTCGACACCACGGGTATGAACCGTGTGCTCTAGCCAACTGAGCTACTTCGCCACATTGTCACCGTTTTTTACGCGGTACGTTTGCTATTATATTCACCGAAACCTCTTTTGTCAAGCACAATTTATGAAAAATTACAATTCAAATGCCATCGGCAAAAGCTCTTCTACGGAAAAGATCGTATACTCTCCGTTTTCCTTTCCGAGAATCACCGGAAATGTTCTGTCCGTAAACTCGGAAATGACCTGTCGGCAGATTCCGCACGGAGGACACAGTTCATCGGCCTTGTCCTGTCCGCCGACAATGGCCAGAGCCGAAAAATCACCTCGTTTTCGACCGTCGGCAATCGCATTGAAAAAAGCGGTTCGCTCGGCACAGTTCGTTGCACCGTAGGACGCATTTTCGATATTGCAGCCGAGATATACGGCACCGTCCGTCGTCAAAAGGGCTGCTCCGACCGAAAAGCCGGAATACGGAGAATAGCTCCGCTCTCTCGCCATCAAAGCGTGTTCAATCAGTTCCCGAATCATTTCGTCCTTCATTTGCGTATCCTCCCATCCGATCCCGGACCGGTTCTCCCCGTCGTTGCCTGTGTTCCTTTGGCATCCGTCTTGCGACAGCGTCGCGTCGTGCATCATTTGGATTCCGCATTGCAGGTCAGCGTGGTTCCGTCCGTATCAAAGACAACCGTTCCGACCGTATCGGTCCGGTAGGTTGTCACATGAAAATCCTGAAGCAGCTGCAGTACCTTCTTGTCCGGCTCTACGGCATCGTCGTTTTCCATGGCCTGACCGCAGCAAATGACTGCATATTTCGGCTGGACCGCTTTCAGGAACTTCTTGTTCGTTGCCTGGGACAGCCCGTGATATCCGACCTTCAAAACATCCGAACGAATCAGGTACGACGAATCCACCAGTTCTTTTTCCGTCGTCGACAGCGCATCGCCCATCAGCAAAAAGGAGTTCGTTCCGTAAACCACGCGAACAACCAGCGAGGCATCATTGTCCGAGCCTTCCGCCAACGCTTTTTTCCCCGGAGCCAAAACCGTGACCGTCGCGTTTCCGAGCGAATACTCCGTTCCTATCGCAGGCACACTGCACCGGATTTTCTGTTTCTCAATGACACGAAGCATGTCTTCGTAATAGTCCGATTTTTCCTTTTTGGGCGAAATCAACACGTCGCCGATGTCAAATGACTGCAGCACCGTAGCCATCCCGCCGACATGGTCCTTGTCTCCATGGGTCAGCACCACATACTCCAGACGCTCGATTCCCTGTGCCTTCAGATACGACACAACCTCGTCCGCACGCTCGCGATATCCGGCATCCACCAGCATGGCCTTGCCGTCGGCCTGAACCAGAATGGCATCCGCTTTCCCGACAGACAGAAAATGCACCCGGCAACCGTTTTGCAAAGCCGACGGATTTTCCGTCGAATTGTTCCCTCCGTCATCGTCGCAGCCGGTCAGACAAAGCATGACAATTATCAAAACAATACTGAATATCCGTTTCTTCATACACATCCTACTTCAAAAATCCGCTGATAATCTGTGCTTCCGCCTCTTCCTCCATCAAGCCGAGCGTCATCAGCTTAATAATCTGATCCCCCGCAATTTTTCCGATTGCCGCTTCGTGAATCAAAGCCGCATCCAAATGATTTGCCGTCAGCTTCGGAACTGCCGTTACGGCGCCGTGGTCCATCAAAATCGCATCACATTCCGTATGACCGCTGCAGCGGTTATTTCCGTTAATTTCCGAAATAAACTCCTGCCTGGATGCATCCTTGGCAACCGAACGGGAAACCACATCGGCACCGCAGTCCTCACCGTTCAAATGAACCGAGAAATCCGTTCTCGCATACTGCTTGCCGTGTGTCATGATTTTCTCGCGAATCACGAGCGTTGCCTTGTCTCCGAGCGTTGCTTCCGTAACACGGTCGGTAGAATCCACGCCCTTAATCTGAACCGTATCCATTTCCATGGACCCGCCTTCATCGATGAAAATGACCGTCTTCGGATTCATAATCCGTTCTCCGGTTCCTTCGCCCGAGCCGTAATGCTTTTCCACATATTTGACTTTGGCATTTTTCCCGATGTGGAACGTATGAATTCCGTCATGCTCCGACGCCGAATCGCCCGAATTGTGGATTCCGCAGCCGGCCACGATAGTCACATCCGAGTTGTCCCCGATGAAGAAATCGTTATATACGCATTCCTGTAATCCGGACTGCGACAGCACAACCGGAATGTGAACACTTTCATGTTTCGTCTCCGGCTTGATGATAATATCGATGCCCGGTTTGTCGGATTTCGTTATGATGTCAATGTTCTCCGTTGACTGTCTTGCGGTACTTTCTCCGTTGACACGGAAATTATAGGCTCCCTGCGGAACCTCGTGAAGGTCTGCAATCTGTGCAAACAATTCCTTTTGTATTGCGTCCATCTGTCTTTCTCCTAATTTTCAGCATTTTGATAATGACAATCCATGGAACGGTCCAGAATCTTCGGAAGAATCTCCGCACTGTCCGCTTCCTCAAGAATTTCACCGCCGGAAATCACGATAATCCGATCGGCAATATTCAGAATTCTCTCCTGATGGGAAATAATGACAATCGAGCCTTCCATTTCATTATGCATCCGGTCGAAAATGCGGATCAGATTGTTGAAGCTCCACAAATCGATTCCCGCTTCCGGTTCGTCAAATACCGACAGCGGCGTCTTTCTTGCCAGAATTGTCGCAATTTCAATTCGCTTCAGTTCCCCGCCCGAAAGGCTGGCGTTGACTTCCCGGTTGATATAATCTCTGGCACAGAGTCCGACCTCGGACAAATACTGACAGGCCGTCGTGTGGCTGATTTTATCTCCTGCCGCCAGCGTAATCAAATCCTTCACGGTAATGCCCTTAAACCGCACCGGCTGCTGAAACGCAAATCCGATTCCCATTTTGGCACGTTCGGTAATGCTCAGCTCCGTGATATCGACTCCGTTATAGAGAATCCGACCCGATGTCGGTTTCTCGATTCCGGCAATCAGCCGTGCCATGGTGGATTTTCCACCGCCGTTCGGTCCCGTAATGGCCACAAACTGTTTATCCTCAATCGTAAGACTGACATTTTTTATGATTTCCTTCATCGTCCCCGTATTGTCATCGGGAACCTGAAAACAAATGTTTTGTAACTCCAGCATACTGTATCCTTTCTGCTGCCGTTTCACTCCGATGCTTTCCGGCAGTAGCTGTAATCTGTCATGCGGCAGGCGTTTCGTCCGTTCTCCCGTTCGTCGGTTCGTCCGGTTCGTCCGGTTCGTCGGTTCGTCCGGTTCGTCGGTTCGTCCGTTCGTCCGCCGTCGGTGTATCGGTTACACCTCGTTTCATAAACAGTGGCTATTATAGCATATTCTTCCTGCCTTGGCAAATAATAACTATATAAAATAAGAAACGGCCCCCGCCGTCAACCGGGCCGGATTCCTCGGGGATATCGCGATCCGCCGTATTATTGACTGTCCCGCGCCGTCAATCGGGCCGTATGATTGCGACGGTTTGTCCGTTTTTTTGCAGCTTCTTGCATTTTCCCGGCACATCCTGTATAATATTTATTGTTGTTTCGGCACAACACCCAAACCGTTCCGGTTTCCGTTGTCTGTTCCGAATCAAAGAATACCATATATAAGGAGTGTGAATTTTTTTGGACCCTTCCGCCTGTTGGCAAATCGCAATCATTTGTATTTTATTACTTCTTTCGGCATTTTTCTCATCTGCCGAAACGGCTCTGACCTCCGTCAACCGGATCAAAATCCGGACTCTTGCGGAAACCCGGAAAGCCGCCGTTTTGGTTCAGCGTCTGCAGGAAAATCAGTCCAAGCTGCTTTCCGCCATTCTGATTGGCAACAATATCGTCAATCTGACGGCGTCTTCCCTGACATCCGTTCTTGCGCAGCGACTTTGGAACAATGCGGTTGTTTCGATTGCAATCGGCATTCTGACCTTTCTTGTCATTATTTTCGGTGAAATAATTCCCAAAATTGTCGCAACCGTTTACAGTGAAACATTGTCGATGCTCTACGCACCGATTTTATACGTATACATTCTCGTCATGACGCCGCTCATTTGGTTTATCAACCTCTTCTCCAACGCCATTCTGTTTGTTCTGAGAATCAATCCGAACAAAAAGGACACGCTGACCGAGGACGAACTGCTGACCGTTGTGGAAGCCAGCACCGAAGACGGTGTCATTGAAGACGAAGAAAAGGAAATGATTACCAACGTGGTGGATTTCGGCGATTCGGTTGCCAAGGACATCATGGTTCCCCGTATCGACGTGAATTTTATTCATACGGAAATGACCTACGATGACATAGTTGCGTGCTTCCGGGAAAGCAATTTTTCCCGTCTTCCGGTGTTCGAAGATACGCCGGACAACATCATCGGCATTTTGTATCTGAAGGATCTGTTTCGTTTTGACGGAGCGCCGGAAACCTTTGACCTTCGCAGCATTATGCGGAAGCCCTACTACACCTTTGAATTCAAAAAAACCTCCGAACTCCTTGCGGAGCTTCGAAGGGATTCTCTCACGATTGCGGTTGTTTTGGACGAATACGGTTCGACGGCCGGAATCATCACATTGGAGGATCTGCTGGAAGAAATCGTCGGTGAAATCCGTGACGAATACGATTCCGATGAGCACGATCCCATTTGCCGTCTGTCCGATACCGAATATCTGTTGGACGGAACCGCCAAACTGGAGGACATCAGCGAGCTTCTCGGATGCTCTCTCGAATCGGAAGACTACGACTCGATCGCAGGTCACATCTATCATTGCCTGGAGCATATTCCCGAACAGGGCGAGTGCTTCACGGATGAACACGGTGTAACCTACGAAGTCGTCGAAGTGGATAAGAAAAGAATCGATAAAGTGCGTATCCTTATTCCTGCGAAAGAAGCAGCCGAAGAAAAATAACTACGGCCGCAATGATTCCGAGTGCCAGCCAATACACATTGGTAACCATGAGATACAGCAAAACGGACAGAATCGCAACGGCCAACACATCGGCCAACCCGCTCATAACCTTTTCCGCAACTGAATTGATAAGACGTTTCAACATATTCATACCCTCCGTTATAATCAGCCCGACGGTCTCCGGATTTGTCCGGTCTCATTTCGGGCAGGTGTGTTTTCGGTTTCAACAAAAGCCTGTTCCTTTGTTCTGATATCCTTGAATGAAAAACTAATACCCTACTGAAACACCGCCTAATAACATAAAATCGAATTATGAGCCTTCTGGAGGCCAAATTTAGGTATCACCTTTTTAAAAAAAGTGTTATAATCAAAGCATTCCAAATGCAATGGTTATT
>JAZUGQ010000019.1:0-10806 GCA_045641285.1 Lachnospiraceae bacterium
ATCTTCCTCGTGAGGTTCAGGTGATGATTGCAGAGGGAATGGATGTTCCGCTTGAAAAGGTTTTCGGCGTTGCAACATTTTATGCACAGTTCTCACTGTCGCCTAAGGGAAAGTACAACATTTCGGTATGCTTGGGAACCGCTTGCTATGTTAAGGGCTCCGGTGATGTTTACAACAAGCTTATGGAGAAGCTTGGTATCGAGGGTGGACAGTGCACTCCCGACGGAAAGTTCTCTCTTGATGCTTGCCGTTGCGTAGGTGCTTGCGGTTTGGCACCGGTTATGACCATCAACGGTGAGGTTTACGGTAAGCTTACCGTAGACAAGATTGATGAGATTCTTGCAAAATACGAGTAGACAGGAGGACGCAAATGATATCCATTACGGAATTAAACAAAATTAAGGCAGAGCAGGAAGGCATCGTTTCGATGCGTCGTGAAGGCGAAGAGAAAATCGCTGCTCTGAACGCTACAGGCAAGTCCTATGAGCGTCACGTCCTTGTATGCGGTGGTACCGGATGTACATCCTCCCACAGCGAGGACATTATCAGCAAGTTCAATGAAGAGATTAAGAAAAACGGCCTGGAAGACAAGGTTTGCGTAGTACGTACCGGTTGCCACGGCCTTTGTGCTCTCGGCCCGATCGTGATTGTATATCCCGAAGCAGCATTCTATGCTAACATGACGGTAGATCACGTTGCAGAGGTTGTAAGCGAGCATTTGATGAACGGCAATATTGTTACCAAGTATTTGTATGAGAAGACGGTTACACCGAACGGAATCATTTCCATGCATGAGACCGACTTCTACAAGAAACAGAATCGTGTAGCACTTCGTAACTGTGGTGTTATCGATCCCGAAAATATCGATGAGTACATCGGTACAGGCGGATATCAGGCTCTCGCTAAAGTTCTTACCGAGAAGACTCCTGATGATGTTATCCAGATCCTCCTTGACTCCGGTCTTCGCGGACGTGGCGGTGCAGGTTTCCCGACCGGAAGAAAGTGGATGTTTGCAAAGGGCAACAAGGCTGATCAGAAGTACGTTTGCTGTAACGCCGACGAAGGTGACCCGGGTGCATTCATGGATCGTTCCGTATTGGAAGGCGATCCGCATGTAGTACTTGAGGCTATGGCTATCGCAGGTTACACCATCGGTTCTTCTCAGGGTTACATTTATGTACGTGCCGAGTACCCGATCGCTGTACAGCGTCTCCAGATTGCTATTAAGCAGGCAAGAGAGTATGGCTTGCTCGGTGATAACATTCTCGGAACCGGATTTAAGTTCGATATCGATCTTCGTCTCGGTGCCGGTGCATTCGTATGTGGTGAGGAAACCGCTCTTATGACCTCTATCGAAGGTCATCGTGGAGAGCCCAGACCGAGACCTCCGTTCCCGGCTGTTAAGGGTCTGTTCGAGCGTCCTACCATTCTTAACAACGTTGAGACATGGGCAAATATTCCTCAGATTATCATGAAGGGTGCTGAATGGTTTGCTTCCATGGGTACCGAAAAGTCCAAGGGAACCAAGGTATTCGCTCTCGGTGGTAAGATTGTAAATACCGGTCTTGTAGAAATCCCGATGGGTACTACACTCCGTGAAGTTGTTGAAGAAATCGGCGGCGGCGTTCCGAACGGAAAGAAGTTCAAGGCTGCTCAGACCGGTGGTCCGTCCGGCGGATGTATTCCGGCTGAAAAGATGGATGTTCCGATGGATTACGATAACCTGATCGCCATCGGTTCCATGATGGGATCCGGCGGATTGATCGTTATGGACGAAGACAACTGTATGGTTGATATCGCGAAGTTCTTCCTGGAGTTCACCGTAGACGAGTCCTGCCGTAAGTGTGCTCCTTGCCGTATCGGTACAAGACGTATGCTTGAAATCCTTGACAAGATTACCAAGGGTCAGGCTACCATGGATGATTTGGATCGTTTGGAAAAGCTGGCTGCTCATTTGCAGAAGAGTTCTCTTTGCGCACTTGGACAGACATCCCCGAACCCGATTATTTCCACACTTCGTTACTTCCGTGACGAGTATGTTGCACATATCGTTGACAAGAAGTGTCCTGCCGGCGTCTGCAAGGATCTCCTGCAGTTCAGCATCAACAAGGATACCTGTATCGGATGCGGTTTGTGTGCTAAGAACTGTCCTGCAAATGCTATCACAAGAACGGATTACATTGCGGAAGGTCACAAGCTTGCTTCCATGGCAATCGATGCTTCCAAGTGCGTAAAGTGCGGTGCTTGTATGGCTAACTGTAAGTTCAAGGCAATTAGTAAACAATAAGGAAGGAAATTATTATGGCAGACGAAATTAAGATGGTTAATGTAAAAATTAACGGAATTGCAGTATCGGTTCCCGAAGGAACAACGATTCTTGAAGCTGCTCATAAGGCAGGCGTAAAGATTCCGACCTTGTGTTTCCTGAAGGACACCAATGAAGTCGGTGATTGCCGTATCTGTCTTGTAGAATCTACAAAAGCACGTGGCCTTGTAGCTTCCTGCGTATATCCGCTTGCTGCTTCCGATGAGGGTGCAGAAATCAAGACAAACAGCGCAAAGGTTCTCGACTCCAGAAAGAAAACATTACAGCTCATCCTGTCCAACCATGATCGTAAGTGTCTGTCCTGCGTACGCAGCGGCAAGTGCGAACTTCAGAAGCTCTGCAGAGAACTTGGTGTAGACGATGAGAAGTTATATGACGGATATCGCGAAGAGTATGAATTGGATACCTCCGCTGTCCATATGGTACGTGATAACAACAAGTGTGTTCTTTGCCGTCGTTGCGTTGGTGCATGCGATAAGGTTCAGGGCATCGGTGTTATCGGACCGAACAACCGTGGTTTCGCTTCCGTAATCGGAAGTGCATTCGACATGGGTCTTGCAGAGACCAGCTGTGTAAACTGTGGTCAGTGTATCGTTGCATGTCCTACCGGTGCATTGTACGAGAAGGATGATACCGATAAGGTAGAAGCTGCTTTGGCAGATCCGGAGAAGATTGTTATTGTACAGCCTGCTCCGTCCATTCGTGCTACATTGGGTGAAGAATTCGGTATGCCGATCGGAACCGACGTTGAGGGCAAGCTTGCTTCCGCTCTTCGTATTCTTGGTTTTGATAAGGTATTCGATACCGACTTCGCAGCTGACCTGACAATCATTGAGGAAGCAAATGAGCTGATCGAGCGCGTTACCAAGGGTGGCGTACTCCCGATGATCACATCCTGCTCTCCCGGATGGGTTAAGTTCTGCGAAACCTACTATCCGGAGCAGATCGGTCATTTGTCCTCCTGCAAGTCTCCTCAGCAGATGTTCGGTGCTGTAACCAAGACATATTATGCAGAGAAGTTCGGTATTGATCCGAAGAACATCGTTTGCGTTGGTGTAATGCCTTGTACCGCAAAGAAGTTTGAAGTAACAAGAGAGAACAGCGCAGTACCGGGAATTCCGGATGTTGATATCTCGATTACAACCCGTGAGCTTGCTCGTATGATCAAGCGTAACGATATTGATTTTGCAGCTCTTCCGGACGGCGAGTTCGATGATCCTTTGGGTGAGTCTACAGGTGCAGCCGTTATCTTCGGTGTTACCGGTGGTGTTATGGAAGCAGCTCTTCGTACCGCAGTTGAGAAGATCAGCGGAACCGAATTGAAGAATCTGGAATTCAATGATGTTCGTGGTTTCGAAGGAATCAAGGAAGCCAGCTACAAGGTTGGCGATCTTGAGGTTAAGGTTGCTGTTGCATCCTCCCTTTCGAACGCTCGCATTTTGATGGATCAGATTAAGGCAGGCACATCTCCTTATACCTTTATCGAGATTATGGCTTGTCCCGTCGGATGTATCAACGGTGGCGGTCAGCCTCTTGTTGATTCTCAGGTACGTAACTTCACGGATGTTCGCGCTCTTCGTGCAAAGGCTCTCTATGACAACGATGCCGCTAAGGCAATTCGTAAGTCTCATGAGAATCCTTCCATCAAGAAGATTTACGAGGAATACTTCGGTGAGGCCGGAAGTCATAAGGCACATGAAGTTCTTCATACAACCTATGTTAAGAGAAGCATTAACTAATGCGGATTGAATAGGAATACCGGAAAGGCTTCGCAGATTCTGCGGAGCCTTTCTTTTTTTTGCCCCGTATTCCCGGGCAAAAGGAAACCGAAACCGACGTATGGAATCCGTACCCGTATGGAAACCGAAAAATCGGAGTGTACGGATACAATTTCCGGTTGAATTGAATAATCGAATATTGTATAATTTATGAAAGGCTTTTGAATACAAGGCCGAATGTGGTGAAGAAACGAATGGTATGGTTACGGAGGTGGCGGTATGCGATGTGCAATTTATGGTGCCGGTTCGCTGGGAACGGTTTTGGGTGCATTTATTACGAAGGACGGGATTGACATTGAACTGGTCAATCGAAATAAAGCCCATGTACAGGTTCTTCGCGAAAAAGGAGCAACGATTACCGGAACGATTTCCATGAATGTGCCGGTGAATGCGATTTTGCCGGAGGAAATGACGGGAACGTATGATGTTATTTTGCTGCTGACAAAGCAGCTGAAGAATCCTGAAGTGGTGTCTTTTCTGAAACCGATGCTGGCGGATGACGGAGTCATTGTGACGTTCCAAAACGGAATTCCGGAGCCCGGTATCGCAGAGATTATCGGTGAAAACCGGACCATCGGATGTGTTGTGGAATGGGGAGCAACGATGACGGAACCGGGAACCTGCATGCTGACAAGCGATCCGGAAGCGTTATCCTTTCATATGGGGAAAATGCCCGGAATTTCCGATGAGCAGTGTAATCGGGTGAAGTCACTGCTGGAACATATGTGTCCGGTGTATTTCGAAGAAAATCTGATTGGCGCAAGATGGTCCAAGTTATTGATAAATGCGACATTTTCAGGTATCGGAACGGTTATCGGCGGATTGTTCGGTGATGTTTACAAGACCCGGCTCGGACGGGATGTGGCAATACGCTGCATGAAGGAATGCATTGATGTGGGACATGCTGCGGGTGCGGAGTTTGCCAAGGTGCAGGGAAAGGATATCACGAAGCTCTTTTATTACACCAATCCGGTGAAGAGGGGCTTTGCCAAGCTTCTGATTCCGATTGCCATGAAAAAACACCGTATGATTGAGCCCTCCATGCTGCAGGATCTGAAAAAGAACAAACCCTGCGAGGTGGAAGCCATCAACGGTGTTGTGTGTGACTGGGGCAAACGAACGGGCGTCGCTACGCCGATCAATGATAAAATCGTGGAAATCATTACGCGGGAACAGAACGGAGAATTGCCGCTCAGTCCCGATAATTTACTGCAGTTCAAGGAGCTTCTGTAGATTTACTGCAGTTCAAGGAACTTCTGTAGATTTACTGCAGTTCAAGGAGCTTCTGTAGATTTACTGCGGTTCAAGGAACTTCTGTAACCGTGTCAGAGTGTCCGGATCACATTCCGGAATATCGGCACAGGGAAACGGAATTCCAAGGGCTTCGTATTTGGGAATGCATAATTTGTGAAACGGAAGAAGCTCGATTCGTTCGGGCCTGTACGGTGCGGCGATGTTTGCCATGGCGCGGATTTCATCCTCGGTATCGGTATAACCGGGAACGACGACATGGCGAATCCAAATGGGAACGCCGACGGACTGACAAACCGACAAAAAGGAACAGACTTTGGAAAGACTGCCTTTCGTATGAGAGAGGTAGTCTTTTTCCGTTGTAAATTTAATATCGCAAAGGACCAAATCCGTTACGGACAGCAGAGGAACAAATCCTTCCGAAGGACCGATTCCGGACGTATCCAGACAGGTGTGAATGTGTTCGGCGTGCAGTCGGGTGAAGAGCTCCGTGACGAATTCCCACTGCAGAAGGGCTTCTCCGCCGGATACGGTAACACCGCCGCCGTCTTTAAAATACGGTCGGTAGCGCAGGATTTTGGAGAGGACTTCATCCACGGTATATTCGGTTCCTCCATTCGGATTCCAGGTGTCCGGGTTGTGGCAATACATGCATCGGAGCGGACAACCCTGAAGAAACAGGACAAAACGGATTCCGGGGCCGTCAACGGCGCCCAACGACTGAAAGGAATGAATTCTTCCGGTGATCATAGCAAACTCCTCCGTGATACAGACAGGTACGGAAAAGCGAGGCTTTTCGGCCTCGCCTTTCGTGATATAAGAAGTATTGAGTTAAACAGCATTGTGAAATGTTCTGGAGATGACTTCCTTTTTCTGCTCCAGAGTCAGCTTATTGAACGTTACCGCATAGCCGGATACACGAATGGTCAGTGTCGGATATTTTTCCGGATGATTCATGGCATCGATCAGAGTCTCGCGATTCAGGACATTGACATTCAAATGATGTGCATTTTGAGCGAAATATCCGTCCAGAATGTGAATCAGATTATCATAGCGTTCTTCGTCGGTATGTCCGAGAGCCTGAGGAACGATGGAGAACGTATTGCTGATACCGTCCTTGCAGGTTTGATAGGACAACTTGGCAACCGAGTTCAGGGATGCCAGAGCACCGCTCTTGTCACGTCCGTGCATCGGATTGGCACCCGGTGCAAACGGCTCTCCGGCACGACGTCCGTCAGGGGTGTTGCCGGTTTTCTTGCCATACATAACATTGGATGTGATGGTCAGAACGGAGAGGGTATGTTCGGCATTGCGGTAGGTTGGAATTTTGCGAAGTGCCGCAAGGAACAGCTCCGTCTGCTCTTTGGCGAGAAGATCGACGCGGTCATCATCATTTCCGTAGCAGGGGAATTCACCGGTTGTTTCGAAGTCTTTGATTAGGCCGGTTTCCGGATCGCGGATGGCGCGAACCTTGCCGTAACGGATGGCGGAAAGAGAGTCGGCAAGAACCGACAGACCGGCGATTCCGAATGCCATATAGCGGTGGACATCGGTATCGTGAAGTGCCATCTGGGTTTTCTCGTAAGCATATTTGTCATGCATATAATGAATCATGTTCATGGCCGTAACATAGGTCTTGGCAAGCCAGTCGCGGTAGATTCCCATCCGTTCCATAACCTTGTCATAATCCAAATAGTCCTCTTCATAGACCGGCATTTCGGGGCCGACCTGAATGTTGTATCGCTCATCGCGGCCGCCGTTCAGGCTCATCAGCAAAAGCTTGGCGAGATTTGCGCGGGCACCGAAGAACTGCATGTCCTTGCCGAGACGCATTGCGGAAACACAGCATGCGATACCGTAATCATCTCCGTAAATCGGACGCATCAGATCATCATTTTCATATTGAATGGCATCGGTATCGCAGGATACTTTGGCTGCAAAATGCTTGAAATTGTCCGGAAGTTCCGACGACCAGAGAACGGTCAGATTCGGCTCTGCGGACGGTCCGAGAGTGTACAGTGTATTTAAAATACGGAACGAGTTCTTGGTGACCAGAGTCCGTCCGTCTTCGCCCATGCCGCCGATGGATTCGGTAATCCACATCGGGTCGCCGGCGAACAGTTCGTTGTATTCGGGAGTGCGCAAATGACGTGCCATACGAAGCTTCATGACAAAATCGTCCAGCAATTCCTGAAGCTGGCTTTCGGTGTAAGTTCCGTTCTTCAAATCCCGTTCGAAATAAATATCCAAGAAGGTACTGGTACGTCCGAGGCTCATTGCCGCGCCGTTTTGCTCCTTAATGGCACCGAGATAACCGAAGTACAGCCACTGAATGGCTTCTTTGGAGTCGGTGGCGGGTTTACTGATGTCAATGCCGTAGAGAAGAGCCATGTCTTTCAGTTTGCCGAGGAAATTAATCTGCTGATACAATTCCTCCAGACGGCGAATGGTTTCCGCATCCATCAGCTCCGCACCGAGACGGGCCTTATCCTTTTGCTTTTCCTCAATCAGGCGGTCGATTCCGTACAGAGAAATCCGTCTGTAATCGCCGATGATACGACCGCGGCCGTAAGCATCGGGAAGACCGGTGATGATGCCGACGTGACGGGCTTTCCGGATTTCCTCGTTATAGACACGGAATACGCCGTCGTTGTGCGTGGTACGGTACAGGAATTCTTCCTCCACCTTTTCGGACAATTCATATCCGTATGCCTGACATGCTTTTCGTGTCATGTTCAGACCGCCGAACGGGTTGACGCCGCGACGAAGCGGCCGGTCCGTCTGCAGGCCGACAATCAGCTCATTTTCCTTATCAAGATAACCGGGTTTATAGTTCAGAAGAGAAGTGACGTGCTGCGTGTCGATGTCCAAAACACCGCCGAACTGCTGCTCCAGATCAAACAGATGATTTAATTTGGCCATCATTCTGTCGGTACGGTCAGTGGCTTTTGCCAGGAAACTGCCGTCACCGTAGTAGGGAGAATAATTTTTCTGAATAAAGTCGCGTACGTTGATCGATGTTTCCCAGTCACCGCCAACAAATCCATTCCAAGCTTCCATAGTATACATACCTCCGTTGTTTCACAAAAACCGCTGCTGCATTGCACGGCGAACCGCTGTGACCGGGGAAACGGCACAGGCGCGTAACAAGTCATAAACGAGAATCGTCCGAAAGAAACAAAAAAGGCAACATTCCCTTGCGAAAATGTTGCCCAGACGGTCGGCTTAATGACAGATTTTCTGTCTCTGCATGCGGTCTCCCTGTGGTTGGTTCCACTGATCCGTCAGAAACCGTATGTAGTTCATTTATAAGTAGAGAATAACAAGATTTAGCGGAAAAGTCAATCTGAAATATTGCACAAATAATCGGAAGAGGACTGAAGAAAATACGTCATAAAATCAGAAAAAGAAAAAACAGGGACGGGAAGGCGAAGATTCCGTGATGTTCGGAAACGGAAAATATGGTATAATCCGAAATAAGATACCGTATTCGGTTTCAGTATGACGAAAGGAGACTTCGGGAAATTTCGGATTTCCCGGGATACAGATATGATGAGAGAACAGATTGAACAAATGCTGGAAATGCTGTGTCGGGAAGAAGTGTATATCCAAACCCATAATTATCCGGACCCGGATGCCATTGCATCGGCATTTGCGCTGCAGTACTGGATGAAATCTCACGGCATCGAGGCGAAAATATGCTTTTTCGGGACGGTGGAAAAGGTAAATATCCGACTGATGATGGATTGTCTCGACATTTCGTGCATGGAACGTGCGGAGATGAAACGGATCAGTGAACAGGCAGTTGTGATTACGGTGGACTGTCAGAAATTCAACTCGAATCTGACCGATTTGCGTGGGGAGGAGCGGATTTGCATCGATCATCATCCGTGGGTAACGCGGCATAACTATGACATCGTGTTTCATAAGATTACCGGGGCCTGCGCCACAATCATTACGGAACTGTTCCTGGAGTCCGAAACACCGATTCCGGAAAATATTGCGACGGCCTTACTGTATGGCTTGAAAATGGACACCCGAAACTTCTGCGCCGGTGTAACGGAAGCGGATATTGAGGCATTTGCCATTTTGCACCGGCTGGCGGATAATGAAATGATTCAGAAGTTGGATAACTGCACGCTGGAATTGTCGGATTTGCATGCCTACGGTGCGGCGATTCAGAATATTCGGGTGTTTGAATCGGTTGGATTTGTCAATATTCCGTTTGACTGCTCCGACGGTCTGATTGCGAGCGTGTCGAATTTCATTTTGTCATTGGATGCCGTGGAAGTAACGGTGGTATATGCCAGCCGTGACGGCGGTCTCAAATTTTCCGTTCGCTCCGAACGGGAGGATGTCAATGCCGGAGTTCTGATTGAGGAAGCTCTTCGGGATCTCGGCGGTGGCGGCGGACATGCGACGATGGCGGGCGGAGTCATGCCGAGGAATGTCTGCGAAATCATGGGAGAACGCGTGGAGGATGAAATCCAGCGACGGTTTATGCAGGTATATTTCGAGATGACATCGGATACGGAGGAATACGGAGAGTACGGAGAATAGCGAAGAATACGGAAAATAGCGGAGGGAAATCATGAAAAAGAGAATGTTGGCGTATTTGGCGCAGATTGAGGAACTGTTGGCACATCCGCCGATTGGTGTCGATTATGAGGCGGAAGTGAAAAAGCATCTTGTACAAATCGGATTTTTTATGCATGAACGATTGATTCACCTGATTGTTACGGTTTTATTTGCAATTATGACGGTAGGTGTGATATTATATGATGTTGCGGCCCCCAGTGTCCCGTTGCTGCTTCTGATTGCAGCGCTGATGTGTCTTCTGGTCCCTTACGTCATGCATTATTATTTGCTCGAAAACGGTGTTCAGAAAATGTATGAACAGTACGACGAGCTGGTTCAGAGAAGCGAAGCACAGAAAAAGGAACAGGCATACGAGGAACAGGAATCGTTTCGATAACGGGGCTCAATGACAGATGTCTGACATCGGATCAAATGATGAATTCCGACGCGGCCGATGAGGATGACGCCGGAACGGTATGGAGGAAGAAATGTACTCGTTCAGAAAAATGAAATCCCGTTTTTGCCTGATTGTTTTGAGTGTATTGCTGTTGATCGGTGCGGTAGGATGCAGTCCCGTTGTGGACCCGGAAAATACGACGAATCCCGCAAATACCGGAAGCACGATAACAAGTACTCCGGAGCCGACGGACGAACCGGAACCGACGGACGTGCCGGAACCGACCGATACACCGGAGCCGACGGATGTGCCGGAACCGACGGATACACCGGAACCGACGGATGTGCCGGAGCCGACGGATGTGCCGGAACCGACGGATGTGCCGGAACCGACGGACGTGCCGGAACCGACCGATACACCGGAGCCGACGGATGTGCCGGAACCGACGGATACACCGGAACCGACGGATGTGCCGG
>JAZUGQ010000020.1:0-22296 GCA_045641285.1 Lachnospiraceae bacterium
TATTGAAAGAATTTCAAGGTTGTTTCACTGTTCAGTTTTCAAGGTACCGATTTTCGCAAGCCCCGATATTTCAAGGCTTTGCGGTTGTTTTTGTTGCTGTCCGTTTGTGTGACAGCGAAGTTGAGTATATCACCGGAAATCGGGTTTGTCAACAACTTTTTTTATGTTTTTTTGACTTTTTTTGATAACTGTTCAAATAGTACAGAAAGATGTTAAAATTTATTCCTTATATAGTAATTTGTATCAAACAATTTGTGGATAACTCAACCGTTCCGATCCGTCTTCCCGTCGTGCGCTTCATTTTCGAAATGTATCCGTTCCTGTCCGGTCAGACCCGAATTTCCGTCCTGCCGTCAACGAATCCGATTCGTCTTCCCGCTCCCGAACCTGTCATCCGAAATTTCGACGACAAGAAAGCATGTTGCTTGCGATATGCTGCGCCGCTTTTGTGACAAAATGCCGCTGTAAAAGCGTGCGTATCCTCGCGGAACGTTTTTATGTTATAGGACGCTATTTCTTATAATGTAAAAAACCGCAGCAACCAAATTGGTTACTGCGGATGACGGAGAAGGAGGGATTTGAACCCTCGCACCGCTATTAACGGCCTGCACCCTTTCCAGGGGTGTCCCTTCAGCCTCTTGGGTACTTCTCCAAATCAGAAGCTCGGTTGCAGTCTTTTGGACAACCGACTTTATATGCGATTAACTTTGGTAAATGACCGAAACGGAGAATGTGGGATTCGAACCCACGGTTCCTTGCGGAATCACTGGTTTTCAAGACCAGCGCCTTAAACCACTCGGCCAACTCTCCAAAGAACGCGAATACTAAAATACCACAAGAACCCCGTTCTGTCAATCCGTTTTTTCATAAAATGACAACTTTTTCCCGTTTTCGCGTTTTTCCGTTTTTCCGTTTTTCCGTTTTCTGTTTTCGTGCTTTCTGTTTTCGCGTTTCCCGTTTATTCTCATTTTAATTATCCGGGCGTTCTCCTCTTTCCCAAACCGAAGCAGTCAGCGTTCTCCCAGTTTCAAATTGGGCACCGCATTTAACGTCCAATCGGATACATTTCCGCGAATAAACTCATAATAGCCCGCCGCGCCGATCATCGCCGCATTATCCGTGCACAGAATCGGAGCCGGATAATAAACGGTCATGCCGTTTCGTTCTCCGACCTCTGTCATGCGGGCACGCAAAGCCGAATTGGATGCCACTCCTCCGGCTATCGCAACCTTATTCATACCGTATGCCTTGGCTGCGGCAATCGTCTTGCCAACCAGCGCATCCACTACGGCCTCCTGAAATGATGCAGCCAAATCCGCCCTTGTGGTGCCGTCCGAAAAGACCTCGGGACACCCCTGAGTTCCCTCTGCCGATTCCTTTTCCAACAGCTTCTCTTCCGGCGTCAGGCCGTCCCGTTTCGCCGCCTCCACCATATCCTTTGTCTTCATTTTCTCTATATTAAGGAAATTCAGCACTGCGGATTTCACTCCGCTGAAGCTGAAATCATACGGACAGTCTTCAATATGCGCCCGCGGGAAAATGACCGCATTCGGGTTGCCTTCCTTCGCCAGCGCGTCGATTTTCGGTCCGCCCGGATAGCCGAGTCCGATTGCGCGCGCAACTTTATCGTACGCTTCCCCCGCTGCATCATCGTGAGTACGGCCGAGAATCCTGTACACGCCGTAATCCTCTACCATAACGATATGCGAATGTCCTCCGGATACGACCAGGCACAAAAACGGCGGTTCCAAATCGGGATGCGTGATATAATTGGCCGAAACGTGCCCCTCAATATGATGAACTCCGACCAGCGGTTTGCCCGCAGCATACGCGATTGCTTTGGCTTCCGCCACTCCGACCAGGAGCGAGCCGACCAGACCGGGTCCGTATGTCACCGCAATCGCATCCATTTCCTCCAAGGTCATGTTCGCCTGCGCCAAAGCTTCCGTCACTACCGGATTGATTTTCTCGATATGTTTTCTCGAAGCAATTTCCGGAACCACTCCGCCGTACAAAGTATGCAATGCGATTTGTGAAGAAATCACATTGGACAAAACCGTTCGCCCGTCCTTCACAACCGACGCCGCGGTTTCATCGCAGGATGATTCGATTGCCAAAATATATGTACTCTTCAAGTCACTGCCTCCGTCCTGTCGACTTTATTCTTCCGTAAACTGCAAATCCACGTACATTCCGTCCTTGCTGACCTTCGTATTATGGAAAATGGCCTTCACCGCATCCTTGTATTCCTCCGGATGCACCAGCGACGGGCTGTAATGCGTCAGCCACATCTCTTTGACGTTCGCTTCTTTGGCCATTCTCGCGGCCTCCGCAAATGTCATATGCCGATGATCTTTTGCTTTTCCTTCCATTCCCGGTTCCCCGTACATGCCTTCGCAAATGAACAGATCCGCTTCTTTCGCCGACTCCACGATGGATGCGGTCGGCCGCGAATCGGTGCAATAGGTCATTTTCAGGCCCCTGCGTTCCGGCCCGAGAATCATTTCCGGAGTATATACGACTCCGTCCTTTTCCATGCAAATGCCCTTCTGAAGCTTGTTCCAGCAGTTCATCGGGACCTTGTTCTCCGCTGCTTTTTCCGGCATGAATTTTCCGGGTCTGCGAATCAGCTGCGAATATCCGTAGCAAATCACGTTGTGATTTACCTTAAATGCTTCAATGGTATATCCGTTTCCCTCGATGGTCTCACGGGATTCCGTCAGTTCCCGTATGCGAATTTCAAACGGCAGCTCCGGCGCAATCACACAAAGCGCCTCCACCACGGCCGCCACGCCCTTCGGACCGATAATCGTAACCGGCTCCGTGCGCTCGGCATTTCCCATCGACAGCAACAGCCCCGGCAGACCGCTGATATGATCTCCGTGAACATGCGTAATGCAAATGATATCAATATCGTGACAACTGAAGCCCTTCTTCCGAATGGCCACCTGTGTGCCTTCACCGCAGTCCACCAGCAGACTGCTGCCGTTGTACCGTGTCATACAGGCCGTCAGGAATCTCCCCGGAAGGGGCATCATCCCGCTCGTTCCCAACAGACAAACCTCCAGCATACACACTCCCTCGCTTTCGTACCAATTCCACTTCTATAACAGTAACCGCCGGCTGTGATGTCCGGCGTTTTTCGTTCTGTTCAGCATCCGGTCCGGTTTTCGTTCAACATCTGTCCGTCCGGCGTTTTTCGCCCTATTCCCCGTCCGGCCGGTCCAGCGTTTTCTGATAAATGCAGCCGTCCTCCGTCGGATGACTGTAAAAATTCTTCCGAACTCCAACCGAAACAAACCCGCACTGTTCGTACAGTCGGATTGCTCCCTCATTATGTACGCGCACTTCGAGAAACATGACCTGTCCGCCGACCGATTCTGCTTCCGAAATCAATGCCTTCATCAACATCCGTCCGACACCGAGCCGCCGTTTTTCCGGATGAACGGCAACATTGGTAATCTGCACCTCTTCCCCGGTGACAATCATTCCGGCATATCCGATTACCCGGTTGTCATCGCAGACAACGAAAATGCGGTACAACGGATCCGTGCAGGACTCCCGCAACGCCTGTTCGCTCCATGGGTCGGCAAAACAGAGGCGTTCGAGTTCCGCTGCTTCCGGTGCATCTTCCGGTATCATTTTCCTAATGTCCAAGACGTTCCTCCCGCTCCCGTTCCGCCTGGGAAGCCCGCAAATACTCCGGTGTGAATTCCATTGCGGAAACCGTTTTTCCCTCGTTCCAAAGCGACAGGGCCATATAGCCGACTGCGGCCGCGCTCTGTTTTCTCTGATGAATCGGAGCGAACCGATACGGCACCGTAACGAGCTCGGCAATTCTATCGCGGCATACCGCAACGCCATCACCGAGAAATACCGTCTTTCGTCCCAGTTCATTGATTTTGGCCAGAACAGAATCCAGTTCGACACAACAATCAGCCATATATTCTACAGCAGTAGAACCGCTCAAATCATAAATTCCGGTATAAACCTGCTGACGTCTTGCATCCATCAGAGGGCAAATCAGTTCCTCGGTTCCCGCCAGTCTTCCGGCCAGTCCGAGCAACGTGGAAACCGATATAATCGGAACATTCCAAACCATACCCAGACCTTTTACCGTGGATGCTCCGATTCGAAGCCCGGTAAAGGACCCCGGTCCTTTTGCCACCGCAATGGCCGTCAGCTCCTCGCCCTTCGTTTCCGTCATTTTCAGAAGCTCGTCAATCATCGGAAGGAGCGTCTGCGAATGCGTTTTCTTATAATCCACCGAATACTCCGCCACAAGTTCATTTTCCGTAAGCACCGCCGCGGAAGCTACCTGCCCGGAGCTGTCAACCGCCAAAATTTTCACTGTCAGCACCAAACTCAACCGTAATTTTACGGTAAGCCAATCCTTTCTCCAAATCCTTTTCAATCGTCACGGACACCGCATTGTCCGGAATCAGACCCTGAATCTGTTCCGCCCATTCAATCATGCAGACTCCGTCGCCGAAGAAATACTCCTCATACCCGATTTCATACATTTCGTCCGGGTCTTCAATCCGATATACGTCAAAATGATACAGCGGAATCCGCCCTTCGCGGTATTCCTGCACAATCGTAAAGGTCGGGCTGCTGACCGGCTCATGAATTCCGAGCCCTTTGGCAACTCCTTTGACAAATACGGTCTTTCCGACGCCCAAATCTCCGTTCATGCAAATGACGGTCCCACTCGGAACCTTCTGTCCCATCAGTTCACCGAACCGAAAGGTATCCTCTGCGCTAAAACTTTCCACAACCATGCTGTCACCGTTCCGGGCTGTTTATATGCCCTTTTCTTTCACAAACTTCTTCAATTCTTCAAACTTGTCATCGCCGAGAATGTCCCGCGGAAATACGAATTTCACGCCGACACTTCGATAGGTGAAAATATATATTACGTTTTTCAGTACCTTTGCCTTACGCATGTAGGAATTCAGAATCGGCATCTGCATTTCTTCGGTTGCAATCACAATTCCGTCGTCGCATACATGATACTCGATTTCCTGTCCCGCAGCTTTCAGATTGGCCGCGCTCCGAACGGACCGCCGCACCGCCAGAAGCGGCACATACCAAATCAGAAAAACAAGCAGGCAAATGAGGATACAGATTTTCTGCTTGCTCAGTTCATTCCACTGTGTAATTAAATACCCGACTCCGACAATCAGGCAGATCCAGAACACACTGTTTCCCCACCCCAGCAGGGATTCTCTCAGATTCATTTTGAGAAGGTCCTTCAGACGAAGCATAAAGGATGTCGAAAACCGCTCCTTCCGCATCATTTCGTCACACTGTCTCTTCCACGCTTCTTCCGCAGACTCCGTTTCTTCCGCAGACTCCGTTTCTTCCGCCGATTCCGTTTCTTCCGCCGGTTTCTCAATCCAATCCGATGTTCCGGTTTCTCCGTATGCGAAAGCTTCCGTTTCCGATTCTGCGCCGTCCTCCCCGGTTACCTCCCGGGTGTCCGCAGCGTTTCCGGAAATTTCCTGTTCTGTCTCCATCGGTTGTTCTTTTTCCTGTTCCATACATCCTCCATGACTATCCTGTCGTATGTCCGGGCACCGCCCATCGCGGCATCCGTTCCGGCTGCTCTTCGAAAGCCGGCCGCGTCATTATGACGAAACCGCGTCACCGGCAGTCCCCGTTACGGCTGCTTTTTCAGAAGCTTGCTGATATGCTTGTAGCTGAATCGTGTCACCAGCGAAACCGCGCCGTACTTCAGCAGGTTAAACGGAATGACACCGAAAACAATCAGCGTCTTCAGGCTGGTGATAAACTGATTTTTCTCCTGTCCCATACCGACAAAATCATCGATCTTCAGATTCATCATTTTCGCATAAGTCGGAAGCAGATAATACGCGTTCATCAGGCAGCCGGCCACAACCACGCATACCATTCCGACAATCATTCCGACCTGAGCGGACAGTTTCTTCTTTCGATACATGTAAATGATGGACGCCGGTACGATGTAGCAGCATCCCATCACGAAATTGGCAAAGTCTCCGACATACGCCGTCGTTGTTCCAGCCACGAAAATATGAAGCACAACCTTCAGAAATTCAATCGCTACGCCGGCCAGCGGTCCCATTGCAAATGCCCCGATAATAACCGGAATCTCGCTGAAGTCCAGCTTGTAAAAATCCGGGATTCCGGGAATCGGAAATTCCAGCGTCATCAGCACCACGGCCAGTGCGGTCAGCACGGCAATCAGCGTCATCCGGTGAATTTTCATGGATTCACGGGATCTTCCTTCCGCTTCCCTGCCCTGCTTTTTCTGCAGAGAACGAATGATTTTCTCCGCCGCAACAGCGACCAGCACGATTGCTGCGGAAATTGCCAACGCCGCAAGAATAAAACCGATATTGTCCGCTACCGAGCGAAACAAATCGGAAAAATGGTTTATTATGGTCTTCACCTTTGTGTCTCACTTTCATTACAAAATAATATTTCCCACAATCAGACAGTGTTTCGGAATTTCTTCCTCAAGCCGGTCCACAACATACGCGCGGTCCCGGTTACT
Organism: Lachnospiraceae bacterium; assembly: GCA_045641285.1. Taxonomy (GTDB): domain Bacteria; phylum Bacillota; class Clostridia; order Lachnospirales; family Lachnospiraceae; genus ISDg. The sequence continues at coordinate 6,539 of JAZUGQ010000020.1, forward strand.
GTATCGATTATATATCGTTATTTTGCCGTCTTCCCCTTTTACGTAAAAGAAATAATGCCCTCCGCTGAGAAACGGGTATTTCGTCCAAAACGCAACGACTCCCGCCTTCGCACTGTTCAGTTTTTTCATGGAGCGAGTCATTTTGTTGTCAACGCCGAAATGGCGCAGTACCCGTTTCATGGAAAACGGAAATGTCCCGCACAACGCCCCGAGCGGTGCCGCCGTCAATTCCGTGTAACGCGCGATTTTGGCAAAATCCGGATCCAGTTTTTTGTAAATCATCGCATTGTACACCGCCAAAACACCGCACCCGCAGGCCGCAATGGTCCGAAACCCGTAGCGCATGTCGGCCAGGTTTCCCAAACCCTGACCGTTCAGATACTCTTTCGGAATCGGAACCAGCCTGTTTTTCTTATAATGACTCGGAAAAAACATTTATCTGCACAACTTTCTGGAAATATCCCATAACGACTCGTCGATATCCTTCTGCATGGAAATGGCCTCCGCCAGGTCCATATCGATAAACTCCCCGTGCTTATAGCAAATCGCACGATTCACCACGCCGGCCGAAAGAATATCCACCGCCTTTGCCCCCATTGCCGACGCAAACACACGATCGCGGCAGGTCGGGCTTCCGCCTCGCTGAATATATCCGATGATGGTCGCTCTGGTTTCCAATCCGGTCGCGGCCTCAATTCGCTTTGCCATACCGTTCGAATCTCCGATTCCTTCGGCATTGATGATAATATGCAGCTTTTTGCCGAGCTTCTTCCGTTCGGAAATACGGTCGATGATCTTCTGTTCTTCGTAATCGTAGCGTTCCGGAATCAGAATTTCCTCCGCACCGTTCGCAATGCCGCACCACAGCGCAATATGTCCCGCCTTCCGGCCCATAACCTCAATGATACTGCAGCGTTCGTGCGATGCCGAAGTGTCCCGGACACGGTCAATCGCTTCCATAGCGGTATTCAGCGACGTGTCGAATCCGATGGTATAGTCCGTGCTGGCGATATCCAAATCAATCGTTCCCGGAATCGTCACAACATTTACGCCCTGCTTGGACAGTTCCAGCGCACCGCGGTACGAACCGTCACCGCCGATAACCACAACCGCATCCATGCCATGCTTCCGGCAGATATATGCCGCCTTTTCCGGCCCTTCGGGGCGAAGCATTTCGGGACAGCGCGCCGTGTACAGCATGGTTCCGCCGTTCTGAATAATATCGGACACCGAACGGGCTTCCATATCGAAAATATCCTCTTCGAGCAAGCCGGAATATCCTCTCCGAATACCCTTGACCTTCAGTCCGTTTCGAATCGCCGTACGAACAACCGCACGTACCGCCGCATTCATGCCGGGCGCATCCCCACCGCTTGTCAGGACACCGATGGTTCTCACCTCATTTTTCTTTCCTTTAAATAAAGACATCTGCCAATACCTCCATAATTCTGATTTATCCAATCCAATCTGTTAAAATGCATTCTGATACGTCACGGCAATGCAGTCCGCGCCGTATTCCTTCCGCAACAGTTCCAAAAAAGTGTCATCCGCCTCCACCGTTACTCCGGGTGGGAACGGCAGCATCTGTTTTTCCTCACGGCAAAATGCAACCACCGGAGTTTTTCCGTCGCTCTTCATCAGAATCGACATTGCGCGTTCCCGATCGTCCGTGCAGGCCGCTTTGTTCGGGTACTGAATCCAAACCTTCTTCGGTACCGATTCAAATGCACAGAGCTTTGAGAACAGCAGTTTTGCCGGCTTGTCTTCTTCCACGCTTGCCCGTCCCTGCAGAAAAATCTTGCGGTCCGCTCTCAGTTCCTGACGCCACCGTTCGAAGTCTTTCGGAAATACGATGATTTCCACCGTTCCGACCAAATCCTCCAGGGTCAGAAATGCCATGATGGAATTGTTTTTCGTGGTCTTCGTGGTAACTGCCGTCAGAATGCCTCCGACAATATACGTGGTTCCGTCCTTTACCGCCGGCAGCCCGGTTTCTTCGTCCGGTTCGAATTCGTCGGTTCTTGCGGTCACCTGCTTCTGCCACAACGGCAGATACTCTTCCAGCGGATGCCCGCTGACATAAATTCCGAGCACCTCTTTTTCCAGTTCCAGCCGTTCCTGTTTGGAAAATTCTCCGCAGTTCGGGAAAACTTCCGTCGGCTTGTCCTCGGGTTCCATGAAATCGAACATGGAAATCTGCCCCGTCAGCTGCTTTTTCTTGTCGGATGCGATATCATCCATAATACCGCTGTATGCCTGCATCATTTGCTTTCTGGTTCCCGGCAGAGAATCGAATGCGCCGGCCTTAATGAAATTTTCAACCGTCCGCTTGTTGGCTTCCTTGCCGTTCATTCGCGTGATAAAGTCCGTCAGGCTGAGAAACGGACCCATTTCTTCCCGTTCCCGCACAATGGCGTCAATGACCTGCGAACCCAGCCCCTTAATTGCGCACAGTCCGTATCGGATGGCCTTTTTGCCGTCCGGTGTCGTCCCGACGCTGAAGCCCGTGTAGCCCTCGTTGATATCGGGCGGCAGCAGGGAAATGCCCATGGTTCTCAGGGTTGCGATATAGCCGGCCACTTTCGTTCCGTTTTCGATTACGGAGGTAATCAGGGCCGCCATAAACTCAACCGGATAATACTGTTTCAAAAATGCCGTTCGATACGCAACTACGGCGTAGCATGCGGCATGGGATTTGTTAAATGCATATTTGGCGAAATCGGTCATCTCGTCGAAAATCTTGTTGGCAATGTCCGATGAAATTCCCTTCGCCACACATCCGGGCACATTTTCATCCGGATTTCCTTCGACGAAGAATTTTCTCTCACGGGCCATGACATCCGCCTTTTTCTTGCTCATGGCACGACGAACCAAATCACTTCGGCCGTAGCTGTACCCGGCCAGGTCGCGCACGATCTGCATAACCTGCTCCTGATATACGATACAACCGTAAGTCGGTTCCAGAATCGGACGGAGTTCCTCGCAGTCATACACGATATGATCCTGATTGTCCTTGCCGTCGATATATTTCGGAATAAAGTCCATCGGGCCCGGTCGATACAGACTGATGCCCGCAATGACATCCTCCAGACTCCTCGGTTTCAGCTCCTTCATGAAGGATTTCATACCCGCACTTTCCAGCTGGAAAATGCCCTCCGTCTTACCGGATGCCAGCAATTCATATACTTTCGGGTCCTCGTAGGAAATCTTTTCCAGCGAGAAGTCCGGCTCGGTTTTCCGAATCATTGCTTCCGCATCGTGCAGCACGGTCAGGGTTCGCAGCCCGAGGAAGTCCATTTTCAAAAGGCCGAGTTCTTCCAGCGTCGTCATCGTATACTGCGTGGTGACCGAACCGTCGGCAGATCTCGACAGCGGAACAAATTCATCGGCCGGAGCAGGTGCAATTACAACACCGGCAGCGTGCATGGAGCAATGTCTCGGTAATCCTTCCAGACTCTTCGCATACGAAATCAGAGTGGCGATTTCCGCATCTTCTTCCACGAGTTTGCGAAGTTCCGGATTGACCTCAACCGCCTTCTGAATATTCATGTCTTTTTCCATCGGAACCATCTTGGCAACCGCATCCACGCGGGCGTACGGCATATCCAGGGCACGTCCCACATCCCGGATGACACCCCGTGCCTGAAGCGTACCGAACGTAACGATCTGAACCACATGGTCCGCTCCGTACCGGCGCACAACGTAATCAATAACCTCCTGCCGGCGCTCGTAGCAAAAATCGACGTCGATATCCGGCATGGTCTGGCGTTCCGGATTCAGGAACCGCTCGAAAATCAACGAATAGCGAATCGGATCGATGTCCGTAATCCGCAGGGAATACGCGACAATACTGCCGGCACCGCTGCCACGTCCCGGTCCGACCGGAATATCATGTTCTTTGGCAAAATGAATAAAGTCCCACACAATCAGGAAATAATCCACGAAGCCCATGTTCCGAATTGTCGTCAATTCGTACATCAGCCGTTCTTCGTGCATTTCGTAGCTGTCCGGATAGCGTTCCTTCAAACCGGTCCGGCACAGCATTTCCAAATATTCGTACGAGGTATATCCCTCCGGCACCTCGAATACGGGCAGCTTGTAGTTTCCGAATTCAAAGGAAACATGGCACCGCTCGGCAATCTTTGCCGTATTCTCCAGTGCTTCCGGCGCATACGGGAAGAGCCTCGCCATTTCCTCTTCGGATTTCAGATAATACTGACCGCCCTCGTATTTCATGCGGTCTTCATCCTGCACCTTGGCCTGGGTCTGAATACAGAGCAGAATATCGTGAGCCTCCGCATCCTCTTCCCTGACGTAATGCACATCATTTGTGCAGACAAGCGGGATTCCCGTTTCCCGATTCATCCGGAGAAGTGCCTGGTTGACCAGTTTCTGGTCCGGAATTCCGTGGTCCTGCAGCTCGAGGAAGAAATTGTCCTCCCCGAAAATGCCCTGCAGCTTCCGTGCCACTTCCACCGCCTCATCATACAGCCCCAGACGGATATACGACGGAATTTCGCCGGCCAGACAGGCGGACAGCGCAATGATGCCCTCATGATACTGTTCCAGCAGCTCGTAATCCACACGCGGCTTGTAATAGAAGCCCTCCACAAATGCTTTGGACACAATCTTAATCAGGTTCCGATACCCGGCGTTGTTTTCCGCCAGCAGAACCAGATGATAATATCTCTTTTCCCCAACCGTTCCCGTTTTGTCAAAGCGGGAGCCCTGAGCGACATAAACCTCACAACCGATTACCGGGTTGATTCCTTCCGCCAGACAGGCCCGATAAAAATCCACACAACCGTACATGACACCATGGTCGGTTATTGCCAGAGCATCCATCCCAAGTTCCTTGGCCCTGTGAACCATCTCTTTGATTTTGCCCGAACCGTCCAAGAGACTGTATTCGGTATGTACATGCAAATGAGTAAATCCCATGGTATCTCCCTTCTCCCGTGTAACGTGCTCCGCCGACTTGCAGGAGCTGTCATTCTACACGAGTAGTTTGGCTAAAACAGCCAATATTACGCTCATCAGTGCGAGGATTCCAAAGGCAATCACCAGCTTGGTGTAATGAAGTCTTTTTCGGATTTCAAGACGCTGACTGCGGTACAGTTTCCACAGCACCTCGTCCTGTTTTTGCGCCTCCTCCACTTCGTCAATCAAGGCGAACGTATCGATTTTTTCCGTCGTCTTTTCCGTTTCCATAACACACCTCAAACGAGTTCCCATAAATGAGCCTATACACAATTAATATTACCATTACATCGCCCTGAAATCAAGAAAAAAAATAGAACCGGCGCCGGAATCCCATGCTCCCCGCCGGGTCATTCCGCCTTCGGTTCTGTCTGTATCTTCCTGTCATTCCGCGTCCAAATCATAGAACATCCCGCCGATACCCGGCTCGGACAGTTCCTGAAGTCCGTTTGCCTGGCGAATCGCTTCAAACCGCTCCGCCGAAAGCTCCCGGAATCCCAACCGGCGATACCAGCCGTCCACTCCGTTTTGCTCCGGCTGAACCAAAATGCCGGAATACCCGAGTTCCTTCAGATGCAGCAAAAGCTCCCGGCCGAAGCCCTGTCCCCGTTCGGACGGGTGCGTGGCCAGTGCATAAACATATACGGCGTGGTGGCCTGTTCCGTCATGCTCGCTGCCGTCACCGGTTTTTCTGCTTTCTGCCGGATTCCCGGTTTCTGCCGGTTTCCCGCTTTCTGCCGGTTTCCCGCTTTCTGCCGGCTTCCCGCTTTCGACCGGATTCCCGCTTTCTGCCGGTTCTTCCGCCGCGAGCGGGAACAGCGACGCCATCGTCACCGGTTTCCCGTCCCGGAAACGGCATATGATTCGGTTGTCTTCCTCTGCATGAGCCGTCAGAAACCCCTCAATATACTCTCTCGAATCCCCGAACGCCTCCTGCCAAAGCGGCATCAGGTCCGAAAAATCCTCCTTCGTGGCAAACGCATACCGGCCCTCAACCGCCACGTATTTCACAGCCAAATGATCCGGCTTGTACGACATTTTCGCATGCCGCAGTCCTTCAAGCCCCGCATCATCTTCGCGGTTTACATAGCGAACGCCCTCGCATTCATGGGCAACAAATTCCCGATTAATCATCGGATACGCCCCGTCAACCGACGTTTCCGCTTTTTCAAAATGAACAATCATCACGTCGGAATTCAGACGTTCTCCGATTGTAAATGCCACGATTTTGCCGCCGACACGCAGCAATCCGCCGCAAAATCCGAGTTTTTCAAAATGAGTCAGTGCATATCGAATGGCATTTTCTTCCTCCGCCAAATCTTCGGAAGGTTCTCTCTCCAGCATCCATTTTTCTTCATATTCCAGACATTCCGCCGCATTTTGCGAAGACATCGTTTCGTATGTCCAGTCCGGATATTTGCGCAGAAAATGACCGATGTGGTTGCGCTTGGCGGACAAATCACGGCCGGCCAGCGATTTCAGCCGTTCCGCCGTATAAATGTAATCGTACATGGAACGCAGGTCCCGGCATTCGAATCGGCCGTGAAACGCCTTGTCAAGCAGTGCCTTCTGCTCCCGCGTAATGGGCGTCAGGCAGAGCACCGTTCCCAGACTCCGGCAATACTCACTCATCACGGAAACGGCATTGATTTTGTCATCATCCTTTCCGCCAAACGGAAAGGAATAACACAGACTGCCGTTTACCGTCATTTCCACAATTCCGCACGCACCGATTTGCGCCACACGCTCCCGGTACGCATCTCGCCATACGAATTCCGTTCCGAACGCAAAATTATGTTCCCACGACTCCTGCTGTAAAAGCTGTCGAAACCATTCCCGGTCCGACAGCGAAATCATCCTAAAACACGGATTTTCCATATAGTATGCCGACACAGCCGGCAAAGCCTCTTTTCTGTTCCGGAGTTCAACGACTCTCTCACAACCTGTATTATACTCTATTTGTCAAGCCCTGCATCCATGGGCGACGGCTTTCCCAAAACCTGCCCGTGCGTCCCTCCGGGGGACAAACACTATAACCATGGCGGCGGGCAAATCGCATTAAGCTCACAGCTTCCTTTGCCGAATCAGGAAATCAAGAAACGCGCCGCATCCCCTCTCGATATCCCGGTACGTCTCATCGAACTGCCCCGTATACCACGGGTCACGCACATCCTCATCGCTTCCGGCAAATGAAAGCAGCTTCCGAATCTTCTCACTGCCTCGATGCCCCGTCATACGCTCGATATTTCGAATGTTCATCGAATCCATTCCGATCAAATAATCATAACGCTCATAATCCGAAGCCTTCAGCTGCACCGCCCGCTTTCCTTCGCAGCTCAACCCATGCCGCGCCAGCTCCGCCCTCGCCGGCGGATACACCGGATTCCCGATGCCATCCCAAATTTCCTCCGTACTGGTCGCCGCCGACGCAATCTCAAACCGGTCAGAAAGCCCCTTCTTCGCCACCAAATCCTTAAAATAAATCTCAGCCATCGGCGATCTGCAGATGTTGCCGTGGCAAATAAATAACACTTTTTGTATGCTTTTCATAACTTCGCACATTTGTTCTTATCCTTGCAACCCCTTGACTTTACTGGCTTTGTAGCTACTCTTCTAATGGCACCTACTTAGCATACCTTTTCACTGTTTAGCATCCCTAATTCCGCAGCCATGACTTCTTGCGACACTTTCTTTTGCTTGCGCAACGCTCGGATACGATTGCCAATATCTTTAGTAACAACCATATTGTTTCCTTGCCAATTCACTTGATGGCATTCTTTCGGCACACATCTGCAAGCACACGGTCTACTTCCGGATAACTGACGTACGCAGCCTGTGCATGTATCGGGACAGCAGAATCTGCCGTTGAAAACAGCATGTCACCATTCCCCAATAATCGCTCAGCACCAGTTCTATCGATGATTGTCTTTGACTCGCGCCAATCGACAACTGTAAAGGATGCCCGACACTGAAGATTGGTTTTGATTCTGCTGGTTATAACATTTGAACTCGGTCGTTGTGTTGCCAAAACCAGATGGATTCCTGCTGCGCGCGCCATACGAGAAAGGTGTTCAATAGAATCCTCCAATCGGTCTGGTGCATTGAACATCATTTCCATATATTCGTCCACGATAATGACAATTCGCGGCATTGTTTTTCCATTTGGTGCAAGTGCATTATACGACTCAATATTCTTTACTGAGTGAGCTGCAAATTCATTATAACGCCCCATCATTTCCTGTTCAGCCCAGTTCATAACGCCAAGTGCAGCGTTGGACTCTTTAGCAACACCCATCAGCATATGTGGAATCCTATTGTATGCCTGCAACTCCACGCCTTTAGAATCAACCATGAGAAATCTTACCTGTTCAGGCGTTCTTGTATAAAGGACGCTTAGCACGATATCATTTAGAAACGTACTCTTTCCAGAACCGGTAGTCCCGGCGATCAACAAGTGCGGCGTGGCGGCTAAATCGAAAGCAAAAGGCTTTCCAAGCACATTCATTCCTGCTGCAATCGGGATTGCGTATTCGTTCTTTTTGAACTCATCAGTCTCCATGATATCACGAAGGCCAATCAAGGGTCTATTCCAGTTTTTAACTGCAAGCCCAATTGTATACTTTCCCTCTCCAATACTAACAATCTCTATCGGTGAGGCCATATGAACTTCCAGTTCCACTCTGAGATTCTGAATGGATTTCACCGTGACACCAGGATCCGGAATAACATCAAATAAAACCGCAAACGGCGTCATACGAATGTCTGTAACCGTTCCCTTAACCTTATATGCGGATAGGGCCGAGACTAATTCGTTTGCCATTTCCTGTACGTATTCACGATTTGTGAAGTTATTCTGTGGATTATGGTACTCCAGCATACCTAAACTCGGGAAAACATATGTGCTCACTCTTGTACCTCCTCAATTCCGTTTTGCTCCATTTCTTTCAGGAATTCCTCTAGTTCCTTGTCTGCTACTTTACTTCCTTTTGTGCGAAAACGATCAAACTTATCGAAGTCTGTATTACCCTCTGCCTCTTCCTTCTTTTTTCGATTGATATGCTTTGGTGGTTTCTTGGTATATTCAATCGGCTCGGACTCCGGGCCTTCATCACCCGGCTTTTTGTTCTCCGCTTCAAGACGAGCCTTCTCTTTCAAATCCTCAAGCAAATTGCGGAGTGTTTCGAGTTCTTTATCCTTATTATCCCACCAATCCATCGCCCAAATCCGGTGTATCTTCCATCCGAGACCTCTAAGCACACTAATTTGTGAGATTTCTCGATCCTTTGTATTCTTGGACCGTCCATACGATAGGCCATCCAGCATGATGCCGAGAAGATATTCATCTTGGCTGTATGGATTCACCACCGCAATATCGATTCTAAAGTCGGAATGCCCTATATCAGTCTGTGTCTTAAGCCCATCAGCCTCTATAGCGTTACATATTTGCTTCGTTATTCCCTTAGCTGTAAGAGTTGATTCAGGCACACCACCTGTAAGCCTTCCGTTACCAGCATATGCTAAAAAGTCACGTAGTCCCAAAACACCGCGGGCTTTTGTGCGATTGACATCAATCATATCTGCTGTCATAGACGAGAACACAACCATTTCCATTCTCGCTCTAGACACTGCCACATTCAAGCGTTTCCAACCACCTTCCTTGTTCAGCGGTCCAAAGTTCATGGAAAGCCGTCCCTCTTCATCAGGCCCATACCCGACAGAAAAAAGGATTACATCCCGCTCATCGCCCTGAACATTCTCCAAGTTCTTAATGAAAAGTTCTTCCTCACCTTCATTTGCCCATTTATCAAACGCAGGATCCTTCTTATACTCTTCAGCGAGGAAGTCTTCAATAAGCCCCTGCTGGGAAATATTGAAAGTCACGACTCCAAGGCTCTGCTTGGATAACTCTTCGTTGTGGAAACGACGCAGTATTTCTTTTACAACGGCATGCCCTTCTCGCTCATTCACTCTTCCCTTCTTCCGGTCAAATACACCATTAACAGTACAAAGCTTAACACGTCGTTCTCTATCGTTTACTGACGGGAAAGTGAACATAGAGTTTTCATAGTATTCCTGATTACTAAAAGCAATCAGACTCTCATGCCGGCTTCTATAATGCCATTGCAGATGAGCTTCCGGCATTCCGAGAACAAGGCAGTCATCCAAAATGCTATCTTGGTCTTCGGTATTTGTATTCTCCTCGTCAAACATATTTCCCGCAAAGAAACTGGTCGGGGGCATCTGATTCGGATCACCGACAATTACAGCATTCTCCCCTCGCGCAAGAACACCGACTGCTTTGCATGTCGGTAACTGAGACGCCTCGTCAAATATAACGATGTCAAAGGGTGCCGCATCCGCAGACAAATACTGTGCTACAGAAATAGGGCTCATCAATAAGCACGGACAAAGTTTCGGTAACACATGCGGGATTTGTTCAAACAGAGATCGTATAGACATTCCTCGTCCGCCGCTGGTTATTGCCCGCCGCAAGGTATTCATTTCCGTCATCGTCTCCAGGCTTTCATGCCCGGTTGGAAGATTATGGGTTAACTTGTAGAACATCTCCTGTTTAGTTAAGTCGATAAATTCCTGCTCCATCGCCTTATATTCTTTGATTCGCTCATTAAAGGAATTACCCGTGAAATGATTCAAAACAGGCTCGTTCTCAATTATAGCCCATATCAAAGCCTTATATACCGCCTTCATATAAACAGGAATAACGTCTTCATGGGCAAGACCGTCATTATATAACCTGCATATTTCCTTCAACCCGTTTGCTTCGCATTCCGCCTGAACACCTCGATAAAACACCCAATCACGAAGCCTATTAGTATTGCTATCTAAAAGCCGTACCAGCTCTCTTTTTCCACGGAGCCACTCCTGCGGGTCTTCTCGTCGTTGAAGTTTTAACAAATCGTGCAGAGATGCTTCTTTCTTTTGCAATTCAAGTGCTGCGTCCGTTGTCTGCCTTGCCTTGTCCATACTTTCATTGTATTTCCCGCTTGCCTTCAATTTGGGGGCAATTTCCATGAATCGTTCCATGCCATTCAACTGAATTTCCCAATTGTCACGAAGAGCCATCAAGGATTCAATTGTAGATGAGTCAGTGATATAAGCATTCCAATAAGACGGCAGGTTTTCTTTTGCCGCCATATAGCCTGCCGATAATTGCCGATACTGTTCAACTTCTGCCATGATTGCCGGAAGAATTTCAGGAACGACCTGATATTTAACATGTTTTTGTAATTCTGCTGTCACGCCCTCAATTGCTTTGGTTTTTCCAAACAGTTTTTTTGAAGCAACCTCGTACTGTGTCGCAACCCCACATAGATCTACGGAAAGAATACTTCCCTGATACCTTGAAAGGAAGGCAGTTTGTTGATTCAACCATTGATCTTTCAAGGAAAGATACTGAATGGGGGCTTGGAAAATAGTATCTAGGCTATCTCCGGTCAGCAAAAAGTCTGGGATCCCGTCTCTCTTCCCAAAGCTATAAGCCAAGCCCAATATTTCTTGCCAGTGCTCCTGTGAAACAGGTACTGGCTCATCAACAGCTTCAGCAAAAACAATCGAGCTCTTTTCCAAAGTATCAATCGAGTTTTCGTATTCAGATAGTAATTCTTCCAAACGCATGCGGAAACTCTGCGTATATTCGGTCTGTCCAACAACTGCTAATGTATTGTCTTTCGGATGCCCCACCATCTTTCCGGCGTCAACTAGTTTTTGCAACAATTTCTTCCGTACATTAAGGTCACCGCTTACAATCTCTTCCGCATGGTATTTCGATAAACGGAGGTTAGTCTTCTGTTCTGGAATAGCCTCATATTCATCTATCAACTCACGCAAACTCAGGCCACATGCCCTTTTTCCATGCAACTCTTTGGCATAGGAGTCCAAATAAGCTCTTGTCTCATGGATTTCATCGATTTTCCGGGCATAATCTGTGCTCATGCCCCAAACACGAAGATCTAAACCTCTCTTCAGCTGATTCAGAACATCCCTCTTCACGGCCTTGTTTGAGTGTAATTCCAGGCAGAAGTCGCCTATCCCCAATGTAGCAAGTCTCTTCTGCACAACCTCTAATGCCGCCATTTTCTCCGCAACAAACAAAACCGTCTTGCCCTTTGTAAGAGCGTTGGCAATCATTGCAGTTATCGTCTGCGATTTACCGGTTCCGGGTGGTCCATACAGCACAAAACTAACATCATTTGCTGCCATATTGATTGCCCGCAACTGCGAAGCGTCTACAGAAACCGGAAGATATGAATCTTCTCCGTTTACAGATTCTGGTACGTTGCAATTCCAGTCAACATTTCCGGTAAGTAGCGCGCGCACAATCTTGTTGCGGTTCAACAAATCTGGATGATTGTGAATATCATTCCACATGGCATACTGCAAGAACGAAAAGTTCCCAATCAGAGCGGTGTTAACTACCTCCCATTGCGGCTGATTCATAATTGCATGTCGGACTATAGTTAGGATTCGCCTGATGTCAAGGCCATGCTCGTCAGTCGGTGGCGGATTTAATCCCGGAATATCCAGCTCAAAGTTTTGATGTAGAAACTCAAGCAAAGTAGAATTAACAATAGCTTCTTCTCTTTGCTTAATAGAATACGGTGCACTTGCTGATTTGCGCTTTATATCTATTGGAATTAGCACAATTGGAGCGAAATGTGTTTTCGCCGCTTTTCCTTTTCCCTCTGCCCACTTCAGAAGGCCAAGGGCAAGGAACAAAGTATTTGCTCCTTTTTCTTCCATTGCCTCCTTGGTATTCCGATAAATCTTAGTCATCATTTGAGCTAGGTTGGAACCACACAAGGCATGCAGCTTATGTTTTCGCGCCGCATCCTCTATTAACTCTTTGTAATCGCTGACATCTGCTACTGTATCAAATCTCCATGCATTGATTCCGTGAAGCCCCCATTCAACAGGATAAGGAATCAGTTCATATTCTTCTTCCTCAGCAAGCATATCCTCCAATGCGCTAAAGTCCACCGCGATTACAGGAACAACACCGCTATATCGCATATTGATTAGCGTGTTTCGCATGTTTAAATCCAGCAGTTTTTTCTCCCACAGGTCGCGTCTTGTTGCTGGCTTTTTCTTATTATCAACATGCGAAATGTCTATAATAGAAACATCATCACTAGGCACTGCTGTCAGTTCTTTATCATCTCTATCCGACCGCTCCACGTGGTAACCACCAGCATCCTTTCGTCTTATAGGAAGCGGACGAACACCACTCTCACGTATACGCTTTATATCAATAGCGTTTCTGTATTCTTCAGCTTTTTCTACAGTGTTTTCCGCGTCAATTCTTGCCTCATCAAAGCTAACATTCTTGCCTGCGCACATGGCTGTACATTCAATAACCGCTATTTGACCGATGCCATCAGCAAAGCGATTTCCGATTTGTGAAGAATCATCATTCCACGGGTCCGAAAATGATTCATCAATCAACCACACGCCTGCAAATATATGCCCATTTATTCGGATGAGAAGTGGATTTAACCCCATTGCTTCCAAACAACTTGCATATAATAGCGTCAAATCCATGCACGTTCCGAGATGGGTATCCATTATCTCGTCTGCTAATCGAACTCGTTGCCCATACAGTTTCTCGGGATCATATTCTTCGTCTTCGCCCTTTGGTGAAAAACTCTTTGGCGGTTCTGCATAGACAATGTTAAGTTTTTGTATCGAGGCATACGCAGCGGCCGCAAGTTGCAAAACGCGCCCTCTATCTCCACTCTGATACCCTTCCAACGAAGGGCTGTATCCCCATTCTTCCAATTGCTTCGCTGCAAGTTGCAACAATGTAGTGACAACCGGGTGATTGGGCATCACAAATGCCGCAAGAATATGGTCAGGACAATTTACCGGGTAGAAATCAAACGGATACAAGTCAACTTCCTTCCCAATCCGTGCAATCTCTGTCTCTCCCGAATAGACCGCAATATACAGGGCACAAGTCATCTGTTCCGTTATGGAAGAAAGAAACTTGCCATCCATCATCAATTTAGGTCTACGAAAATATCGGACATCCCCCGCCGCAATATTCCCAAATTTCTTCTCATAAGGTGCAATTACTTCAACATCCGTCCAAATACGTACAGAAACATCTTCAAGGTTTTCAAGAGACGAATTCTTAATGGCAATGGCTTGAACAACAGCAACATGGTTTTGCTGGAGGGCATAATTCAAGTATGTATTAATAATGGCCGATAACTGAATACTACCATCTTGACTGAACGCCGTACTTCGAAGAGTCTGCTCCAGCGGACTCTTCAATGCTTCAGCCAGCATATTTGTATTATCCTTTTCATCCCCGATTTGGATTTCATCCGGTTTATTCACGATTTCATCCATATGCCCTACCTCATTTCGTAATTAACAATGCCCTTAATTTGGAAACCTATAATACCCGTCGAACGACAATCGAAGAGGAATTATAGGATTCTGACCACACCCCGTAGTCCCCTGTAACATGTCTTACCGAATCATATATCCACCCCCTTACTCCGCCGATCTTTTCAATCAAGGACTTCTAGTACTTCTGCAATGACATTCCCCTCAGTGTCAGTACATATATCTTTCTTCCCAGAATTCCTGACAGTCCTTCGGTTCCCAGTCGTCATATCATCCTCAATAATATCAATTCGTTTCTCGATTTCTGTACGTTCGATTTTATTCATAAGTTGCTTCACGTTATCCTCGCGATATCCCTTTTTCTAGATTCCTCCTTTATATAGAACATAAAGGAAGTCCATTAATCCGCACTCCTACCGGTCAATTGCACTTTTCCCGCTTTTTACCCACACATCAATTTCCGATTTTTTAAACTTCCAAAATCGACCTATTTTTCTTGCCGGAATTTCAGTTTTCGGATTCTTTATCCACGAACGAATTGTAATGGGTTTAACACCAAGGTATTCTGCGACTTGTTCAAGGTTAATATAGTTATCATTTTCTCCTGTTTTCATATGATATCCTCACTTAAAAACGTATGGTTTTGATGGGAAAACTATTTGATTTATTGTACCATGAGAAGGTGAAAAAAGCAACGCGGTTTGATGATGGTTGATGATATTAACAAATGGTTCCGTTAGATTCGATTCCATGTCGCAGAATGCGTCTTTTTTATTATTTTCTTCAACAACCTGTAGTCTCGCAAGGCTATGTGTTGGTATGTTACGTCAGCATACAAAAAGGCATCCCCACCTTCCGGTATAAAGATGCCATACAAACTGAAAACTTATTGTAGAATTAGTCTCTATTTCTTATAGCGAAGTTTCTATCATATCGATTCTTGATCCAGTGAGCAACTCCATAATAGCAAATAATCTATCGGCTGCAAAAGACTTTTTCATAAGAAAAGGGTGTGCAAACCACACACCCATTTCTGCTTTTACTACCATTTTTACTACCATTTTCGCACAAATTCTTACTACTAAGTCTCATCCGTGAACTGGTTACGGTGCAGCGCGAAAACTTCAATTTGATAAGCTACCGTTACTCTGCTTTGTTTCCGTCAAAAGCATATTTCTCAACATATGTCATCATGGCGTTATTTCTCCATCCATGTGCTAATACCAACATCAAAAAAGCAACATAACCTACCAACGAATTCTTTTCTACTATTCCAGCTACAAATACCCCGATAATACAAATACCGATGAAGACCATAATAGCAATATGGTCTTTTAACCATTTCTTCTTATAGAACTCCTGCTTTTCCTTTAAGCTAAATGCACTCGCTTTTAATGTTGCCTTAA
>JAZUGQ010000021.1:0-119364 GCA_045641285.1 Lachnospiraceae bacterium
GTCACCGGAGCCGAGCGGAGTACCGGGAACAACCCCGACACCGGACCCGACCGGAGTACCGGGACCAACCCCGACACCGGAACCGACCGGAGTACCGGGAACAACCCCGACACCGGAACCGACCGGAGTACCGGGAACAACCCCGACACCGGAACCGACCGGAGTACCGGGAACAACGCCGACGCCGACACCGACCGGAATACCGGGAACAACGCCGACGCCGACACCGACCGGAGTACCGGAACCGACGCCGACACCGACACCGGAACCGGAGAAAATCACGGTTTCCTTCTCGGGAAGCGATAATCTGAAGGGACTTGCCGTGACTTTGCCGGAAGCCCGCGAAGTGGAAATCGGAACTTTGGTTTCGTCCCTTCCGAAGGTAAACTGCAAGAATTTCATCTTTGCCGGATGGTATTACGATGAAGCAGCAACATTGCTGGCAGCAGGCAATGATCCGATCAACGAAAGCAAGACGCTGTATGCGGATATGATTGAAACGGAACCCGAAAGCATTGTTGACACTCCGATTTTTGTTTCGGAAATGGTTGACGCCGAAAATGTGGATTCCTACTCCTTCACCATCAAAGGATATACTGATGGCTGTATCGAATCGTTACGCGATGCAGCAAGCAAGGAGGATATTCCTTACACCGTGAACGGTGACAAGGTTACCCCCGAGCTGAAAAAGGGTCGTACGTATAAGGTAATTCTTACCGATGACTGTACGGCAACGTTTGTAATAAAAGGAGAAGCCCAGCCGGAAACCGTAAAGACTCTGAACATCGTAACAGGCAAGGAAACCGTTATGAATGTTGCACTCGGTGATCTTAAATATATCCCCGTCAGTCAGGTTTCCGATTTAAACGGTCAGATTTTTGACGGTCTGTTCAACGTTACGGTAAACGGAACAGCCGGTACCTCCGGCGAGAACAAGAGTGCCGGAACCTTTACCTATACCGGAAATGATTTGGAAGTCGGTGACAAGATTGCCATTTACGAAGGCGTCCGTCCCGATAAGCGAGATTTGAACACCGTTGATTCCGATGAGGACGGCGGAATTGCATATGTAACCATTACCGAAAAGAAGGGTACCACCTACGGATTTGTCGGAACCGACGCACAGGACGTCCTTTTTACACCGGATGTTCTTCCGATTTCGGCAGCCGCAGATACCGATGGTGATGCGGACAATGATGAAATCACGGTCGATGTGACAGCCGTTGATTTCTCCGGCGAGCAGTTCAGCCAGCTCGGCCTGAACGCGACCACCACCATTGACAAGGGTGACTTCATTGCCCTGTACGAAGGCGGTCTTTCCGACGGAAAGGTTACGTTCTACGGACGAATTGATTCGACCGAGGTTTACAATGGTATGATTACCATTCGTTATACCAAGGTTACGGTTGACGAAGTGCTTTCCTCCATGGATATTTATTCCAAGAGAAATGCACCGATCGACCTGACGGAAGAAGAGGCTGCTGTCATTGCGGCGGATATCGAAAAGCAGGCAATGGAAAGCGGTTTTGTGGATGATGCAGCACAGTATCTGACAGCCCTGGCAATCGAAACCAACGGCTTCCGTGAACTGAGTGCCGATTTGGATCTGGATTTGGATTCTTACAATATCCGGACGGCAGACGGCACAAGAATGTCCGCTGACGACGTTATGCAGCTGATGGAAAGCGGCATGGGAGTTGAAATTACCGGCAAGAATGTCAGAGCGGCCGTAATCCCCGGATACGGTATGAAGCATTTTGAAGATGCGTTCGGTGTCCGCGTGGAACTGGTAGCATCCTTCACGGCGGTTATTGCCGGCGAAGACAAGAAAAACCGCGTTGAGATCAATTTCGAAGCATCCTTTGTCGAAGAGGTTATGCTGGATATTACGACAAGCGGCGGTGCAATCTGGAAATGGGCGCTGTTCATTCCCTATATCGATGATTATGAGCTGAGTGCCAGCATCGATATCGGTACCTTTGCCTGTGTCGGTATTACGGCAACAGCAAAGACGGTTGCCAAGAAAGAGGAACCGTTCGACTGGAAGTCGGTATCCGGAAGCAAGGCAGAAGGAGCCATTCTTGATATCGGTAAGCAGATTACCGATTTGATGGAAGAAGAACAGAAATTCTTCGGTGAGAAGCGTGTCGATGAAAACGGAGAAGACATTGATGCTCCGAACAACGGCGGCGGACTTGCCGACAAATACGCAGCATTTATCGAAAATGCAAACAAGAGCTGGATTAAGCTGGTCGAAAAAGAGATTTTCAGCACGGAAGGATTTGTGGATCCTCTTCATGTTCTCTGCTACGGCGTAAAGCTTGACTTTGTTGTTAAGGCAAATCTGTACATCACCATGGGTATTACCGTGGAGACCGGCGAAGCAAACAGATATCTGTTCTCCGTCAGAGTATTCAGCAGACGCGCCGAAAATGATACCATCAACCTGGAAAAGAATCATTTTAACGTGGATCTGTACGTATTCGGTACGGCCGGGTTGAGAGTCGGATTGGAACTGGAGCTCGGAGTCGGGCTGTTCTCGCTGAAACTGGATTCCGTCGGTGTTACCGCGGAGGCCGGTGTATATGCTCAGTTCTGGGGATATTTCTATATGCACTATACGAAGGAAGAGGGCGAAGATGCGGATTACAGCATCAGCGGCGCACTCCTGTTTGAAATCGGTGCATATCTGGAAATCAAGTTTAAGGCACAGCTGTTCAGCAGTGAGGACCTCACCTATGAACCGACGCTGTTCGAAAAGGAATGGCCGTTCTTTACACTGGGTCAGGTAGAGAATGTCTATGATTTCGACATCGAGAAAGATGACGAAGACCTGACGATGGAAATCCAATGCGAAACCGTAATTCCGATCTGGAGCGAATTCTTCGACATGAAGTACCTCGATCTGAAGAGCGGCGAAGAGGATACCAAGAGTTACGATACCGATGATGAGAAGAATTTCACCGTTCGTATCAGCAACAAGAAGTTCTCGTACAACCCGTACACCAACCTGATTACGCTGAATCCGGGCGGTTCGGATCATGAATCCTGTGAAATTACGTTCATTTGGAAGGGATGCCCGCTGGCATTTACCTCGTCCGCAATCGAACGGAAGGTTAAGATCGAATGGACCGATCCTCTGAATATGCGCTATATCACCTTTGATGCAATGGGCGGAAGCAAGGTCAAGAGTATCATCGCTGCATCCGACACGGATATTTCCGCGAAGGCACCGGCGAATCCGACCAAGCGCGGCTATGTATTCAATGGCTGGTACACGGACAAGAATTACAAAACAAAATGGACCTGCCCGACCAAGATGCCGTCCTATGAAAATGAAGGCGGCGGAATCGTTGTTTATGCAAAATGGTCGCCCGCTACCGACACGCCTTACAAGGTGGAGCATTATACGGAAGCGATGAACGGCGGTTATGTGCTGGCAGATACCGTTTCCTATACCGGAACGACCGATACGACACCGGATACCAAGAGTCTTGTCAAGGACTATACCGGTTTCGAAATGAAGACAAGTGCCATGACAAGCATTCGTCCGGACGGAACCTCCGTTATGAAGATCTATTACAACCGTGTGAAGTACACCGTAAGCTTTGAGTACGGCGAACGCGAAGACGGAACGGAGAATACTCAGCCGATTGCATATACGGTAAAATACGGCAGTTCCGTATGCGTACCGAACCTGTATGTAAGAGGTTATGATTTCAACGGATACAAGAGTTTCACACCGAGTGCGGACGGAACACTTGTTGTAACGAAGAATCAGACATTTACGGCACTCTGGTCCGCATCCGAAAACACCGAGTATATGATTCTGCAGTATGTTCAGAACGAACGGGGAACCGGTTACGATCTGAAGGAATCCAATACCTATACGGGTGTTACCGAAGCGGATATTGACATTGACAGCTTCAAGTACACGGAAGCAAGACTCATTTTCAAGGAAGCCCGTCTGAATGATGAGGTGATTACCAAGGCAGCAATCGGTGCCGACGGTAATACGGTTATCTGCCTGTATTATGACAGAAAGACCTTCACGCTGACCTTCATAAATGAGGGTGCAACGGTCGGTGAGCCGGAAACCCTTGCATGGGGCATGGAATTCCGGACCCCCGGCAATATGGAGAAGCAGGGCTATGTATTTGGCGGCTGGTACACGGATGAAACGTGTACGGAAGCAAATCGTTATGATACTTCCAGAGCCATAATGCCGGAAGCGGATTTGACTCTGTATGCAGGCTGGAAGCCGGCAGAGGGAACCGCTTACAAAGTAGAATATTATCAGCAGAATGCGGAAGATGACAACTATGTGAAAGCCGGTACCGATACCTTCTACGGTGTCACGCTCGCAGAAGCAACGGCGGTTTATAAGGATTTTGCGCATTTTACCAAGAACACGACTCATGCGGACCGCGTGGAATCCGGAGTGATTGCAGCCGACGGCAGTCTTGTTCTGAAGCTGTATTACGACCGTGATACCGTAACCGTAGCATTTGATGCAAACGGCGGTACACTCGGTGCGGATGGTGCAAGCAAGACCTTCCGGTACGGACAGACCTTTGAGGTAACTGCTCCGACCAGAGGCGAGGATTTTGCATTTACCGGATGGTATATCGGAGAAGACAAGTTCGAAGACACCACGGTTACGGCGGAAGAGGATTTCACTCTGACCGCGAAGTGGCTGGCCGGACAGGTAAACTACACGGTTGAGCACTATCTGATGGGATTTGACGGAACCTTCTCGGCAACGCCTGATTTTACCGATAATACGTTGTTCGGAGAGGCAGAAGAAACGCTGACGCTGGCCGACCTGGCTGACAGCCGCTACATTGTCGAAGGCGGAATTGCATTTGACAGAGCGGAAGTCGGCGGTGAGACGGCAACGACGGCAATGCTGGTAAAGGGCATGACAGTGAAGCTGTACTACACCAGAAGCAGCTACACACTGGCTTGGTACCCCGGCAAGGCAAATCCGAAGGATGACGACTACACGAAGGCAGGAACCGTATACTACGGAACTCCGTTGGTACCTCCGACGCTGGATACCGCATATCTCGGTTATACCTACGTATGGGATAATCTGGAAGAGACCATGCCGGCCAAGGATTTGAGCGTAACAACGACCTGGTCGCCGATCACCTATACGGTGAAGTTCAATGCAAACGGCGGAACCGGCTCGATGGAAGATCAGGTATTCACATTTGACGAATCCCAGAATCTGAAGAGCCTCGGATTTACCAGAAACGGATATGCGTTCTGCGGATGGTCCAGGAATTCGGACGGTAACCCGATCGAATATCAGGATCAGAGTTCGGCAATCAATATGAGCTACGACGACGGCACCGAAATTACGCTGTATGCGGTTTGGGAACCGGCGAAGTACAACATTACATGGGTTGTCGGAGAGCTGAACACTCCTCTTGTAAAGCAGTACACGTTCGGAACGGGACTGACTCTTCCCGAATCGGATAAAGACGGCTATACCCTCTACGGATGGAGCCTGAAGGAAGACGGAAGCGAACTCATTTCCGAAATTCCTGCAACGATGTACGGCGATATTACGCTGTATGCGATTTACAAGAAAAACGTATATGTTGTAAACTTTGATGTCAACGGCGGCAATGACTATGAAAATGCGGACGATACACGGCTGACGGGAAGCTTCGGTGACACGATTGAGGCACCGGCCGACCCGACCAAGGAAGCAACCGCACAGTACAGTTATGAGTTTGCCGGCTGGTACACCAAGGCAGAGGGCGGAACACCTATCAGCAACTTCGGTACAATGAAGGACACCGGAGTTCAGGAAGATAATACGTGGACCGTTACCTATTACGCACACTGGACACCGGTGGTAAACGTATACGTTGTTACATGGAATAACGAAGACAGAATGTCTGCAAATGATGTGTACTATACGTCCGGTGAGTTCACCTGTAAGGATAAGCTGGCGGTGGAATATGGCGAAGCCATTATCGCACCTCCCGCAATTACCGATGACGAAGACGCTCAGTACGTATATACGCTGCTTGGATGGTACACCAATTGCGAGAAGGACAGCAACGGACGGTATCAGACAACGGAAGACAGTGTGAAACTGACAAACAGCACGACTGTGACCGAGGATGTTACATACTATGCGGTATGGAAGTACGACATCAAGTCCTATGAAATTGCATGGGATCTGAATCAGGGAACGGAATTGACCGGTACGTATACGGGAGATGACGGAAATGCGGTTGTATACGGAACCGTGATTGTTGCACCGACGGCAGTGAAGGATTCCGATTATCGTTATGATTACATTTTCGATGGCTGGTATACTGCGGTAACCGGCGGAACGAAGGTAACCGACTTCGGAACCGTAACGGGTGAAGCAACCTATTATGCTCATTGGACAACCAGGTATCATGAGTATTCGGTAACCTTTACGGAACCTGCAAAGAATTTCAATGAGACCTTTATCATGACGTTTGATGCAACGGCTGCCGGAATTCCGAGCACCAACCTGTCGGCAATCAACACGTTCACAGCCAATACCACCAACAGAACCGGATTTGAACTCGGTATTCTCGGATGGTATATGGAGAAATCGGACGGCACGTATGAGAAGCTGGACAGCGACCTGTCGAAGTTCGTGCTGAAGCAGGGAATGGATGATGAAATTACGATTGTTGCGGACCGTGCATATGCGATTTATGTCGGCGGCAAGCAGGTAACGTCGCTGAATGCTCCCGATTTGAACGGAGATGAAACAATCAGCTTTGTCCCGAGTACGAATACTCTGAATCTGACGGATGCGACAATTACCGATGGCAAGGATGACAGTAATACTGCCCACGGTCCGATTGAAGCAACGTTCCAGGGATCCGAAACCTCGAACAGAGCGTTGACATTGAATATTTCCGGTCTGGTTACCATCGTACATACAGGTACCGGCGTAAGCAATGCAACCGGTATTTTCGTTGACAAGGCATCCGTGATTGTGGACGGTACCGGTGAAATGAAGGTGACCGTAAATGCACTGGTAAGCGGAGGTACGACAATCGGTATTAAGGCTGACGGTTACGGATATTTCCAGGAAGGTGCAAGAGTAACCCTGATGGTCGGAAATGCAGTTGACTGGGATACTCTGAGTCTGGGATCGAAGGATTCCCGGATTTGGAACGGTGACGGTTCTTCCGACAGTTACGGCATTTATGTCGGAACTGCGGATGTCGTCCTGGACAAGGGAGCGTTCTTCGGATTTACGGCACCGTCCCATAACGGAGCGGTTGTTTATACGAATTGCTTCCGTGTTACGGATCAGAATGTTGCATTCAATCTGATGGGACATTCGACAATCCTGAATACGTCAAAGAGTTCCGGTACATTTGCCGCACCGAATCTGGTTCTGTATTATGCGGATGCAAAAGCAACCAATTACAGCAAGACCGGAGTTTCCGGTGAAGGCGTGGATATGACTTTGATGAACAGTGTTACGGTTTCGACTGCTTCCAAGCAGCTGACCAGAAACAGCGCAAACCTGACAGAGAGTATGTCCTCGGATTTGGATTGGCTTGACTCTCTGAATGTTCTGAGATTTGAATAATCAACGAAATGTTATATGATATGGGTGCAGTAACATTGCTGGTGTGATACCATTATTGGGGAAGAGTGAACAAAAATGAGAAAATTGTTACTGACAGCTGCCGTTACCGTGATGCTTCTGTCTCTGACCGCCTGTTCGGACGGAGACAAAGCACCGGTAATTGCGGTGATTGATACGGGAATATCGTCCGATATCATTTCAAAGGATAATATTCTTCCGGGGAAAAATTATTCCGGTACGTCGGAAAGCACCGAGGACACCGTCGGACACGGGACCGCAGTTTCCGCATTTATCGTGGGCTGCCGGGAAACCGAAACGACGGGAGTCTGTCCCGGGGCGAAACTGGTTCCGCTTGTGTATGCCGTGAAAGATGACAACGGCGAACTTCATATGGGCGATGCGTCCGTTGTGGCCAGAGCCATTTATGATGCGGTGGATGAGTACCGGTGTGACATCATTTTGATTCCTGCGGGAGAGAAAAAAGACGATGAGAAACTTTACGAAGCCGTGAAATATGCTGCCGATAAGGGAGTGCTGATCATTTCCTGCGCCGGAAACAGTGAGGTTACGGAGGCCGGAGAGTTGTATTATCCGGGGGCTTACGAAGAGGTGCTCTGCGTCGGTTCGGTGGATACGGACGGAAAACCGGCATCCTTTTCACAGCGGAACGAATGCGTGGACATCCTCGCGGACGGCTGTGATTTGAGACTGGTCACGATGAAGGGGACCCGGATTCGAGGTCAGGGAACCAGCTATTCGGCGGCGTTTGCGGCCGGTGCGGCTGCCCTGATGCTGGAAAAGGAGCCCGGACTTCGTGCGCCGGAACTGCGAAGCGCGCTGATGGACTGCACCGATGAGACGGAATTTGTTCCGGCTCTGAACCTGGAAAGGGTGAAAACCTATCAGCCGGAAAAGAGCAGCGCCGGAATGCTTGTCTGGATTGCGGTTATCGGCGGCATTTGCCTGGCCGGCATGATGGTGCTGATTGTCGTTGTCAAGAAGCACGAGAAACAGGACCGGTCCATCGGAATTTCCTGATCGAAAATGATGTTTCGTCAAAGCAGCAGTAACAATATGAATCTAACCCCATTAATCCCATAAACAAAGAAATGCCACGAGCTGTCGAAGTAATTTCGGCAGCTCGTTTTTTTGGTTGACAACCGCTCACAACGCGACTATAATAAAATTTGATTTTAGATTAGTCGGAGGTAAGCCATGGCATATATTAAAAGAGCGATTTCGGATACTTTAAAAAACAGAGTAAAAACAAGTAAATGCACACTGATAGTAGGGGCAAGGCAAGTAGGAAAATCAACTCTGATTAAGCATGAGTTTCCCGAATTCAATCGATCAAATTTTGATGATAGACTGACCCGATTGCAGGCAAAAGAAGAGCCTAAGCTGTTCTTTTTAAATAATCCATGCCCTCTGTTTATTGATGAAGTACAAAAAGAAGGCGCGGTTCTTGAAGAAATCAAGCAGAAGGTGGATGAATCGGATCAAAGAGGGCAGTTTATTTTATCGGGGTCTCAAAAATTGGAGTTAATGAAAGGCGTAAGCGAGTCTTTGGCGGGAAGAGTGTCCGTCTGTGAATTAAGCGGCTTGTCTTTGCGCGAAATACATCGGATTGAGTTCAATAAGCATTTTGTACCGACCGAGGAGTATATAACAGAACGGGAAAAGGAAATAAAGGAATATGATAACATTTGGGATATTATCCATCAAGGATCTTACCCTGAATTGTATGATATTGAAAGAGATTGGCAGGATTTTTATTCGTCATATGTATCCACGTATCTGGAACGGGATATAAATGAATTGATTTCTGCAGACAGTATTACCTTTACAAAATTTCTTACCGCAGTGGCGGCCAGAACCGGTGAAATGTTGAATTTTGCCAATATAGCCGGTGAAATCGGAGTAAGTGAACCTACTGTGAAGAACTGGATTTCAATATTAGAGAGAACGGGGATTGTATATTTATTGCAGCCCTACAGCACAAGTGCACTAAACAGAGCTATTAAAACACCCAAAATATACTTTCGGGATACCGGTCTTGCCTGTTATTTGACTCGATGGCTGACGGCGGACGCGCTTAAAAATTCAGCCGTTGCAGGGAACATGTTCGAAACCTTTGTGGTATCGGAAATATTGAAGACTTATTCGAACGAGGGAAGGGATTATCGTTTTAATATTTTTTATTACAGGGGCAAAGATAAAAATGCTGTGAAAGAAAATGAAATCGATCTGATTATTGAAGAAAACGGAACACTCTATCCGGTCGAAATAAAGATGTCAGGAAATCCGAACGCCGGTATGGGAGCCGCGAATCCGATACTTGACAAAATACCGGACAAGCAAAGAGGCATGGGGATAATTCTGTGTCTGATTGATAAGAAAACATATTTGAGAGAGGATTTGTTGGCATTGCCGATTCGGTATATTTGATGGAAAGAGCATTTGCCGGCATTGCCGAACCGGTATATTTGAAGTCGGGACAAACCGAAGCTGACAATCGCCTGTGCGGCATTTTGCGGGATGCGTAATTTTCCTCGGTTTTTGCACGAAAAATTTCCGGGCATTTTCTAAAAAATGAGAATTTGCGTCTTGTGGCTAAGTGGGGAATCGTGATATACTAAAGTGTGGTTTTGCGGAAATCCCTTTTGGGGGAGGAAGACCGGAGCGATAGCGGATCATTTGGCCCGCGCGATGTGCGGGAAGGGATGGCCGGTCAGACAAGGGAGAACGGAAATGAAGAAGCAGGATAACAGGATTCGACAGAACGGAAACGTCAAACAGACAAGACATATTTTATATTCGATGCTCGTTTTGATGCTGCTGATGGTTTTGACGGGTTCGGCGGCGGTTATGGTCATCGGATCCGATTTGACCGGAATGCGTTCGACGTGGATTATGAACCTGGCAATCGATATTTTCGGCATGCTGGTTGCCATGATTATTTTGTTCAGCTGTGTCGTTGAACTCAGTATGGATACGGCGACGAGAGCATTTATGCGGCTGCTGACGCTGATTTGTATCAATCTCTTTCTGGATCTTTGTGCATGGTGCTTCGACGGACGGACGGAACATGCCATCACGGTGAAAATCATCAACACGTTATATTTCGTGGACGGATACTGGTGCTCGCTGAGCTTCTGGATTTATATTCGCGCCGAGCTGAAGCTGAAGGAAGACCGGCTTTGCAATCTGATGAACTGGTGCGCAATGGGCATCGGAATGGTAATGGTGACCGTGAACTGGTTTACCGGATTTCTGTTTACGGTATCGCCGGAAGGAGTCTATAAGAGAACGGTGTACAATCCGCTCTGCCTGCTGCCCGGCGTGTTCATCCTGTTGATGGTGGCGTGGAAGATTTTCCGGCAGAAGATGTCCTATTCGGACAAGCTGATTTTGCTGTCCTACGAGATTTTCCCGTTTACGGCAATGATTTTTCAGATTTTTTATTACGGCCTGTCGATTATGTACAGTTCCGCGCTGCTCGGTCTGCTGCTTGTGTATGCCAACATTTATCAGCAGCGAAGCCGGAAAATCACGGAACAGCAGGCGATTCTGCAGCAGCAAAATGTGGCAATCATGGTTTCGCAGATTCAGCCTCATTTCCTGTATAATACGCTGACCACAATCAGTAATCTCTGTCGGAAGGATCCGGAAAAGGCGGAGGAAGCGACCGTTATGTTTTCCCAGTATTTGCGGGGAAATCTGGATTCTCTGAAGAAAACGGAGCTTGTGCCGGTGACGGCGGAACTCGAGCATGTACGCATTTATCTGACGCTGGAGCAGATGCGGTTCGGTGACAAGCTGAACGTCGAGTGGGATCTGAAGGATTCCCGGTTTAAGATTCCGGCGCTGAGCATTCAGCCGATTGTGGAAAACAGTGTAAAGCACGGCATTTGCGAAAAGGAAGAGCCCGGTACCGTTGTGATTCGGACCATGGAGGAGAACGGAATTCATAAAGTGATTATAGAGGACGACGGTGTCGGCTTTGACACGAGCGCACCGATTCGGGATGACGGACGGTCACATGTCGGAATGCAGAACGTGATTGACCGTTTGGAGAAAATGTGTTATGCAACGGTTACCGTAACGAGCGCGCCGGGACAGGGGTGCAGGACGGAAATTCAGATTCCGGAGCGGTAACGGACAGTAGGGGATTCATGGAACAGGGGGTATTCGGAAATGCTGATTTATGCTGTGGATGACGAGCAAAATGCATTGGAGTATGTTGTTGACAAGATTAAGCGGGCGGAGCCGGAAGCGGAAATTCTGACCTTCAACAATGCGGAAAAGGCGTGGGAATCATTTATTCAGAGGCCGTTTGACGTGTGCTTTCTGGACATTCAGATGCCGCATGTGAACGGAATCATTCTCGCCAAGAATTTCAAACGGAAAAACCCGCGGTGCAATATTATTTTCGTGACGGGATATTCGGAATATATGGGAGATGCGTTCGATTTGTACGCCAGCGGATATTTGCTGAAACCGGCGACGGCGCAGCAGATTCGCCATGCTCTCGACAATCTGAGATACCCGATTGAGGCGGACAACGGCCCGGAAATCGTGGCACAGTGCTTCGGTAATTTTGAAATTTTCTATAAAGGGGAACCGATTCGGTTTAAGTACAACAAATCGAAGGAGGTTATGGCGTACCTGATTGACCGGAAGGGCGCGGTGTGCACGAACAATGAGGTCATTTGCGCGTTGTGGGAAGATGATGACAGTCATACGTCGTATTATCGCTCGCTTTTGAAGGATATTGTGGATACGCTGTCGGCAATTCACTGCGAAGATATTATCGGGAAGCAGAGAGCCGGCGCCAATATCGTAACGTCGAAGATTCGCTGCGATTATTACGATTTTCTGGCGGGGAAACCGTCGGGAATCAACGCCTATAAGGGGGAGTACATGATTCAGTACAGCTGGGCGGAAGAGACCGGCGCGGCACTGTTTATGGAGATTGATCAGTAACAAATGTCAGGACGAAGTTGTTAGAAAGGTTTTGCAATGGGAGAATTACAAAGTACGGCCAGAGAAACAGAGAGCTGGTGGATTACAAAAGGACTTGTCGGAAAGTATTATTATCATGATTTTTGCAGAACGCTGGATCCGATGAGCTCCATTCATCGATATGATGTATCGGCGACAATTGACGAAACGGGAGACGTGGATGTCCGAATCGACTACCGGCCGAAGGGAAATGTCATCGAATACCGGACCCGGTTGTCCGAGGAAATGCCGGACGGTTCGGTTTGGTTTATTCCGCAGGAGGAAAATGCCGAAAAGGACGAAGACAGCAAACAGGAACCGAAGCCGCGCAGACTGCAGTTCCGGACAAGAGAACTGTCGTCGTATCACGGCACCATTCATTTGGAATCCATTCACGGCGCAAAGGAAACGACCGGTCGGGACCGGCTTTTGTATGTCGGAGCCAATTCCCAGCCGTATCCGCTGACATTCCAGGGATTTCATTATTATTTGGCCAAGGAAAATGAGGAACCGGTCGAAGCCGAGCCTGTTTCCGAAGAAATGCCCGTTGCCGAAGAGAAACCCGAGAAATCCGCTGCCGAACTGTTGAAAGAGGCCGGCCGCGATACGTTCCTCGATATTGACGGAACGGGTGTGTTCGGATATGAAATGACCGGCAGCAAGGTGCTTCATTTGCATGGACCGATGTATGATTACAGAACGCCGGTATCTTTCCGGATGACCTACGATTATGAAATTGTCGATAATGATTTGCTTCAGGCCAATTGCGGCGGGGTGGTACCGAGAGATACGATGGAGAAGTTATTGGCGGGATATCTCCTGCTGACGCTTCGAAAACTGTATCCGGACGGGATTACCTACGAGGAGCTGGCAAAGCCGAGTGAGGATATTGTACCGCACATGTATGCCCTGGCAGCAGACCGCTGGCTGCATGACTGGGGACTGCGCCTGACGGATTTGTCTCTCGGACGGTTCGGAATCGGCCGTAAGCGGGAAGAAGATTGATAACAAAAAAAGAATGAGCTGAAGAATACCGAAAGGATTCGATCAGCTCATTTTGTTTTTCGGTCGGATGCGTGCCGGGCCGGCGAGAGGTTCGCGGGTCTGCGAGAGGTTCGCGGGCACGATTTCGGAGCCCGGATTTCGTGTATTGGGCCGGAGCCCGGGTTCGACGGGCCGGATTACAGGACGGATTTCCGATCCACCTGAATGACGGTATAGTAATTGCCGCCGAGTTTGTCCGATACTTTTTTCTGAATGATTTCCGTTGTTTCGTCGGCACTCATTCGGAATTCGTAAGGAAGAACGATATCGAAAATCAGATTGGTGTGCGTGGTTCCGAACACAACCCGGAAATCATGCATACCGATGGCCTCATCCAGCTCGGCAAGAATGTCCGTTACGGCGTAACGCAGGTTGCTGACGCGCGGATCGGAGGTCACTACGGGGTCCATATGAATGGTGGTGGTGCAGCCGAGCTCCTGATTGAGCGTATTCTCCAGATTATCGATGATATCGTGCAGCGCCAGAATATCTCCCTCCGCAGGAACTTCCGCATGCAGGGAAATGATGCTTCGCCCCGGGCCGTAATCATGAACCATCAGGTCGTGTATGCCGAGAATGGATTTGTCAAAGGACAGGACGCGGGCTTCGATTTTTTCGATAAATTCCGGTTCTGCCGGCGAGCCGAGCAGCGGATTGATGACGTCGGCTGCGGCGCGGATTCCGGCCATGAGAATAAACAGGCCGACGGCAAGACCGCAGAAACCGTCGATCTTCCATCCGAAAAAATGAGTCAGCAGCGTGCAAATAAGGACAACCGATGTGGCAACGCAGTCGCCGAGACTGTCGGTGGCGGTTGCACGGAGCGTTGCGGCATCGTACTTACGACCGATGCGGGAGTTGTAAAATGCCATATAGCATTTTACGAGAATGGACGCCGCCAGAATGATTACGACCAGCCAGGAAAATTCCGTTTCGGTCG
Organism: Lachnospiraceae bacterium; assembly: GCA_045641285.1. GTDB lineage: Bacteria > Bacillota > Clostridia > Lachnospirales > Lachnospiraceae > ISDg. The sequence continues at coordinate 14,595 of JAZUGQ010000021.1, forward strand.
GATGAATGATTTTGCTGATGGAATCTTTGATCAATTCGTACGCCATAATGATGATGACAGCCGAGATAATCAGGCCGGCAACGTATTCAATCCGTCCGTGGCCGTAAGGGTGTTTGGAGTCCGGCTTCTGCTCGGAAATCCGGAAACTGACCAGAGAAACAACCGAAGAACCGGCATCGGAGAGGTTGTTAAAGGCATCGGCCGTGATGGCGATGGATCCGCTCAGCAGTCCGCTGAAAAATTTTCCGGCAAATAAGCAGATGTTCAGTATGATTCCGACGATTCCGCACAGTTTTCCGTAGGACGAACGTTTGACCTCCGGAGAATCGTCTGGATCTATAAGTAATTTTGCAAGCAATGTCAACATGGTACTTTCTCCCGTTTGTATGGTGCTGCGGTGATATCACCGGGTCTTTTCAGTTTACTCTCCGCAAGCGGGATTGTCAACAGATATACCGCTGCCGAGATTGTCATGCACGAACCTTCCGGTTTCTTGCAGTTCACGGTGCTGCCTGACGGGGAACTTATCCGTGAGGCAGAGGCACCGTGCAGGACGTCGAAAACACGTCGCTTTCTTGCAGTTCACGGTGCTGTCCGACGGGGAATTGTCACATGCGGCAGAGGCTCCATACGGGACGTCGAAAACACGTCGCTTTTGCTGCTCGCCTGCGTCCCTTATAAATAGCGGGCGCTTCGCAACGATAGTGGCGTTGTTGTCTCCGCGCCCGCGGTATACTCGGCTCGCGACGCAAAAGCTTCCTATCGTTTTCTCATGTCCCGTACGGTGCCTCTGCCTTGAGGGGTGGCGTTTCGTCGGACAGCACCTGCTCCTTGGCGGAAAAACAAAGGTTACTGCAGGCATCCGTCCGGTGCCGGGGAAATTACGGAAAATCACGGTCCGTCAACTCATAGTCCCTGTCCGGGATTGCCGCTGTCACGGAAATCGCGGAAATTTGTTTTGATGGAATCGGGGTTTTGTAGTAGAATGAGCACGGTTGAGAAAGTCATGGAGAACAATAATCAGAGGTGAAATCGTTGAAATCCGAAAAACACAGCGGAAAAATATGGATGATTCCGGCAGCGGGAGTGCTGTGGGGAATTATCGGAATATTTTCAAAAAATCTGGCGGCGGAAGGCTGTTCGCCGGTGGAAATAACATTTTTAAGAAATTGTGTGGCAGCAGTCGGGATGATGCTGTATCTGCTGCTGTTTCGTCGAAGTTGTCTGAAAATACGGCTGAAGGACTTGCCGTTGTTTTTGGGAACCGGAATTGTCAGCATTGCATTTTTCAATGTTATGTATTTTATGACAATTGAAAAGTCGTCGCTTTCATTGGCAGCAGTATTGCTGTATACAGCGCCGTGCTTTGTGATGGTATTTTCGGTGATGATTTTTCACGAAAAACTGACAATTCGGAAAATTCTGGCACTTTTGGCGGCATTTATCGGGTGCGCATTTACGACGGGAATTGTGGAAGAGCTGATTGGCGGCCGGAGCGGGGCGGTGAGCAGAACGGCCATTCTGACCGGCCTTGCGTCGGGGCTCGGATATTCGCTGTATTCGATTTTCGGAAAGGTGGCGCTGCGGAGGTATTCGACGGAAACCGTAACGGCGTACACGTTTCTGATTGCCATGCTGGCGCTGACTCCGTTCAGCCTGAACAGGTCGATGCTGACGGCGCTTCGGACTCCTTCGGTAATCGGAAATACGTTGGCAATCGGGATCGTTTCCACGATGCTGCCGTTCCTTCTGTATACGGCGGGACTGAAATATACGGAAGCCGGAAAGGCGGCCATTATGGCGTTCGTGGAGCCGCTGGTGGCAACGCTGACCGGCGTGCTGTATTTTCGACAGAAATTGTCGATATATGAAATTGTTGGAATTGTAGGAATATTTGCATCGATTGTTATTCTGGAAAGCCGCCGGAATGCGGCACATGCGGACGCCGGGCAATGACGGCAGAAAGCCGAAGCCGGTAAATCCGGGTACGGAAACTCCCGGACACGGGAAATTTCGGACGCCGAAACGCCCGGACACCCTGATTCGTCATGGCGGTCTGATTTTTCATGAATTTTGGGTACAAAAAAAGTCCCCGCCCAACAGTCCTATGCTGTCAAATGGAGACCTTTGATGCGCCTCCAGGGGCTCGAACCCTGGACACCCTGATTAAGAGTCAGGTGCTCTACCAACTGAGCTAGAGGCGCTTTTTTGTGTTCATTTTTCCGAACGCAAGAATTAATATACACGAACGAAGTGCATTTGTCAACAACTTTTTTTTCTTTTTTTTCGAAAAGTTTTTGCCGGCGCTGCTGGCCGGATCCGGCCTGTTGCGCCACCGGCACTGTGGGGGTTTCCGAACGGGGAAATCGTGACGCATCCTTCCGGCACCGCGGGGGTTTCCGAACGGGGAAATCGTGACGCATCCTTCCGGCACCGCGGGTCTTCCCGGAAGCGCCGGGCAGCTCCGTCAGGCCTTCGGAGGGGTGGCAACCATCCGGCAAATCGGATTTCCGGCCTGGGAGAAGCGCTCTTCGTATTCGGTCATGATATTTCCTTCGTTATCCGGCGAATGATGCAGGTCGCGTGTTACGTGCGACAGCGTCCAGCCGCACGACTCCGCCTGCTCCAGGGAGAACTCAAACAGACCGACGTTATCGGTCTTGAATGCGATGCATCCGTGCTCCCGGTTCAGAAAGGTGATGTAATGTCCGAGAAAATGATCCGAGGTCAGACGCCGCTTGGCATGGCGGTCCTTCGGCCAGGGATCGGAAAAGTTCAGATAAATCCGGTCCACTTCGTCGGGACCGAACACCGTCTCGATGTCTTCGGCATCAAAGCGGATCAGCCGAAGATTGGGCAGCTGCAGCTCCTCCTGCTTGGCGAGCGCGCGAATCAGCACACTGGAATATTTTTCGATTCCGATGTAGTTGATATCCGGATTCTGTGCGGCCAGCGCCATCAGAAACCGGCCTTTGCCCATTCCGATTTCAATGTGAATCGGGTTATTGTTTTGAAATTCCTCGCACCAGCGTCCGCGCCGCTCCTCGGGATTCTGAACAATGAACGGGTTGACGAGCATTTCCTCGCGGGCCCCTTTGATATTTCGTAAACGCATAATAATCCTTCTTTCGTAAATGATTGTATTGCCCCGGCCGCGCGATTCGGCCCGTCAGTGCCTAAGATGCGTACCCCGGTCGGCGTGCGCCTGTGATGAGAACTCGGCCGGCGCCTAAGATGCGTACCCGGCCGGCGCCCGTCGGCACGGCATTTGATACGCTTGGTCCATGGTTTCGCAAATCAGTACAAAACGCCGTCGTAATATTGAAGCAGCAGGCCGACGACCTCGCCGTAGCTTGCATTTCCGGAGCTGACTCCGTTTGCTTTCAGGTTGATTTCCGAAAATGTGTCCTGGAGCTCATCCAGTTTTTCCTCGGAAACGATATCGGTTATGGCCTTGTCCTCTTCGTCGAGCTTTTTCTTGTCCTCCGGCTTCAGAAAAATCAGATCCTTCATCACATAATCGCTCCAGTACGCCTTGGAAAGCGGCGCATTGGGATCGACGGCAACCTCGGCCGCGTATGTTTCCGCGACGGAATCATTGACGTAGCAAAGCACGGAGAGATATCCGCAATACTGAAGGAACGGGTCGTCGCTTTGGGTACAGGCGAGAAACGCGATAAAGTTCGCCTCATTTTCCCAAAGAAAACCGTGCCCGTGCGACAGCTCGTGGCAGAACACGTCGGGAATGTTGCCGATGTACATCAGGTCGTTGTAGCTGCATTCCATGGAAAACGGAAGGAAAATGCCCGACACGCCCATGTGAGTCAGCATATTGGAAAAATGAATCGGTTTCATGTCCGGATACCAGCCCTTCAGGCGGGGGTCAAACGATTCGATGTTGTGAAGCGCCTCCTCTGCGGCCGTCTGCAAATCCCCGTCGTACAGGAGCCAGCCGTCCTCGTCGCGGGGGAGCGTTTCGGCCAGGTCATTTGCCTTGGCACAGAGATATTCGTCAAGCGCGTACAGCTCGGTGGACAGGTACTGCCGGTTGTCCTTCTCCGGATTCGGGTCGAGCGGAGTGCAGTGATATAAAATAAAGCAGTTGAGCACCATGATCAGAAGCACCAGTCCGACGAAAATGAGGTAGCCTGCGTAGAAGCGCAGCGTGAACCGTCGAAATCCGCGGGCCTTGTTTCGGATTTTCAAAATGACTGCGGGAATCCAGAACAGAAGTGCGAAAATCAGCGAGCAGGCCGCGATAATCACCATCCATTCACCGACCGCAAAGGAAAACAGGGAAGTCAGCCGCCCGTACGTATTGTACCAGACCGGGAGAATGTAGCGCGCGTACCAGTCGCAAAATGCGTGGCTTTTCCAGGAAACCAGCAGCAACACGGCAGAGAGCCCGTACAGAATGAGAAAACAAATCCAATAGGCTTTGTGGGAAGCATTTTTCCCGGCGTTTTTTTCGGTCATAGAGAACTCCTTTCCGATAAGGTTTCTTCAGAAAACTAATCTTACCATAAGATTTTGAAAAAGGATAGCAATTTCACGGAAAATATGATAAAATATCGCCACCTGAAAGGTGACGATCTGCGCACCGCCATCGCGAAGCGAATAGTAATGGCGGTGCTACCCGTAAATATCGCCACCTGAAAGGTGACGATCTGTAAAGGAAAGTGATGGCGGACCGAAATGGGCAAATTATTTCTGATAATGGGAAAAAGTGCAACCGGCAAGGATCACATTTTTCGGGATGTGGTCGCTGCCTTCGAGGGACGCCTGAAAACCGTGGTTTCCTACACGACGCGGCCGCAGCGGGTCGGCGAGACGGACGGAGTGGAGTATCATTTTGTTTCGGAAGCCGAAATGGAACGGATGCGGGCGGCAGGGAAAATTCTGGAATGCCGGTGCTATCACACCGTGGCGGGGCCGTGGTATTATTTTACGGCGGACGACGGACAGTTCCGGTCGGACGGAGACAGCGGCATTTTGATTGTGACGCCCGAGGCGTACCGGGAATTGCGGAAATCCGTCGGCGAGGACACGATTGTGCCGATTTATATTGAAGTGGAGGGCGGAGAACGGCTTGCGCGGGCGCTGAAACGCGAGCGGAAACAGGACAGGCCGAACTACGACGAACTGTGCAGGCGGTTTCTGGCGGACGAGAAGGATTTCTCCGACGAGGTGCTTGCGGAATTGGGAATTGACAGACGCTTTATAAATGATGATTACGATACCTGTGTGGCGGAAATCGTGGAAGCCGTCGCGCAGACTCCGGGCGGACCGAGCGCGGACAGCATAGACGGTGCCGGCACGACGAACGGAGACGGATGCCGGTCGGGCGGACCGGGCGCGGTATAAAAGGAGAAAATCATGGAAACCTTTCAGTCGGTTGTGGGGCACAAACAGGTGATTGAGCATCTCCGCGAGGGGATTCGCAACAGGCGCGTGTCGCACGCATACATACTGGACGGACCGGACGGATGCGGGAAAAACCTGGTGGCGCGCATTTTCGCGGCGACACTGCAGTGCACCGCGGGCGGTACCGATCCGTGCGGACAGTGCATTTCCTGCAGACAGATGCAAAGCGGCAACCAGCCCGATGTGAGTTACGTCACGCACGAAAAAACGGTTCTCGGCGTGGACGACATCCGCACGCAGCTGTGCAATGTCGTTGCCATTAAGCCGATGACGGGGCCGTACCGCATTTTCATTGTGGATGAGGCCGAGAAAATGAATGAAGAGGCGCAAAACGCGCTGTTGAAAACGTTGGAGGAACCGCCGTCGTATGCGGTCATTTTGCTGCTGACCAATAATGCCAATGCGATGCTGCAGACGATTCGGTCCCGGTCGGTTGTGCTGCCGATGCTGCCGGCACCCGACGACGAGCTGACCGAGTGGCTGATGGAAAAGGAAAAACTGCCGGATTACCGGGCGCGTCTTGCGGCGGCGTATTCGGGCGGAAGTCCCGGGCGGGCGCTGGACTGTGCGCGGTCGGAGGAATTCCGGAAGCAAAAGGATACCGTCGCGTCGCTTTGGAAGGCGCTTCCGACCATGCGGGAGGACCGAATGGCGGAGTATGCGAGGGAGTTTGCGAAAAGCAAGGAAACGCAGGAGGCCGTGCTCGGGCTGATGCTCGTGTGGGTGCGGGATCTGCTGATGCAAAAGGCACTCGGCAGGAAAGCCCGCCTGATGTTTCAGGAGGAAAGCGACAGTCTGGAGTACCAGGCGGAGACGCTTTCGTACGAAGCGCTTTGGTGGATTCAGAAGGAAATCGGAAATCTGTCCTCCAAGCGAACGGTAAACGTGAATATGGAAACGGCGTTCTGGATGTTTCTGCTGAAGGTCCGGGACTGCTTTCAATAACCCTGCCGGAGACGGCAATAAAGAAAAGTGCCGGAGACGGCAGAAAAAACGGAGGATTTATGGCAATTATTATCGGAGTAAGGTTCCGCGTGGCGGGACGTGTATATTCATTTGACCCGCTGGATTTGGAAATCGAAACCGGCGATCATGTAATCGTGGAAACGGCGCGCGGAGTCGAGTATGGCTATGTGGTGCGCGGCCGCAGCGAAGTGGACGATTCGAAAATCATTCCGCCGCTGAAGCCGGTTATCCGCAAGGCAACGCCGGAGGACGATGCCCTGGCGCTGAAGCTGCGCGACAAGGAAAAGGAAGCCATGGCGATTTGCGCGGAAAAGGTCGCAAAGCACGAGCTGGAAATGAAACTGATCGACTGCGAATACACTTTCGACAACAGCAAGGTTCTGTTTTATTTTACCGCGGACGGACGCGTGGACTTCCGCGAACTGGTCAAGGATTTGGCATCCGTGTTCCGGACCCGTATCGAGCTTCGCCAGATCGGCGTTCGCGACGAGACGAAAATCCGCGGCGGAATCGGCATTTGCGGACGGGAACTCTGCTGTCATACGTTCCTGGATGATTTTGCTCCGGTTTCCGTCAAAATGGCAAAGGAACAGAATCTGTCTCTGAACCCGACGAAAATCAGCGGCAACTGCGGACGTCTGATGTGCTGCCTGAAAAATGAGGAGGACGCTTACGAGTACCTCAACAGCCGTCTTCCGAACGTCGGCGACACGGTCAAGACGTCGGACGGACTGACCGGCGAAGTCAGTGATTTGAACGTGCTGAAGCAGCGCGTTAAGGTTGTCGTATCCGTGAACGGTTCCGACGGCGAGGAAAAGGAAGTTCGCGAATACCCTGTGGAGGAACTGCATTTCCAGGCAAAGCATCACAAAGAGCGAAATGACATGGATGCGGATTTGAGAGCACTGGAGCTTTTGGAGAAGAAGGAAGGACATCATTTGGATGAATAAAGAGGACTTTTTGAAGGACGGGGAACAGCTGGTGGATTTGGAACGCAGCAACCTGTGGCTGATACAGGATCCGAGCCGCTTTCGGTTCGGGATGGACGCCGTCCTTTTGAGTGCTTTTACAGCGTTGCGGGCAGGAGAACGGTGTCTGGACATGGGAACCGGCACGGGAATCCTGCCTTTACTGTTATCCGCGAAAACCGAGGCGGCCGAGCTGGTCGGACTGGAAATTCAGCCGGAAAGCGCGGAAATGGCACGTCGCAGTGTGGAAATGAACGGCCTGGGCGGGCGGATTTCCGTTGTCGAGGGCGACATCCGGACGGCATCCGAACAATTCGGGCGCTCGTCCTTTGATTCGGTTGTCGCGAATCCGCCGTATATGATCGGCGGCCACGGAATCGTCAATCCGGAGGACGCCAAGGCGATTGCGCGCCACGAGGTTTTGTGCACGTTTGACGACCTGGCGAGAGAAACGGCGGCCGTACTGAAGCCGAACGGACATTTTTATCTGGTACACCGGCCGTTCCGGCTGGCGGAAATCATCAACACGCTGTACCGATACAAACTGGAACCGAAACGGCTCCGTCTGGTCTATCCGTTTGCGGACCGGGAACCGAACATGGTTCTGATTGACAGTGTGCTCGGCGGACGTCCCCGCCTGACGGTGGAGAAGCCGCTGATTATTTGGGATGCGCCCGGACAATATACGGAAGAAGTTCGCGAGCTGTACGGGTTTTGAGGGGCCGGGGAACATTTGACAAATACGACGGAAAACGGGAGGAAGTACGATGCTGTATCTGGTAGCGACACCGATTGGAAATCTGGAAGATATGACTTACCGCGCCATTCGCATCCTGCAGGAGGTTGACCTGATTGCCGCGGAGGATACGCGGAATTCCATGAAACTGCTGACTCATTTTGATATTCATACACCGATGACGGCATATCATAACAATAACCGGTTTGACAAAGGCCGCGAGCTGACCGAGCTGCTGCGCCAGGGTAAAAACATCGCGGTTATCACCGATGCGGGAATGCCCGGAATCAGCGATCCGGGAGAAGACCTTGTGAAAATGGCGTACGAGGCCGGCGCAGAGGTGACGGTTGTCCCCGGAGCCTGTGCCTGCGTTACCGCACTGACGCTGTCGGGACTGCCGACGAGACGGTTCTGCTTCGAGGCGTTTCTGCCGACGGAGAAAAAGGAACGGGAGGCCGTGCTCGCGGAGCTTACGACGGAAACTCGCACGACGGTCATTTATGAAGCGCCGCATCGGCTGGCAAAGACGCTGACGGAACTGAAGGATCGGTTGGGGGACCGCCGTGTCGGCATTTTGCGGGAGCTGACCAAGAAACATGAAAGCTGTTTCCGCGGAACACTTGCGGAGGCGGCGGCATATTATACGGAAACGCCGGCAAAAGGAGAGTGCGTGATCGTACTGGACGGCGCCGACCCGGAGGAACTTCGGCAGGAGGCACGCCGCGAGTGGGATGCGATGACGGTTCCGGAGCATGTGCGCTTTTACGAGGAGCGGGGACTGGACCGCAAGGACGCCATGAAAGCCGTTGCGTCGGACCGCGGAATCGGAAAACGGGATGTATACAAAGCTCTTTTGGATGACGAAAATAATGTATAAATAGAAAAAACCGAAAAAATGCTGTAAGGATTTCGGACATTTTCCAAAATATTTTTCAAAAATCGCAAAAAAACTTTTTAAGTGACAAAATCACACACGAAAAAATGCCAAAAAACGGGTTTGTTAACAGTTTATTTACAAATGATGACAAAAAATATTGCGCAAATTTCAAATTATTCGATATTTCGAGGATTTTGTTAAAAGAATATTTACAACTATAAATGCAACGAAATTGCAAAATAATGCATTAAAACCACAACATCTTGTATTTCTGCAGGTAGTCACCACAAAAATGATTAAATCTATCATGAAAACGCATGAAAATTCCCCTAAATGCCTTGCAAAGACTGTTAAAAAGTGTTATTATTTGAGTGAAAGAAAATATGCGAAGTGCCTCTTCGTGAAGCATTTGCGTAGAAATGTATTGGGAGGCACGGCACATGGCTGGTGAAGTTTACCGCAGAAAGAAGCGTCTCGGCGACATGCTCGTTCAGGAACGGGTTGTTACGGAGGAGCAGCTGGAACAGGCACTTGAAGTAAAGAAAACAAGCGATAAGCGACTCGGAGAAATCCTTGTAGACTTGAACTTTACGACAGAAGAGAATATCACCCGGGCACTGACACGTCAGTTGGGAGTGGAGATGGTAAATCCCGCATCCATGACAATTCCGGACGATATCGTAAGCCTGGTACCCGCACAGATTCTGCGAAAGTACATGGCAATGCCGTTCGCATATGCACCGAATAATCCGAGCGTTCTCCGCGTGGCAATGGCAGACCCGATGGATATGACCGCAATCGATGATATCCAGATGGTAACCAACCTGGAGATCGAGCCGTACATCTCAACCTCACACGACATTATGGTATGTATCGACCGTCATTACGGTAATGCCGAAGCATTGGATGCCGCGGAAGCGTACACCAAGGAACGCGAGAGCAAGATGCTGGCGGGAGAAGAAGAGACGCAGGACGAAGTCAGCGACTCCCCGATCGTCGTTCTCGTACGAACCATGATCGAATCCGCAGCACGTCAGAGAGCATCCGATATTCACGTCGAAGCGCTTGAGACCAAGGTTCGTATCCGGTACCGAATCGACGGTGCGTTATTTGAACAGATTACATACGATATCGGATTGCTTCCGGCAATCATCGCCCGACTGAAGATTCTCGGCGGAATGGATATTTCCGAGAAGAGAAAACCTCAGGACGGACGTATCAGCCAGACGGTTGACCGAATCGAGTACGATATCCGAGTTTCCATCCTTCCGACATATTACGGAGAGAAATGTGTAATGCGACTTGCCATGAAGACGGCGCTGACACGAAACAAGAAGGATCTCGGTTTCTCCGATGAGGAGATGAAGGTGTTTGACCATATCCTTGCCAATCCTCACGGAATCATCCTGGTAACCGGACCTACCGGTTCCGGTAAATCCACAACGCTTTATACGGCGCTTAGCGAACTGAATAAAGAAGACGTTAACATCATCACCGTAGAGGACCCTGTCGAGGCCAACATCAACGGTATCAATCAGGTTCATGTTAATGTCAAAGCAGGACTCACCTTTGCTTCGGCTCTTCGTTCTATCTTGCGACAAGACCCGGACATCATCATGATCGGTGAGATCCGAGACGGTGAAACAGCACAGATTGCCGTACAGGCATCCATCACCGGTCACTTGGTTGTAAGTACCCTGCATACCAACAGCTCCGCGGCAACAATCGCCCGTCTGCTGGATATGGGTGTTGAAAGTTATCTGATTGCCGACTCTGTCGTCGGAGTAATTGCACAGCGACTTGTTCGCCGTCTTTGCCCGAAGTGCAAGAAACAGAGACTGGCAACGGAAGAGGAGAAGCAGACAATGGGTATTCCATCCGGCGCAGGAGACGTGGTTCTCTTCGATCCGGTAGGATGTACCTCCTGTAACAAAGGATATAAAGGTCGAATCGGTGTTTACGAAATCATGGAGATTTCACCGAGACTGAAGAAGATCATTTCCAAGAAAGAGGATTCCGAAGTACTGAAGAAAGCAGCGCTGGAAGAAGGCATGAGCACACTCCGTATGAGTGCCGTCAGATGTTGCTTACAGGGAATCACATCATTTTCCGAAATGCTTCGGGTATCCTTCGAAGAGTAGTCGTTTACGAATATATGGAAAGCGAATAACAGAGGAAAGGGAGCAACTGTATGAGAGAATTGGATGAGATCCTTCAGGAAGCGGTTGATCGCCATGCGTCAGATATACATATCACGGCAGGTCGTCCGGTTATTTTACGAATCGACGGTGATTTAAGACCGTTGGACAATGAAAAGTTAAGCCCCGAACAGATTGAGGAACTGGTTGTTCCGCTGTTTGCGGATAATGATCGTCTGGTAGAGACAATGGAGAAGACCGGTGAAATCGACTTCGCTCATTCGCTTTACGGACGGGGCCGTTTCCGTGTAAACGTATTTAAGCAGAGAGGAACGCTGGCGATGGTCATGCGACTCCTGCCGTTCAAGATTCCGGCACCGAGAGAACTCGGACTTCCGGCATCCGTTCAGGAATTGTGCCAGAGAAAGCGTGGTCTGGTTCTGGTTACCGGTGCTACCGGCTCCGGTAAATCCACAACGCTGGCTTCTCTGATCAACATGATTAACAAAACCTACGCAAAGCACATCATTACGCTGGAGGATCCGATCGAGTACCTTCACCGTCATGAGAAGTCCATTGTAAATCAGCGAGAAATCGGTGACGATACGGAAAGCTACGCAGGAGCGCTGAGAGCTGCTCTTCGTGAAGATCCGGACGTTATCCTTGTCGGTGAGATGCGAGACCTGGAAACCATTCAGACCGCAATTACCGCAGCCGAGACCGGACACTTGGTTTTCTCCACACTGCATACAAACAGTGCAGCAGATACCATCAACCGAGTCATCGACGTTTTCCCGCCTCATCAGCAGCAGCAGATTCGGGTTCAGCTTGCCAGTGTTATCGAGTGCGTTATTTCGCAGCAGCTGCTTCCGATTCAGACCGGTTCCGGACGAGTTGCAGCATTCGAGGTTATGATGGGTACAAGTGCTGTTCGTAACCTGATTCGAGAAGGTAAGGCATTCCAGATTCCTTCCATGATTCAGACGAGTAAGAAACAGGGCATGCAGTCCATGGACGATGCTTTGTACAACCTTTACATCGGTGGCTTGATCAGTGCAGAAAACTGTTTGAACTATGCACAGGATGCTATCGCAATGAGCAGAAAGGTTACTTTCTAATATTTAGTGGGAGGCTGTTGAATGGCAACTTATCAGTACGTGGCAGTCGATAAGATGGGTAAGGAGAAAAAAGGCAGTATTGATGCCGCAACTCCGGACCGTGCACAATCGATGCTGAAAAGCGAAGGACTGCTTCCGATCAAGGTGTCGGAGCAGAGTATTTTCAATAAGGATATTAACCTTGGCGGTAAGAAAGCAAACAACCGTGAACTTGCGGTTTTCTGCCGACAGTTTGTAAGTATCATCAATGCCGGCGTTCCGATTCTGGATGCGCTCGGAATGATGGAAGAACAGACGGAAAACAAGGAATTCAAGAAAGCAATCGGCGAAGTTAAGACAAGCGTTGCAAAAGGTGAAACGCTCGGTAACTCCATGAGAGCAAGAATGGACGTATTCCCGTCCATGATGGTTAACATGGTGGATGCCGGTGAAGCTTCCGGTAGTATTGATGTTTCCCTGGACCGAATGGCAACACAGTTCGAAAAGGATGCACATATTACAAGCCTTGTTAAGAAAGCAATGATTTATCCTATCGTTGTATTCGTTGTAGCCATTATCGTATGTGTCGTACTTCTTACCTACGTAGTACCGACCTTCATGGAAATGTTCCAGGATATGGATATTGACATGCCGGGTATTACCGTATTCGTACAGAACGCCAGCGACTGGCTGAAGAGCAACTGGCTGATTGCAATCGGTGTTATCGTTGTTATCGTAGTTGCGATAAAAGCGTTCTCGGCATCCAAGACAGGAACGGTTTTCTTTGCAACCTGTGCAGTTAAGCTTCCGGCAATCGGAAACTTTACAACGAAGTCCGCAGCATCCCGTCTCGCACGTACTCTCAGTACGCTGACGGCATCCGGTATTTCGATGATTGATGCATTGGATATTACCGCGAAGACAATGGGTAATTACCTGTTCCGAGAAGCATTGTTCGAATGCAAGGAAGAAGTTAAGAAGGGTGTTCCGCTTTCCGAACCGTTGAAACGATGCGGCCTGTTCCCTCCGATGGTTATTCATATGACCAAGATCGGTGAGGAAACCGGTGACCTGGAAGCGATGCTCACCAAGATGGCAGATTATTACGATGAAGAAGTTGAGATGGCTACACAGTCACTCATGGCAGCTCTGGAACCTGTTATCATCCTTTTGATGGCCGGTATCTGCGGCGTTATCATCGGAGCCGTTGTTGCACCTATGGGTGCTCTGTATACAGGTCTTGACAACCTGTAATTCATCCGAAGAAGAGGACTTCGGATACACACCACGAATTAAGCGCTCGTTGATAATAGGGCGGCGAGTGTTTAAGATAAAATAATATTATATGAAAAATGAAAAGGAGAACAAAGTTATGAAGAAGAATCAGGGTTTTTCCCTCGTTGAGTTGATCGTTGTTATCGCTATTATGGCAGTATTGGTTGGTGTTCTTGCACCTGCTTACTTGAAGTATGTTGAGAAGTCTCGTAAGTCTTCCGACATTTCCTCCATCGCTGATATCCTCAGTGCTGCTGAGAAGGTTGCTGTAGATGTACAGTTCTCTGTACCTGCAAACACTGTATTTGATCTCGTTATCGCTAGCGGCGTTTGCACTCCTACCGTTACCGACACTGCTATCCAGACTGAATGGCAGTCCATCGCTGGTGCATCCTATACCTGCAAGTCTTCTGATTTCAAGACCCAGAGTGGTTCCATTAAGGGTACTGTTCAGACCGACGGTAGCGTTGTTTGGTCGACCACAATGTCCGGTACACTTATTACCTACTCCAAGGATTTCAAGGACAAGTACGGTCTGTAATTCGATAACTGTGAAAACAGTCTGAGGTGCATTGCACCAAAAGCAAATCGAAGTAACTTTTAGTTAGTTTTGTTTATGCTTGGTAATCCCTATAGGGTGGCACGAAAGTGCCACCCTGCCAAACGCATAACAGAAATGTGGTGTAAGATGAGAAAAGAGAATAGAGGAGAATATAACAAGGGTTTTTCCCTTGTCGAGTTAATTGTTGTCATCGCACTGATTGCAGTATTGGTCGGAACGTTGGCACCTGCATATTTAAAATATGTAGAGAAATCAAGAAAACAAAGAGATGAGGCCGCAGCAGGAGAACTTCAGCACGCTGCGGAACTTGTTGTCTTATCCGGAGAATACCGGTGTGATGATGAAGTGTTGGTAACATTTGACAGCACCGGCGTAAAAATTGCCGAAACCGATGCCAAATCGGCATTGACGACGCATATGCAGGAATCGTTCGGTAATCTGAGCAATATTAAGCCTTGCTCAAAGACATATACCGGTATGAAATATACAATCAGTATTCATACCAAAGCAACGGCGACTTCTTCCGAAGAGAAAGAAATTGTCGGAAGCTGGGGCTCACAATAGTGATGCCTGAAGTGCCTGAAGCCGATATTGTCGGAGAACGGCACGATGGTCATACGGAAGATCGGGAGATTGACCGTATGGCGGAAAACGTCGGAATCGAGGAAATCTCATGGGGTTTGAAGTAACAATATATATATTGGCATTTCTGTTTGGTATCGTCATCGGGAGTTTCCTGAACGTATGCATATATCGCATACCGCTCGGGGAGAGCCTGTCGGCCAGACGTTCTCACTGCATGAGCTGTGGGTATCAGCTTCGTTGGTTTGATTTGATTCCGCTTTTCAGTTGGCTTTTTTTGAGAGGCCATTGCAGACGCTGTCATTCGAAGATTTCCGCACAGTACCCTATTGTGGAAGCAGCAAACGGAGTTTTGTATGTTACCGTATTTCTGTGTTGTGGAATTTCGATTGAGAGTGTTTTGTACTGTCTTATGACGTCGGCTTTGCTGGCGCTGAGCGTGATTGATTTCAGAACGTATGTGATTCCGATAGGGTTTAATATTTTTATATTGACCCTCGGAATCCTTCGTCTGATTTATAAATTCTTCCTTTTGGAAGAACGTTCGTTTACAAAGGATTATCTTCCGTTTCTCATCGGTCTGGTTCTTGTCAGCGGAATTCTCGGACTGATCTGGTTCCTCTCGAAGGGCAAAGCAATGGGCGGAGGAGATGTGAAACTGATGGGGGCGGCAGGACTGCTGCTCGGATGGAAACACATTTTGCTGGCATTTGTTGTCGGATGTATTCTCGGTGCCGTTATTCATTCAATCCGAATGAAGGTGTCGAAAGAAGGACACATGCTGGCGATGGGACCGTATCTTTCCGCAGGAATCATGATTGCGGTGCTTGCCGGAAATCCGATTATTGAGTGGTACGGAAAACTGATTGGATTCTGATTTCGGAATCCGGCTGTTAACACACGAAATTTGCTGAGATATTCTTTCAGTTGATTTATATAAATTAAGTAAAAGAAGATGAACGAAAGAAACTTTCGTTCGAGAGGGAGGCAAACGTATGGCAGGTAAAGTGCTATCAATGGAAATTGGGCAGGCAACCACCAGAGTCATCGAAATTGACTACATGTCCAAAAATCCGAAGATTTACCAGGCGTTCAGTCTGGAGACCCCGAAGGACATGGTGCAGGATGGCGTTATTGCACGAAATGAGGACTTCATTATTAATCTGAAGTCAGAGCTTCGAAGAAGGGAGATTAAGACTGAGAACGTGGTATTCACTGTTTCTTCCAGCCGAATCGCAAATCGTGAAGCCCGGATTCCGTTGTGCAGCGAGAACAAGATTCTGCCGTTGATTACAGCAAATGCTTCGGAATATTTCCCGGTTGATATGAATCAGTATCATCTGGTGTATAATATTCTCGGCAAGATTGATACCAAAGAAGAGAAACAGTATCGTCTCTCTCTCCTGGCAGTACCGAATGATGTAACGACGTCATATCTGGATCTGGCACATTCTCTCGGAATGCACATCAGGGCGATTGATTATGTCGGCAACAGTGTATTCCAGGTAGTTCGTCAGGATTTCGCAACCGGAACGAATGCCGTTATCAAGATTGACGAGTACAGCTCTCTGGTTACCATCGTAAAGGATGGCGAGATTGTTCTTCAGAGATCCGTTGCACACGGTGTGAATGCGGTTATCGAGAACATGATGGAACTGGATGTGTACGGCGAGAATCTGGATTACTACAGTGCAATTAAGGCATTTACAACCAATCATTGCATTCGTCGTTATCTGAATGTCGACGTAGATTACCAGGAACCGGAAGATACCACAGACGAGATTATGATGTCCCGAATCATGCTGACAGAGAATCTTCGTTATCTGATCGGTAATGTCGGACGTATTTTGGAATATTATGTTTCCAGAAATGACAATGAGACGATTGAGAATATCGAACTTGTCGGAATCGGTGCCGATTTTGTCGGATTGAACGAATTGCTCAGCAATGAGCTCGGATACACGGTTCACAATTACGAAGGAATCAATCAGGTCAGACTGGCAAATCCGAATTCGGATGTTACATTGCATGTTCTGGCAGCCTGCATCGGTGCGGCAATGAAGCCTCTGCAGCTTCTGTCCGCGGATTTGATGAAGGGTGAGAAACAGCAGTCTCTGCTGATTCCGTTCGTTATCATGGTTGCCTGCTTTGTAGTGGCAATGGCATTGTTCTTAATCGGACAGATTCGGGTTACGACCAAGGAAAATGAGATTAAGGAAATCGAAGATTATTTGTCAGAAAACAAGTACCTTGCATCCCTTCAGGAAGCATACGAGAGCATGGATGATTTGCAGGTTGAAACCATGGCATATAAGAACATGGAAGTCAACAATAACAAGAATTTCCTTGCTTTCATCAAAGAACTTGAACAGAACATGCCGCTTCAGATGAACATTACGGAGCTGAAGTCGGACGATGAGATTATCGAGATGACAATAATATGTCGGTATAAGGATGATGCGGCAACATTAATTCAGAGATTGTATGACACCTTTGAGACGGTTCGGATCAACGAAGTCAGTGAAGTTGTTGAATTTGAACCGACCGCAACGCCCGAACCGACGCTGTTCCCTTGGGAAACTCCGACGGTTACGCCGTTCCCTTGGGAAATGACACCGACACCGGTTGTTACACCGGAAAGATATTTGACGTTTGGTATCAGAGCATCATATCGCAATCCGGTATCAGCAGAAGTTCCGAGTCCTTCACCGGCTGCGGGAAACTAAAATAGGAGGTAAACAGAGATGAAGATATCCAGAAGAGATCTTAGCATTGTTATGGTTCTGTTGGGTGTGATTGTGGCATTCTGTGTTTATCAGTTCTATTTTAAGAACACGCAGGATACCGTAGAAGAAAAACAGAAACGATTGGAAGAACTGCAAAGCGAGAAAGAACAAATTAATTCTTATGCGAAAAACGAACAGAGGTATCTGGTAGAATTGAAGACCTGGGGACAGAATCTTGATGCAATGGTCAGCAGATTCCCTTATACGAAACGCTATGATGATGAAATCATGTTCCTGTATAATTTGGAACATGACACGAAATACGGAGTGTATTTTTCCAGATATATGATGATTCCGGATCAGATAACCGCAACAACAAAGGGTACTTATTATATCGGAAAACAGGACGATAAGATTAATACCAAGGAAGTTGCATATACAATGGGGCAGGCATCGATTGAAGCGGATTTTGATTGCGAATCGTATAATCAGATGAAAGCGTTGCTGGAAGAAATCAACAAGGATGAGAATTGCGGTAATTTCAGCGAAATCGATATGACATTCGATCAATTGACCGGTCATGTCAAAGGCACAATCGTAACCAATATGTATACGGCACGCGATTCGAAGAATACGACTGCGTTTAAGCCGGTTGAGATCGGTAAGGTACCCATGAGAGCGGAAAGCAAGGATCCTTGCAGTATCTTTGGACCGACCGCAACTCCGGAACCGACCCTGGATCCGGAAATGCAGGCTTTGCTTGAAGCATATCGGGAACAGCTTATAAAGGATGCTCAAAAAAATAATAACAATTTTATGCAGTAACAATAAATAATCTCCGGGGCATTTGCCCCGGGGGATTATATAAGGCTTTGCACGTGAGCAAAGCAGAGGAGAAGTTCGGGTTTTATATTGTTGGATAGGCACAGGTAGCAGAAAGGCAGAAATGCCGGAAAGGAATATACCGTGAAAACGTTAGAGAGAGAGAGAGATAAAAAGAAGAATTCCGGTTTTACGTTGGTTGAAGTGCTGGTTGCGGTTGCGATTCTTGCAGCAATGACCGCACCGATATTAAAATCGTTTGTAACAGTGGCCGGAGTAAACAGTAAGTCCAGACGAAAGCTTACCGCAACGGAAGTGGCGGAGACTTTGATGGAGTCCTGCAAGAGAATCAGTATTGTGGAATTTGCATCTCAATGCGATTATCCGTCTTCGATTCCGTGTACCGTTCTTCCCGGAGATATCGAGAACGGACAGTCAAATTTCGGCAATACTTTATGTGAGTTGAAAAAAAATACGGGTACAAACGGATACAGTAAAGTGACGACCACCGGTGGATATGCGGCACAGTTGGACAATGGAGCGTACAAACTTCAGACAAGATCCGATAATACGTATATTTTCTATATATGGAATATTAAGATGGGTGGCGGAACGTACGAAGCAGTGATAACCTATAAGTTGAATTCAGGCAGAAATCGAATGACCGCAAGTAATTCTACCGGTACATCGATTAACGTGGCAACAACCTTAACGGATAAGTCATTGCGGGTTCTTCAGTATTACGATGTAACGATTGATGTATATAAAGGTAATGGCGGTAATCTTGCCGATATCACAGCCGGCGAAAAGCTGGTTTCGTTAGATGGTTCGGTAACGGATTACAAGAGTAATTGATTATGAAAGTGAGGTACCATTCTATGAGACGCATTCAAAAAGACAACAACGGTGTAGCATTAGTAAGCGTTCTTGTGTGTGTAATGCTTTGCTTTCTGCTTTCTGCCACGATTATGAGAGTTTCTTATCTTTCATACCTTCAAAAAGGAATTGGAAAACAGACAGCGACAACATTCTATGATAACGAAGAATATGCGGATGATATCGTAATGGGCGTACAGTCGGTTGCTGCATTGGCAATGTCTTCTTCGGCAAGTACGGATCAGAGTCAGTTCCTGGATTCATTCTGCAGTATCATGGGAACGTCTTCCACAGACGTGGAAAAGCAGCTGAAGAAATTCATTAACAATTACAATAGTTCCGGAGTTACGATTTCGGTTGATAATGCAACAAATTGCATTACCAGAGAAACAGCAGGAACGGAAGCGGTCATTCATGGAGTAAATATATCATATACCGATCCGAAGACCGGTTATCAGTCTGTCATTAAGACCGATATTCGTGTTCGCGCTCCGTTCTATGCAAGTTCCAAGAGCGTTCCGCTCGGTTCGTATTCCATGTTCGCCGGCGGCGGTGCCAATGTTGCCAGCGGATATCCCAGTGCAAATCCGAATCAGTATGGTAACCTGAGACAAAAAGGAAACGTATATATCGGTTACATGTCGTATAACGAAGGCACCAAAGTTGCAAAATCCTGTGAAATAAATGATTACATGACATTTATATTGGATGGTGACAATATTACCATTAACGGTGATGTATATGTAAACAATCATTCCAATTTTGTATTGACCGGTAAGAATATTGAAATTCGAGGAAAGATTTATCTTGACAATAAAAACTCTCATCTGGTTGTCAGCGACAGTACGAATTTGATTTGTCAGGATATCCTTGTTAACGGTCAGTCGGTTGTCGGCAAAACACTCAGTAAGACATCATTAAATTCTTATGATTGTCTTCCGCAAGAGTATATGAGCGGTAACCAAAGAAAAGCCGGTTATGAGAATGTTGCTTCTTCACTGGTAATCTATAACAGTTCTAACAAAAAGGCAAAGGATGCAAAGATTTCAGAGGGAGGGGTTACAGATACTGTAAACAATAAAAAAGCAGGAATTACTTTTGACGTTTCCTGTCTTCCTCATCCTAATAAAGAAGTCGGTGGCAAGAAATACGATGAAAGATTTCTGGAGCTTATTGATATTGATTATTTCGGATGGTTTGGAGAAAGCAAAGTAAATAATTACAAGGTACCTCGGGGTTTATATTTTGAAAAGCAAGGATATTCTGTAAACGGAGATAAGTTTATTCCGAGTGCAAAACCTGCTAGCGGGGATCAGGATGCTGTCAGAAAAGATATAAAGATTGACGGAACCACATATCAAGCAGAGGTCAATCTTGGTACGCTGAATGAAATTGTTAATGCCGGTGGTCCTAATAAGATTTATTTTATAATTGCATACGGTAAAGATTTGCAAGTAAGAATGAACAGTTCGGATCCGTATAACGGATTGTTTATGTCAACGAATAAGGTTGTTTATTCACAGACAGGTAGTGAAACAGTCGGATCCTCGCTGTTGGAAACTGACAAAACAGCGAGCCAGCAGTCATTAAAGGATTACATTGACAAAATCGGACGGTGCTCAATGGTGGAACCGGGATATAATGATTATACGATTTCCCAGTTGAAGTATCTTATGATCAATAATTTCTTCGTAGGCGGTATCAAGAGTCTTTACGAAGGTGGCGGCAGCAGTGGTGGCGGTAATCTTATGGTTGATGAGGAGAGAAACAAAGCGCTTTCGATGATTCAGTTTGAGAACTGGGAGAAGAGATAAGCGTTGTTGGTCAGAGGAGAGACGGAGAGAGAGGAACAATTATATGAAAAAGAATGAAGGTTTTTCGCTGGTTGAGCTGATTGTAGCCATTGCGATAATGAGTGTGCTGATTTCACTCGTTGCAATCAGTATTACGGTCGTCGGTTCGCAAAAAGTCGGTTCGGCAGCAAGCGATATCAAGAGCCAGTTCCAAACCGCACAGACAATTTCTATGAGCAAGGATGACTGCTTCCTGGATATTCAGGCAGATCCCGGTAACGGAGTTACGTTTACAACGTATTCTTCCGATAGTCGGATTTTGGATAAGAGACTTGTTGAAAGTAATATTACGGTTACGGTTAAATCAAAGACCGGCGTGATGGGAACAGGTGCATTTCATTTCAGAATTCGGTATAACAGAGAAAACGGTTCCATGAAGCCGATGACTACGGTTAACGGTTTTACGGAAACGGAGTGCGGAGACATTGAGTATATCAAGTTTTCAAACGGAAGAAAAACGGTTACCCTTTACATTTCGCAAGTTACCGGTAAGGTAACATACTAAGGGGGGTGACAGAGATGAAGAAGAGCAATAAGAAGAATCAAGGTTTTTCATTGGTTGAAATGCTGGTATCCGTTGCAGTTCTTGCAATTGCAATGACCGGTATTGTGGGATTGATTAATATTGCTTCTAAGTATTATTCCAATTCCCATAAGGAAGTTGAGCTTCAGGCCGAGGTACAGACAACATTCAGTCAGTTAAGCAATATGCTGATTGACTCGAATGCGAAGGTGGATTTCGACGATACCAATAAAGTTGCACGAATTATCTGCGACGGAACTTATTACATTGTTGCGGAGAAAGATAAAAAGCTTTATGTCAAGAGCGGAGCGTTTGATTCTGCAACGAAGCTTCCGGGATCCAGAGAGGTGGCAATAAAAGGAATGTCACCGTCTTATGAGCAGGCCGGGCTGTTATGTGAGCATGTTGAGTTCTTTAAAATTGATACAAGCCATTATGAACAGGGATATATCACTGTGGCACTTCATTTGAAATACGGCAGTCGTGAGGCGTCCATTAACAAGAATGTATTCTTGAGAAACTATGCATCACGGAAGAAGAACATTATTTCAGCATGTGCAATCGATGCGCTTTCCGCGAACGGTACCTCTCTCAAGATCGGTATTACACAGAACACCGGTAAGCCGATTCCTAACGGAACAATGATTCAGGTTGGAGTAGTTGTTCGCTGCGGCGGCGGCGGAACGCTTTCAGTATCCAATATGAGTGTTACAGGCGGTACGGTTCGTTCTTTCGATCCGGGGTCGGGAATTGTGATTTTTGAATTCGCACTGACAACGGAATGGGAAAGCGGTACGAAGAGGGAGCTGTCTCTGAATATCGGAAAAACACCTGCTGTAAGTGAATGTAATGTTGATTCAGTAAGTTATTAATGATTAGATTGACTGCCTATTTGGCAGTCAATCGTCAATTTTAGCGAAAAATTACAAATTCGTTCAAGTTTTTCGTTTGACAAGATTACATAATAGGAATAATATATATATTAGAAAGTTGTCCTTATTATGAAAGCAAAGGGGATGTTAATTATGAAAAGAAAGAATCAAGGCTTATCGACAATGGAAATTGTCATTGCGGCAATTATTCTGGCCGCGGTTGTCGGCGGCGTTGTGATTGTAATGAAGTTGTTCGTAGACAAGCCCACACCATCCGATATCTCGAAAGACGGAGGACGTACTAAAATTGTCAATGACTTGGCGAAACAGGTTCAGTCTGAAATTGAAGCTGCAAATGTAGAAATTGTATTTGATCAGGATGTGAATGACAGCAATATCAGCGTACTTCGTATTATTAGTGAAGAGGGATATAAGTTATACGCATATGTGGATAACTGCATTTATTCTTCCGAGATTTTCAGTACGGCTGAGTTTGGCGAAGAGTTGGATGACGTTGTAGCCGGAGCAAAAGCAAAAGCTGTTGATCTTACAACGATGAAGGAAGAAACCAAGAAGGCTGATAAGTATATTGAAACATTCTTTATCGATATACCGAGTCAGAATGTTTGGGGAGGCAAGGCAGAGATTAATATTCGTTTCCTGAATGAATCCGGTGAATCGAATCTTAATACAGAAGGTAAACAGGCGGTTTATAACCGCGAGTTGGTTCTGTATCACGGCGGAGATGTTCCGATTGTAACATTGCCTCCGACACCGACTCCGACAGTAAAGCCGACAGACACACCGACTCCGACGAACACACCGACACCGACCAATACACCGATACCGGAGATTACTCCGGATGCACCTACCCCGACAGAGGTACCGGTTGAGCCGTCACCGACCGAGGCACCGGTTGAGCCGTCACCGACAGAGATACCGGAACCGACAGAGGAACCGGAACCGACAGAGGTCAGAAAGTCTCTCGGAACCCAGAACCAGTTTATTGTCAGAAAGAACAATGCAGAGCTTACGTTTGCACCGGATGATGCAATGGTTGTAATTACCTTCTACAGAAGCTCCGAAGATGATGAATCCGGTAAGAAGGGAACCGAAGTAGGTGGTATCGGTTACAAGTCCTATACCAATCTTGTTCCTGAGTTTACATGTATTTGTGATCATGATGTTGCATTTGAAGAAGAAGTAATTCTTTCGTTCCCGTTGGCGGATTTGAAGAATGCAATCGAAGCAAACGGTCTGAAGGAATTCCGAGTTGCAGGACATGGCGGATTTACAATCAGAAATGTCGAAATTGTATATTATGAAAACTAGTCACTGGAATTAATAAGTTTTTAGGGCATCGGAGAAAAATCCGATGCCCTTTTTGCATTATAGGAAATTGCGTCCTATAATGCAAAAAACGCTCCGCGAGGATGCGCACGCTTTTGCAGCGGTATTCTGTCGCTAACGCGACGCAAAAGCGGCGCAGCATGTCGCAAGCGACATGCTTTCTTACGTTAGCGGGAATTTTCTTCCGAAGAACTGCTCGGATTGATTTCGGAGTGTCCACAGGAAGTCATCGGTGAAAACCAAAATTACGCAAATTAAGGGCAGATTTACGCATCATTTTTGACATGGTTTTTGAAGAGTCAAGCATACTTGTCCGGAATTGTGCGAAAAACCAATAATATAGCCAGAAACCGCTTGATATGACTTAAAATACGTCATATAGGAGCGGCAGAAATTCAATTTTGCAAATGCCGGTTTTGCCTTTGACGTTTTGTGCAAAAGGGAATAGACTATAGTCAGAGGGAAAGCCCGCATAAGGGCATTAGAGATTAGTCAGCAGCTTGGTGGGAGCTTAGGGAGAAGAATGAAGGAGGGAATCGATATGAAGAGAACAGATAATAATGGAAGATCGGTAGTGGAAGTCATTATTGCTGTTTTCATTTTGACCGTGGTTGTAGTCGGCGGCTTCTTCGCCATCCGATATATTACCAAAAGAAGTGAAAGTGGAGCAGCAAACGGTGAAAAGGGTGCTCAGGCGCAGGTATTGGCAATTGTGGAACAGATCGAGAACCTGATTAAGTCTGCCGACGTGGATGTTCTGTTTGACTATGAGAAAAGCAGTTTTGCAGCGGTTAATTCCAGAGGATTTGCCATTATGACGTTGAGTTACGGGAATCTGTATATTGACGAAGAATCATTTGACAATCCGAACAAGATGACGGACGACGAGAAGGTAAAGAAGGCCGAGGAAATGTTGGGAACGAGGGGCAGCATGATTGCGGAAAATGTGCAGGTATTCGATGTTGATTTGTCCGAAATCAAGTTTGGCAATGTAAATGTTTCCTGCAGAGTCAAAAAGGGTGATGAGAATATAAACAAGAGCAAATCCGTAAAGATTGACGATTATGTTTACAAAAGAGTCAACGGGATCGAGTTTAAGAGAGAGCCGATCGTAACACCTACACTTGCTCCGACAAAGGCTCCTGACCCGACGAAGGCTCCGGATCCGACAAAGGCCCCGGACCCGATAAAAGCGCCGGACCCGACAAAGGCTCCGGAACCGACTGAACCGGCTACCGTAAAGCTCGATAAGCATTTTACTCTGGATGCGTTGAAAGATGCCGGTGAGGATGATGTGATTACCGTAACGGTGCTCTGCGAAGACGATACCGCAAAGGTCGGCTGGTGTGTCGGCGGTATCTGCATCGGAAGCGATGAGGTTTCCGAAAACAAGGATTTGCAGTATTGCATCAGCAAGGCTCCGACGCCCGGTAAAAACTACAAGGTTACGTTCCGAATTGCGGATATCATTTCCGAGGCAAATGCAGCCGGAACCGATGAAATCAGCGTTGATTTCTACAACGGTTTCTCGATTGAAAGCATTGAGCTTTGATTGAAAATGACATCATTTTCAGAGAAATGAAACAATTATCCGATTCTTTGATAAAAAAATAAGTGAAAGCCGGTTCCAAACCTGGAAAAGATGTTGGGACCGGCTTTATTTTTGGCTTTACAGTTGACATTGCGTGTTAAAATCGTTATACTTATTGTGCCGTGCAACCGGGGAGATAGCGGTGCCCTGTACCTGCAATCCGCTACAGCAGGGGTGATGATGTGCCGAGGGGCGTCCGATTCGGAGCCGCCCGTAGCAAGTGATGTTGAAGTTTGGGTCTTACGCAATGAGAATTTACGAACCGTGTCAGGGTAGGAATACAGCAGCACTAAGTAAACACTTTCATGTGCCGTGAGGGTGCCTGAATTGAGTTAACTGCTATGGTAACGTTCGGAGAAGTGTTTCGAAGCACGTCGCACGGCTTTTTTTGAATTTATCAGTTTGGGAGAGGAGCGCATCATGTTTTTTACTACGGCATCCAAAGTAAGTGCAGTGAAACGACTGGCCCGTGAGAAGAACTATGACGAGGCAATCGAAATTGCGGATAAGATTAATCCGGATAATGTAAGCTCGGTGTATGACCTGTCATTTATCGCGGAAGTGTATATGAAGAAGAGCCGACTGGAAGATGCCAAAGAGTTGTACCTTGTGATGTACGAACGCAACAAGACGCACAAGGTCATGACCGGTCTGATCGAAATCTGCCTGAAGCTGAAGCAGCCGGAAGAGGCGGAGCAGTTCCTTCGGGAATTCCGCCGGATGGAGCCGGAGAATCCGGAACGTCTGGTGTACCGCTATCGCGTCGACTGCATGCTCGGCAAATCTCCCGAATATTTAATAAAGAGTCTTTCCAAGTTGAAAAATGAGGAGTACACCGATGTTTGGGCACTGGAGCTCGCAAAGGCGTATTACAAGAACAACGACCGCGAAGCGTGTGCGAAGGAATGCCACGGAATTATAAAGTATTTTCCGGATTCCGAGGTATCGCAGAAGGCAAAAGTGCTTCTCGGAGCATGCGAAATCGATGATGAGGCGGAGAACGAAGCAGAAGAGGCTTCCGAGGATGAATGGGTTGATGTTTTGCCAAATGAGTCTCTGATGCAGGACGTAACCGCGATGCTGGAGGAAAATGCCAAGGCGGAAGCCGTTGCCAATGAGGTTGTGGACGAGGTTACGATTGCTCAGGCAGTTCCCGCGCATCCGGAGCCGTATTTGAGACCAATCGAATTTATGTCGATGTCATGCGAACCCGGCGAAGACAAATCGGTATTTGCCGAGGAAGAACAGGCGGCGGAACCGCAAATGATTAACGGCTACGAAATTCCGGAGCGTTTGGTTGGCCTGATTGACAATGTGTTCTATGATGACGATGATGATGACGAATCGGTAGAGGAGTCGGACGAGGAAATCGACGAAGACAGCTTCGATGAGGAGTCAGATGAGGACGAAGAGGGCTTGGACGACGATACCGACGAAGAGTCTGACGAGACTGAAGACGATATAGACGAGGATTCTGACGATACCGACGAGGAGTCGGATGAAGAAGCAGAAGACGAAGCAGACGAAGAATCTGATGAGGACGACGAATCGGATGACGAGGACTCGGACGAAGACTCTGATGCCGACGACACCGATGAGGATTCCGATGATGAGGATTCCGATGACGAGGATTCCGATGATGATGACTCGGACGACGAATCTGATGACGACGACACCGACGAAGAATCTGATGACGACGACACCGATGACGAGGATTCCGATGAAGATGACTCGGACGAGGAAGCAGACGACGAAGCTGACGATGAATCTGACGAGGACGACGAATCCGATGAAGACGACTTGGACGAGGAAGCAGAAGACGATGAATCTGATGACGACGACACCGACGAGGATGAATTTGAGGACGAGTTTGAAGAGGAAGACGAGTTAGAGGAATTGGAGGAAGACGACTCTGAGGATGACACCGAGGACGACTCCGAAGAGGACTCTGATGAGAAGGATTCCGACGATTTTGACGAAACCGTGGATTATATTATGGCCGGTCTGAAAAAGGAAACGGCTAATTCGGACGGAGATGAGGATATTTCCGTATTTTCGACGATTCACTCCGATAAGGACTCGGAAGTGAACCAGGAACTTGACGATGTGGCGGAACGTCTGGCGGCTTCCATTTGCAATGCTGCGGAAGAAGAACGGGCAGAGCGCGCGTTGTCGGAGGAATATTTTGAAGAAGATGAAAATCCCGAAGACACGAAAGTGATGGAGGGACTCAGCAGCAGAGATTTGCAGGCGGTATTGCAGGAGGACGACGACAAGGCAATCGAGCGTGCATTGTATGATTTGCTGGGCAATAAATAGGAGAATACGATGGGAAAAGTTGTCTGGAAACCCGGCAATATGCTGTACCCGCTGCCGGTTGTTATGGTCAGCTGCAGGGGCAAGGACGGCACCGATGATATTATTACGGTGGCGTGGGCCGGAACGATTTGCTCGGATCCGCCGATGCTGTCCGTTTCGGTGAGAAAAGAGCGGTTTTCGCATCATTTGATTTCCGAGACCGGAGAGTTTGCAGTGAATCTGGTGACGGAGGATCTGGTGCGGGCGACCGACTTTTGCGGTGTAAAATCAGGACGGGATACGGACAAATTTGCGGAAATGAACCTGACCAAAGGCGAAGCGCAGGTCATTTCGGCTCCGCTGATTGCGGAATCGCCGGTCAGCCTGGAATGCAGGGTGAAGGAGGTCCGCGAGCTTGGCAGTCACGACATGTTTGTGGCTGAGGTTGTGTCGGTTACGGCGGATGATGCGTACATGGACGAAACGGGACGGTTTGATTTGTCTTTGGCGCGGCCGGTGGTGTATTCACACGGAACATATTATTGTTTGGGTAAAGCACTGGGAACCTTCGGGTTTTCGGTGAAGAAGAAAAAATAAACAGTCTGGAGGACGGTTCGGCTTTGGCCTAACTGAAACGTATGAATCGGTACATTATTAACGGCGGGAAGGAATTGCACGGTGAAGTGACAATCGGAGGCGCGAAAAATGCGGCTCTTGGTATTTTGGCGGCATCGATTATGACGGATGACTATGTAACAATCGAAAATCTGCCGAATGTCAGCGATATCAATATTTTGCTGGATGCAATGGAAAATATCGGCGTTACGGTTGAGCGAATCGGTTTGCATGAAGTTCGCATTTGCGGAAAAACGATTCAGTCGAATTGTGTGGACTCCGAATATATTAAGAAAATCCGTGCATCGTATTATTTGCTCGGTGCGCTGATCGGAAAACGCGGCAGCGTTAAGGTTGCCACGCCGGGCGGATGTGAAATCGGTGCCCGTCCGATTGATCAGCATTTGAAAGGCTTCCGGGCGCTCGGCGTCGAGTGTATCGAAAGCGACGAAGCAATTGAAGCAACGGTGAAGAACCTTCACGGGAATCACATTTTCCTGGATGTTGTCAGCGTCGGCGCAACCATCAATATCATGCTGGCTGCCGTGCTTGCACCGGGAACGACCATTATCGAAAATGTTGCCAAGGAACCGCATATCGTTGATGTGGCAAACTTCCTGAACAGTATGGGCGCGAAAATCAAGGGCGCCGGTACCGATATCATTCGTGTATACGGTACGGAGAAGCTTCACGGAACCACATATTCCATTATTCCCGACCAGATTGAGGCAGGAACCTTTATGTGTCTGGTTGCGGCAACGAAGGGCGATGTCACGCTGAAGAACGTCATTCCGAAGCATTTGGAAGCAATCAGCTCGAAGCTGGAGGAAATCGGCGTGCGCGTGGAAGAGTCGGACGAGGAAGTTCGTATTGTTGCGGATTCCCGGGTTCGCAGTTCGCAAATCAAAACCCGCGTGTATCCCGGATTTCCGACGGATATGCAGCCTCAGATGACGGCGGTACTGATGCTCGGCGAGGGCACCAGCGTCGTGTATGAGAGCATTTTCGAAAATCGGTTTAAATACGTTAACGAACTGTTGAAAATGGGCGCGACGATTTCCGTCAAGAGCGACCAGACGGCAGCAACGATTAAGGGCGTGGAATCCGTTTCCGGAGCGGAAATGAATGTGCCGGATTTACGTGCCGGTGCAGCGCTTACGATTGCGGCATTGGCGGCAAACGGACGCTCCGTCCTGAATAATATTGAGTATATCGAACGAGGCTATGAAGAGTTCGAAGTCAAGCTTCGCGGTATCGGTGCGGATATTGTAAAATGCACCGATTGAAGAAAGGAGCAGTAACATGGAAAAGCGATTGTTTACTTCTGAGTCCGTAACAGAAGGACATCCTGACAAAATCTGCGATCAGATTTCCGATGCTGTCCTGGATGCGTTGATTGAACAGGATCCGATGAGCCGGGTTGCCTGCGAAACGGCAATTACGACCGGTTTGGTACTGGTCATGGGCGAAGTTACGACAAACGGATATGTGGATATCCAGAAGATTGTCCGTGATACGATTCGTGATATCGGTTATGACCGGGCAAAATACGGCTTTGATGCGGATACCTGTGGTGTTATTGTGTCACTGGACGAGCAGTCGAGCGATATTGCGATGGGTGTTGACCGGGCATTGGAAGCGAAGAACAATGAACTCGATGACAGCCGGATTGCGGCAATCGGTGCCGGCGATCAGGGAATGATGTTCGGTTATGCTACCAACGAAACTCCCGAGCTGATGCCGTATCCGATCAGCCTGGCCCACAAGCTGACCAGAAAGCTGTCGGAAGTACGAAAGAACGGTACGCTGCCGTATCTTCGTCCCGACGGAAAATCCCAGGTTACGGTAGAGTACGACGAGAACGGAAAGCCGGTTCATTTGAGCGCGGTTGTCCTGTCGACCCAGCATGACCCGGATGTAACTCAGGAAACAATCCATGCGGATGTGAAAAAATATATCTTTGACGAAGTCCTTCCGAAGGAACTGGTGAATGAACAGACGAAATTCTTCATCAATCCGACCGGTCGTTTCGTAATCGGCGGACCGAATGGTGACTCCGGTCTGACCGGACGGAAAATTATCGTCGACACCTACGGCGGATACGCTCGCCACGGCGGCGGGGCATTTTCCGGAAAGGACTGCACGAAGGTGGACCGTTCCGCCTGCTATGCGGCCCGTTACGTTGCCAAGAATATCGTGGCAGCGGGACTTGCGGAACGCTGTGAAGTTCAGCTGTCATATGCAATCGGTGTTGCGGAGCCGACTTCGGTCATGGTGGACACGTTCGGAACCGGAAAACTATCCGACAACGAACTGGTTTCGATTGTTCGCAAGCATTTCGACCTTCGCCCCGCAGGAATTATTCAGATGCTGAATCTGCGTCGGCCGATTTATAAACAGACGGCTTCTTACGGACATTTCGGAAGAACCGATATCGATCTTCCGTGGGAAAAACTGGACCGGGTGGACGATTTGAAGACGTATTTAAAATGATAACCAATCCCCGGGACACTGTTTCCGGGGATTTTTCGTAAAATAATAACGGGTAGTTGTGCATTAATTGTGCGATATGGGAAAGGAGAAATTATGAGAATTCAGTTTTTGGGAGCAGCACATGAGGTAACCGGTTCCTGCACGCTGTTGCATGCGAACGGACATAAAATCCTGATTGACTGCGGAATGGAACAGGGAAAAGACATTTATGAAAATTGCGATCTGCCGGTTTTGCCGGGAGATGTGGAGTGCGTATTGCTGACGCATGCGCACATTGACCATTCGGGCAAGCTGCCGCTGTTGACGGCGGGAGGCTTCCGCGGACCGATTTACACATCGATTCCGACGGAAAAATTGTGCCGCATTATGCTGATGGATTCGGCACATATTCAGGAACTGGAGTCCGAGTGGAAATCCAGAAAGGCCAAGCGTGCCGGAAAGGGAACCACCAAGCCGATGTATACGGTGGACGATGCGCAGGCGGCGATTTCCATGCTGAAGCCGCTGCCGTACCGCCAGACGGTGGAAATCCTGGACGGAATTTCCATCCGCCTGCTGGATGCAGGTCATTTGCTTGGCTCTGCAAGTATCGAAGTAACGGTGACGGAGGATGGCAAGACAACGAAAATCCTGTTCTCCGGCGACCTCGGAAACCGCAAGCGTCCGTTAATTAAGGACCCGGAGCTTCCGGATTGCGCCGAGGATTATGTTGTCATCGAGTCGACCTACGGAACCCGGACGCACGGAGAACGCCGCGATTATGTCGGTCAGCTGTCCGAAATTATCCAGTCTACGTTTGACAAGGGAGGAAATGTTGTCATTCCGTCCTTTGCGGTCGGACGTACGCAGGAACTGCTGTATCTGATTCGGGAAATCAAATCGGCGAAGCTGATTCAGGGACACGGGGATTTCCCGGTTTGGGTGGACAGCCCGCTCGCGGTTGAGGCGACCAATATTTACAGTCAGGATATGCTGTCGTATTGTGATGATGAGACGGCGGCGATTATCAATTCCGGTGTGAATCCGATTCGGTTCCCGGGACTGAATGTGTCCGTGACGAGTGACGATTCCAAGGCAATCAACGAGGACAAAACGCCGAAGGTCATTATTTCCGCCAGCGGAATGTGTGAAGCCGGTCGAATCCGGCATCATTTGAAGCATAATCTGTGGCGTCCGGAAAGTACGATTCTGTTCGTCGGATATCAGACGGTGGGTACGCTCGGCCGTACGATTATCGACGGCGCAACGACCGTAAAGCTGTTCGGTGAGGAAATTTCCGTCAATGCCCGGATTGCGCAAATGGACGGCATCAGCGGTCATGCGGATGAGCCGATTATGCTCGACTGGCTGGGAGCGCTTCCGGAGAAGCCGAAGATGGTATTTGCCAACCACGGGGAAGATTCCGCGTGCGATGAATGGGCTGCGACGATTCAGGAAAAACTCGGAATGAAGGCGGTTGCACCGTATAACGGAGCACTGTATGATTTGACCAATAATGTATGTCTGGCGGAAGGCAACAAAACGAAGCTGGATGCGGCGGCTGTTGCGGAGGCCAAGAAGGTGTCCGGCTCGTCGTCGGTATTTGACCGTCTGGTACTGGCCGGAAAGCGCCTTATGTCCGTGATTGAGAGAAATCGCGGCGGAGCCAACAAGGACCTCGGCAAGTTTGCGGACCAGATCAACTCGCTGTCCGACAAATGGGACCGCTAACGACGGCGGAACCGGAGCGAAATCCGGAACCCCGGAAGCGGACAGCGGCCATGGAACCGGAAAACAGGAACCGGAGAACAGGAACCGGAAAACAGAAACCGGAGCGAAATCCGGAATTTATGAAAATACAAAAAAACGGACCGAAGCGGAGGATAACCTCTGCTGCAGTCCGTTTTTCATTATAGGAAATTGCGTTTCAGGTAAACAGTGACATCCGTACGCGGTTATTTCCGGTTCTTCTCGCGAAGCTTGTCGATCAGCTTCGGAATACCGATTACAAGCAGTGTGATGAATCCGCAGAGCAGGACACAGGAATAAAAGGAAATGGCCCGGCTCAGAAGTCCGAGGTTGCTTGCGGCCAGCTCGGCGTCCTCGGCAGAGAGACGGCCGGAGGTCATGTAATTGCTTAAGCAGTTAATCATCAGGTATTCCGTAACACCCATTCCGCCGGGGATGGGAATATATGCGGCTCCGAGCACAACGTAGCTCTGGAGGGAAAAGACATCGACAATGTTGCGGGCACTTCCGCCGGTTGCCAGATACGTGAAAACCGTAACGGCAATTTGCGACGACCGCTGCAATATGTTAAACAGAAGCGAAAACGCGAACATTTTGTATTTGCCGCGGCTCATTTCCGCACACATGGTGTAGCTTTCCAGCGATTTGCGAAGCTTTTTCTCCTTCTTCGCGACATTGTGAACGAGATGAAGCTTGGCACCGAGGTGCAGGCATTTGCAGGCAAAGGAACAAAGCAGGTTGCCCTTCTTAATCAGCAGAAGGAACAACAGCGACAGGCCGATTTGCACTCCGATTCCGACGAGAATCAGAACCCGGGGAAAGACATCAAAGGAAAAGAACAGGCCGGGTCGCACGAGGAAACACAACACACCCAGAATTACGATGGAGACGGCGTACATCATCAGGTTGATGAGAAGCGAAACGGTCGTAACCGAGCCGGGGATTTTGTCCCGCATCATCAGGTATGCGCTGGCGGGCTGACCGCCGGTTGCGGACGGCGTAATCGCCGAAAAATAAATGTCGGCAACGGAATAGCCGGTGTTCTTCAGAAAGCTTTTACGATAGCCGAGTCCGCGAAGAATCGTTTTCAGTGAAAGGGCCTCAAACAGGATAAATCCGAGCATTCCCGCGAAGGCACAGCAGAGCCAGAATTTGTCGGAATTGCGGAGATACTCCATAAACTGTCCGAAGGAGAATTTCCGATTCTGAGAAATGATGGCATAAATGCTGATCAGTGCGATGGTAAACGACAGAAGAATCCAAATGACGGTTCTGCCAGCAGTGCTTTTTTTCGGTTCGGCAGGTTCGGTCGGCTTTTCGGGCGATGCCGGAGTCGGCGCAGATTCTGCGGAACGTGTGTCGACGGTCGGTTCGGTCGGTTCGGATGCCGAAACGGCATTGTCCGGAGCGGTCAAACGGCTGTCGGAGTCGGTAAATTGATTACTGTTCATTTTTTCCCCTAACAATACTTACTTAATAACTTGCGGTCCGGGCAAGGGAACGGCGTTTAGTCAACGCGGAATTCGGCGAGCTTCAGGCCCTTATTTCGCTCCAGAACCATGCCGACGGACCAGGAATTGACGAAAATCAGAAGCGGATTGTCCTTCATATCCTTGATTCGTTTCATATCGCTTGTTCCGATAATCTTGTCGACAGGGCATTCCTCCGGATTCACAACCCAGCGGATGTGCTCATACGGTAGCGGTTCCAGCTTGATTTCCACGTTGTATTCGCTCTGAAGACGGAACTGCAGCACGTCAAACTGCAGGGTGCCGACAACGCCGACGATGATTTCTTCCATGCCGGTGTTGAATTCCTGGAAAATCTGAATGGCACCTTCCTGAGCAATCTGGGTAACACCCTTCATAAACTGTTTCCGTTTCATCGTGTCCATTTGGCGTACGCGGGCAAAATGCTCGGGCGCAAATGTCGGAATTCCTTCAAAGCGGAATTTTTTGCCGGACAGACAGAGGGTATCGCCAATGGCAAAAATGCCCGGATCGAAGACACCGATAATATCGCCGGCATAGGCTTCTTCCACAATGTGACGCTCGTCGGCCATCATTTGCGTCGATTGTGAAATCTTGACCTTCTTATTGCCCTGCACATGGTTGACTTCCATGCCGGGCGTGTAGCGGCCGGAGCAGATTCGCATAAACGCGATACGGTCACGGTGCGCTTTGTTCATATTTGCCTGGATTTTGAAGACAAATGCGGAGAAATCTTCCGTAAACGGATCCACGGTACCCTGATCGGACGTTCTCGGAAGCGGCGACGAGGTCATGGACAGGAAATGCTTCAGGAACGTTTCCACGCCGAAGTTGGTGAGCGCCGACCCGAAAAATACGGGGGACAGCTCGCCGGCATTGACAAGCTCCTGATCAAATTCCGCATTGGCGCCGTCGAGCAGCTCGACATCCTCCTGCAGTCTGTCAAAGAAATCAAATCCGATGCGCTCCTTGAGTGCCGGATCGTCGGAATGCATATATTCGGTTGCGACTTCCTTCTGGCCGTTCATGGCCGCCGTGAAGAGGGCAACTTCGTGAGTGTTGCGGTCGTATACGCCTTTGAAACTCTTGCCGGAACCGATCGGCCAGTTAATCGGGCACGTAGCGATTCCGAGTACGCTTTCGATTTCACTCATCAGTTCGTACGGATCATTGGCCTCGCGGTCCATTTTGTTGATGAAGGTGAAAATCGGAATATGGCGCATAACGCAGACCTTGAACAGCTTGATGGTCTGGCGCTCAACACCCTTGGACGCATCGATTACCATGACCGCGGAATCGGCCGCCATCAGGGTACGGTAGGTATCCTCGCCGAAATCCTCATGGCCGGGCGTGTCAAGAATATTGATGCAGTAATTGTCATAGTTAAACTGAAGAACGGAGGACGTTACACTGATACCACGTTCCTTTTCGATTTCCATCCAGTCGGACACGGCGTGACGTGCGGTCTTGCGGCCTTTTACGGAGCCGGCCAGATTAATGGCACCGCCGTACAGCAGGAATTTTTCGGTCAAAGTGGTTTTTCCTGCATCGGGATGGGAAATAATCGCAAAGGTTCTGCGCTTCTTGATTTCATTTTCAAAATTAGGCATACGTTCCTCCATACATAAGGTTCCGTGAAAAACAATAGAAAGGTCCGGTTTTCGGACACACCGAATTATAGTTTACATCATTTGGCACAGGATTGCAAGAAAAAGAAGAATTACGCAGGAAAATGAAACCGCTGCCGGGCTATTTGCCGAGCTTCCAAACGGAAATCCCGTGACAGCAGGATTCCGTGGGAGTGCCGAGCATACGCTGAACCTCCGACGGCTCGTACGGTACGGCATCGGCTGCGGCAGCACCCCGGTAAACAAGGCTCAGAGGAGCGGTGTCCGAGGATTTGGCGGGCGAATCGGTGAGGAACAGACGGACGAGCAGGGAATCGGCGATGCTTTCATTGCAGACAAGCGCACTGTAGCGTCCGTTTTCTTCCGACAGGAAGACCGCATAGCCGGAATCACCGATCGTCTTTTCTTCGGTTACGGTGCCGCCGGAAAGGTAATGCACGGAACTCATGAATCCGTTATCCAGAGAGGCGTTCACGGAGCCGTCCGGCATTTTGTGAAGGCGTACGACGAGCGTTTCGGTGTTGGCCAACGGCAGCTCGGTAAATTCCTCCTCGGGCATGACGGAGGCCTCGGACATATAGACGGAGGCACGCTGCGTCTGCCGAAAATCCCAGAATCCGTAGTCACCGATGACACCGGCAACGTTCATCATGTAATCGGACACGACGATATACACAGGAACCCGCTCGGACGGATGGGACAGAGCCACAACCGAAGCGGCATCGGCCTCCGTCAGACCGCAGGAGTCCGTCAGTTCCCGGACGGCATCCTCCGGCGACATTGTCAGAGTCCGAAGAAGAGCTTCGGTGGCAGCAGGGGTGTCCCCGGTCAGTGCCTGAAGCCGGTGCGCCGCATCCAGACCGTGCGCCTGCAGCATTTGATAAATGCCGAGTGTCAGATCGGGATTGTCCGAAATCAGCGCTTTGCCGAGAAAATAATTCCATTCACTGTGGAAAGTGCCGCCGTCTCCGAGAGTGCGGCGACGTCCTTCATATTGAAAATAATATCCGTAATCCCACCAGGAACCGATTACGGCGTCGGGTTCGGTATGGTCGTCCAGATATCGGCAGGCGTCGTAAAGCGTGTCGGTTGCCGACGGGGTCGAGCAGAGTGCCTGCCCGCAGCAGCCACAGCAGGAAGGGAACAGCAGCGCAAAGGTCAGCAGATACAGGACGTATTTCGGACGAACCCAAATAAGGAACCCCGCGAGAAGCGTTATTGCAACCAGCACAAAAAGCGCAAGAATCGTATATTCACTGTAAATATTGAGGGTGATGCAGGCAATGGCAATCGGGCTTGCAATTCCGGCCAAAATGCGACACACTTTCCGGGACGGTTTCCGAGACCGGAGGTATTTGGACAGAAGACCGATTCCGAGACCGCTGAGAATGCAGAACGGAAGCGACGTGATTTCCAAAAACCGAACGCCGTTGAAGGCCACGTACACGCCGCCGCCGAGCCAGGCCGTGAAAAAGCCGGTCAGCGTCAGAAGGCTTCGTCTCGGCAGGCAGGCCTCGGGATTGTGACCGAGAGCGGTGCGGACGCAGAGAACGTACAGCGCAAGGACGGTGCAGAGCACGGTCGCGACAACGATATACGTACCGACGCTGTTGATCAGACCGTCGAAGGACGGCGCAAATCCGCCGAGGAATCCGTTGTCAAGAATCACGGTGTCACTCAGCTCGCCGACATATTGGTCCGCCGAGGGGAAGGAGGCCGAGCCGGCACTGAGCTGCGTCGTCATTTCCGTGAAAATGTGCAGCAAATCGGAAATCAGGTCGCGGCCGCGGGTAACGGCGCAGACAATCAGCTGCAGGGTGACGGTCATGACGGTTCCGCGAAATTCCGCCCGTCGGAAGAACCGGACGAACCGGTTTCGCCGTTCCTGCGGCGGATAGCATTTGGCGGGTGTCAGAAAGACCAGCAGAAGAACGACCGAGGCACAGAAGCCTCCGATATAGAAATACGCGTAAAATGCGCGCCAGAACACCGACAGAACACCGAGGGACACGGCACAGCCGGCGGCCAGGGCAAGCTGTTTGCGGAACTCCGAGGTCATGATACACTCCGCATACAACAGCAAAAATGTGAGCGGAAGGAAGGCCAGCACGCAGTCCGTATCATAAAAGCCGGCATGAGTATGCGCGGAAAATGACATCGTTACGGTGACCAGACTGCCGGCCACAAAGCCGCCCAGAGGATTGGTCTTTCGGCGGACAAAGAAATAGGCGGGGATTGCCGCGAGGGAGGCGAGAACGGTTCCGAGCCAGAAGACAACCGTTTCCGTGGAAAGGCCGAACGGCTTCAGAAGTTTGGAAACGGCGGCACCGACCAGCGGAAGGCCCATGACAACATCGCCGGAGTCACCGGTCTCATTTGCCGTGATATACGGATCGGTTTCCCGGTCGTTGCGGAGCGTGAGCGGGGCCTTTTCATCGGCAAACTGCCGGGTGAGCCGGGCGTACAGATAGGAGTCGAATTCCGACAAATACGGCCGGCCGGACTCGGTCCGAAGCTCTTTTCGGTAATCCTCGTCTTCCATCATCATAAAATAGGCCGGGCAGCGTAAGCCGACGGCCAGCAAAATCAATATCAGAAGCAGCACGGCATCGAGACGGCGCCCGGCTGCGGGATTGGTCAGATGTAAAGTATGTTCCATGGTATTCCCCCGTTTGTATTGGTGTCAAAAGGTTTCGGAATCTCTTTGATATTGCCACATTTTCCGCAAAAAATCAATCCGAATCGTGCGCGGCGGGCATTTATCCACCGCCCGCACGCTGACAGGATCCGCACATCCGCCGCAGTGTCGTGCGAGCCAATCCGCACATCCGCCGCAGTGCCGTGCGAGCCAATCCGCTCATCCGCCGTCGTTCCCTGCAGACACAAAAAACCGCTTGCGATAAGAAATCACATTCTTTTTGAGGGCGAAAATAAGAGAAGTTCCATTTTCCTATAGACAAAGAAACGGCATAATATTATCATGTAGAAGTGTGTGATTCCGTTTTCGGGAAGCGGGCGAAGCGCGTCGCCGGCTCTGCGGAAATGTGCTGCCGGGATTCGAAGGCTGCCGTGAGATACGGGCGTTGTCCGGCTCTGCAGGGAATCCGCATATGCGTAAGAATACCCCGGCGGGGGTCGGAAAGAGGAACCTGTTGTTATGAAATTGATTCAAAAAGAACCTGCTTTTTACAAAAAAGTATTGATTCTGGCGCTGCCGATTGCGCTCCAAAGTTTAATCAGTGTCGGTGTCAACATGCTGGATACGATTATGCTGGGACGTGTCGGTACGGATTTGACGGCGACCATCGGAGAAGAGGCTGCAAAGACCATCAGCAGCAATTCCGTGTCGGCAGCCGCATTTGCAAACTCCTTTATCGGTATTTATCACATTCTCTGTATGGGACTCGGAATGGGCGCGTCGGTACTGGTATCGCGGTACTGGGGCATGAAACGGGATAACCGGCACGAGGGCGATCCCGACCATGCCATGAAGCAGACCATCAGCCTGATGCTTCGGATTACGATGCTGCTGGCAGCACTGTTTGCCGTTGCGACGCTGGTGATGCCGGAAACCATTATGAAAATGTACGTTCCGGCGAAGGATGTCAATCGCGCCGACATTCTGGCGCGCGGTGCCGGATATTTACGGTATTCCGTGGTGACGTATTTCTTCCTCGGAGCATCGCTGGTTACGACCATCGTGCTGCGAAGCGTGGGAGAGGCGATGTTCCCGTTATTTGTTTCCATCGGAGCGTTCTTTGTCAATCTCGGTGCCAATTACGTTTTGATTTTCGGAAAATTCGGTGCACCCCGAATGGAAGTCGAAGGTGCGGCACTCGGTACGCTGATTGCCCGTATTTTCGAAGCCGGATGCATCATCATTTATCTGTTCGTTATCGATAAAAAAATCCGGTTCCGGATTCGCGACCTGTTTATCAGTACGAAATCCATCGTCGGCGAGTATTTCCGGATTTGCATTCCGGTTTTGATCAGTGACGGAGTGCTGGCGGTCGGCAATAATACCTTTGCCATTGTCATCGGAAAACTCGGATTCGGAACGGCGAACTCCATTACGTCCGTAACGCAGCAGCTCAGTACCGTCGGAATTCAGGGCGTATGCCAGGCCGGAGCGATTGTAACCGGTCAGACGCTCGGCCAGGGCGACCGCGAAAAAACGATGCGGCAGGGATGGATGTTCCTGGGACTCGGGCTGGCGCTCGGTACGGTTTCCGCACTGTTCATTTTGCTGTTCAAGTCTCTGATTATCAGCGGCTACGATGTCAAACAGCAGGATATCGAAATTGCGCACCAGCTGATGCAGGCAATCGCGTTGATTATCGTTTTCCAGGCGACCAACAGCATTATGACGAAGGGTGTTTTGCGAGGCGGCGGAGATACGCGTATGCTGTTGCTGATGGACAATGTGTTCCTGTGGGGAATCGCATTGCCGCTCGGATCGTTTGTCGGCTTCGGCCTGAGTGAAAGACCGTCACCGTTTGTGATTTATCTGTTCCTGAAATCCGACCAGATTATCAAAGCCGTCTGGTGCGTATTCCGCTTACGAAGCGGCAAATGGATTAAGAAAATCACGACCGGCCGGCAGGAGAAGAGCGCAAAAGCGTGAACGAAACCGTCGTGAGGCGGACGCGAAAGCGCGAATGAATCCGCCGCGAGGCGGACGCGAAAGCGTGAACGAAACCGTCGTGAGGCGGACGCGAAAGCGTGAATGAACCCGCCGCGAGGCGGTGACAAATACAAATAATTTTCTATGTGCAAAAAGCACTGAAGGAGGGTTTACATGGCTAAAAAAGCGACAGTTACGGTTCATCCGAAATTTGAGATCGGGGAAATCTCAGACGAATTGTTTTCGGCATTTTTGGAACCGATCGG
Organism: Lachnospiraceae bacterium; assembly: GCA_045641285.1. Lineage (GTDB taxonomy): Bacteria > Bacillota > Clostridia > Lachnospirales > Lachnospiraceae > ISDg. Next base: position 54,975 of record JAZUGQ010000021.1, read on the forward strand.
CACAATGGTTAACGGAACGATGTACAATCCGAAGCATCCGACTGCGGATGAGCAGGGATTCCGTACCGACGTGATCAATGCCCTGAAGAGCACGGGACTTCCGGCCGTCCGTCTTCCCGGCGGAAATTTTGTTTCCGCATGGCAGTGGAAGGATTCCATCGGACCGAAGTCGGAACGCAAGGTTCATTTGGATCCGGCATGGTATCAGTATATTACCAATGAGGTCGGACATGACGAGTATTTGCAGTGGGCCGAGAAAATCGGAACCAAGTCGCTGTACACCGTCAACATGGGCATCGGACGGACTCAGGACGCAATGGATTTGATCGAATATACGAACTTCGAGGGCGGCACCTACTGGTCGGATCTCCGTATTAAGAACGGTCACGAGAAGCCCTACGGAGTCAAAACATGGTATCTCGGAAATGAGATGGACGGCCCCTGGCAGTTGGGAAGCTGGAGCAACGACCCGAGAAGCTACGGCGTTATGTGCAACGAGACATCCAAGGCGATGAAATGGATTGACGCATCCATCAAGACCGGCGTTTGCGGCAGCAGCGCTCCGTTCATGGAGTCGTTCCCGAAGTGGGATGAGGCGGTTTTGGACCAGTGCTACGACACGGTGGATTATTTGTCCGTTCATCATTATCACAGCGCACCTCCCGGAGATATCAAGGCTCTGCTTGGCGGCGCCCTCTATTACGAAGACTTTATCAATACCGAAGTTGCAATGTGCGATTACGTACAGTCCAAGCACCGCTCACCGAAGAAAATCATGATTTCCTTCGATGAGTACGGCGGAATGGTACGTCCGAACGCACCCCTGACGCCCGGCTACGGACGGTACTGCATGGCCCGCAATCACTACCGCTTCGATCCGGAGCGCCCGTATATCATGCACGATCCCGATAAAATGCCCGATCGTCGCTTCCCGGGCGGAGACCTGATTCACATGCTGTCCATGACATCGATTCAGCTGGCATTTTTACGTCACGCGGACCGTGTCAAAATCGGCTGCATGACCGGCGGACTCGGCGCATTGTGTTCGTCCGACCACGATCATGTATGGCGTTCCGCATCGCATTACGCATTTATGCAAATGCTTTCCTACGCAAAGGGCACTTCCATGCAGGTCAGCGTGGACAGCGAAACCTACGATATGCCCGGATATGCGATTGAGGATACGTCCCAGTACACCGGCAAGGACGGCGTGAACTATATCGACAGCGCCTGCGCATGGGACCGCGACGCCAATCGTCTGGCCGTATTCGTCATCAACCGGAACGAAACCGACGATTACGCCCTGGATTTGGATGTCAAGGGCTTCGAAGGCTACAATAAATGCACTCATTTGGAAATCGGCGGCAGCATGGAAGAGCAGAGCTGCTACGGAAATGATGAGATTTTCGTTCCGAAGGCAAATGCGGAAGCATCCGTTCGGGACGGCGTTCTGTCCACGCACGTAAAGCCGTTGTCCTTCAACGTTTTGCTGCTGGAGAAATAATTTCGTATCAAAATCGGAATAAATAAAGCGGTAAGCACCTGTTTCGGCGGGTGCTTACCTTGTCTGTAAGAACGGTCGGGAGCCGGCAGGAGCCGGAACGGAAAGGAGAAACGCCGGAATGAATCGTTATTTTGAATTTACCAAAGCGGAAAAGGAATATCTGGAGGGGGTCAACCGGGAGGCGGACGCGGCCCTGTCGCCGTACGCGACGAAGAACAGCGACGCCATTCAGCCGAGACCGCCGAGAATGGCGATTTTGAGACCGCCGTTTTCGTATGATACGGATTTGATCCTGCACAGTCCGCTGTACAACCGGTACGCCGATAAAACGCAGGTATTTTCCTTTTATCGAAATGATGACATTACACGTCGCGCCCTGCACGTCCAGCTTGTCTCGAAAATTGCCCGTTCCATCGGCCGGGCACTTCGGCTGAATACGGATCTGATTGAGGCGGCGGCACTCGGACACGATATCGGGCACACGCCATTCGGTCATAAAGGCGAGGCGTATTTGAGCAAACTGTATGAAACCGGATGTACGGAAGACGGACGGGAGGCCCGATATTTCAATCACAACGTCCACAGTGCGCGCATTTTCCGGGTGATTCTCGGGTCGGATATGACGCTGCAGACGCTGTCGGGCATCATTTCCCATAACGGTGAAAAAGTGTGCCGCGAATACCTGCCGTCAACGCTTCGGACGTTTGAAGAATTCGATGATATTCTGGAACACTGCTATACGGACAACGCGTTTCACAAGACGCTGCGGCCGTCGACGCTGGAGGGCTGCGTTGTGCGAATCAGCGATATGATTGCCTATGCCGGAAAGGACCGGCAGGATTTGTACCGGGCCGGACTGGTGCCGCAAAAGCAGTTCGAACAGAACCGGCTGCTCGGAACGAAGAACCGGGATATCATTTCCGGGCTGACGGCCAATATCGTCAAAAATTCCATCGAATCGCCGTCGCTGAATATGGATGAGGAAGTATTCGAGGACCTGAAGGCGCTGATCGATGAAAATTACGACATCATTTACCGGCATCCGGAACTCAACAAGCCCTATGATGAGGTCATTGAGCCGCTGATGAAGGGCCTGTATGCACGGCTGAAGGACGATATCCGTTCGGGGCGGACCGAATCCCCGGTGTTCCGGTACTATCTGAATGACCGGTTTCAGGGGCGCTGCTATAAAAATGCCGATACCGGTGAGATTACGGCCGATGCCAACGACATCGTGACCGATTTTATCGCCAGCATGACGGACGATTATTTTATCGATATCTGCAGACATTTGCATATCAATGACGAGGCACTCGGCAAGCTGCACTACCATGAGTATGAGTTTTGAGGGTTTCGGGCCGTGGAAATAAGGCGCATTTAAGAAAAAAGAAGAATGATTCCCCGCCAAAATTCGGGTGGACGGAGAGGATAATGCATTTTTTCACTTCTCAATTTAACGGGAGGGTCTGTTATACAAATGAGATTTAAAAACGCTGATATGGGAATAGATAACAGTTAAACAGCTGTTAATAAACGGGAAGCAAAACAAAATTTGAATTATAACAAATTATAGGGTTGACAAAAAAGTGTGGTGGCGTATATTATGGAGAGGAGGGAGACAAGAAATAAGGAGAGACCATGAAAAAACAACGGATTTTGGCGGTTATTATTGCATTAATCTGTATGGTTAACGTAGCATCCGCAAATACAGTTTCAGATGTAAAAAGTAATACAAGCCCTTTAATTGAAACAAAATATGGGAAATTTCGAATTAGTGACAAGACAACGCTTATGTATGATGATAAGGAATTCTTTGAAACTTATCTGATTTCTAACGGAACAATTAATGTATTGAATATGGAACTGAATAATTCGTATAAGTATTCTTACAAATTTCAGCCCATCAAGAGAACTACCAAACTTACAGGAACAAAGGTCGGAGCCGTAACAATTGATATTGCTGTTGGCAACAAAGACACGTCGGTTTCCTGCAAGGCATCCCTTGCTTCATATGAGTATACGTTTGATTACACAACATATCTGAATGACTATGGTTACTGCTATTCATTGGACGCAGGATGGATTCGATCATATAAGCAGATACATACGACGACAATTGGAATTTATACACAACCGACTCCGGCAAATAATTATGTCAGCAAGTGCGTTTCCCAGCTGGCAGCCGCAACTGTAATTTCACGATAAAATTACTCTCTCTCCCCTTGTAAAAAAATATCAAACAGGAGTAGTTCAGAACATGAAAAAGAAAACCATTATAAAGATTGTGATTCTTATCATTGCACTCACCGCAATCGGCATATCGGCAATGTATATATGGGAGGACAGACAGCAGAAAAAGTATGAAGAATATGTGATAAACTATCCCTATAATTCAACTGTAATTCAGGTTGTAGCAGGAATCTGTGAATACAAAAACATGCTGCAAACGGAGTTTTCCGAGACGGATTTGAAACTGATGCAGAAATCGATGGACAATGTTTTGGAGATTGCCCAATATGAACGGTATGATACTGAATCTATCGGCCAGTTGCTGGTGATTGATGAATCCATAAATCTGAATCTGAAAGACCGGTTATTGAAGGAACTTAAGAAACGAAAACAGGACAACGGAATGTATGCATCCGCTGAGGATATTGCTTCAGAAGAGGAAATTCTGTATATAACCAATGTGACTCTTCTGCATCACTTAGGAACTTCTTCGGAATATCACTATCTGGCAGAGGAAATCGCCGAGGCAATTTCGCCGGCCGTTAACTCAAAAATGAAAGAGATGATGAAGTTTGAATCGGCAAAAGAGGCAAGCAGTAAAGATCCTACGGCATTGGGAGATTTGGAATTTGCAATCAGTGCAATCAACGCGGCGGAATGCATGAAGTATCTGGATACAGCACTGACGGAAGAATTCCTGCTTCGGTTTTTCAAAACCGATCAGACCCCGAAGGAGTTGACTTTTGAACATTGGAATGAACTGGCAGGCGAATATGGCAAGGTCTTTCCGGCATATGAAGAGTGCGCCAATGAAATTGCTCTCGCATACGGCAAGCTAAAAAAGGAAGATATCGCAGTATGTCCAGAGATGTTCTATGCAACAGGCATGGTAAGGACATTACGAAATATCCCGGATGTTCATACCAACGAGGATGTGTACAGGAAACTGGTTGAGAATTTGTCCGAAAATGTGAAATATCTGGATGAGTATTGTACGGAGAACAGACAATGAATATCGTAAATTTGGCAAAAAGCTTTGGCGAACGAAAACTGTTCGATGGTTTAACGGTAAACTTCGGTGAACGAGGACTGATCTTTCTGGTCGGACGTTCGGGATGCGGAAAAAGCACACTTTTGAATATTCTCGGACTTATCGAAAATGCCGATGAAGGAATGGTACGGTATTCGGAAAAGCAGATGTCGGAAGAGGAATTGCGAAGAAGCAATATTTCCTATATTTTTCAGGAATATAATCTGTTTAATACCAGAACAGTTGAGAATAATTTAAAGGTTGCACTGGCGGTGGCCGGTATCCAATACGATGCGAATCAAGTGGACTCGGTGCTGAAACGACTGAATTTGCTGGAACAGAAGAATGAGATTGTGTCCGTGTTGTCCGGCGGAGAAAAACAAAGAGTGGCAATTGCGAGAGCTGCACTGAAACACAGTCGGGTTATCCTGGCAGATGAACCGAGCGGTAATCTGGATGAGGAAAATGCACGGGAATGTTTTTCGCTTCTGAAAGAAATGTCAAAAGAGTCTCTGGTAATCGTTGTTACGCATGATATCGGTTATGCGGAGGAATTCGGTGATAAAATTTATCGCCTGGAAAACCAAGAGCTGATTTTACAGAATGGTTCCGAATCGATTTCAGAACCGGATGGTTCCGAAGATAGTAAAATGACCGGAACGAAAAAGGAAAAACCGGTTTCGAAAGAAAAGAATTCCGAAAACAGCAAAGAACATCCGTGGGTGTTTGATTATTTTCGAAGTGAACGAAAGAATAAAAAACAGAAAATACTTACCGTTTTGCTCTCTGCGCTGATTATTATGGCGTTGATTATTGCACTGGGAATGCGGGGGGCAATGTCCAATCTGTTCAACGAAGTGAATCGGTCTGTTCTGGAAAACGATTATTATTCGGTATGTGCCGGAATCGATAAATCAATAGAGGAAAACTATGTCCCGAGTGAGATAATACGGGATGTGGAAAATAATCCGAATGTATTGTATTCCTTTGCATACGGAACGACCTCAATTAGTGTTTCCGATAAACAGGAAGAGGTTTGGCAATCCCCGAATGTGAGAATTCTGGGAAATGAAGAGTTTTTTACGGAACGATTTGAGAACGTTATCGGAAAAATGCCGGTGACGGGAAATGAAGTGGCACTTACTGCGGCAGCTGTAAAGGAGCTGTTTCCAAATCAAGAATTGTCCGGAATCATCGGAAAAGAGATTGTGCTGCATATCGGAGAGGAACAGAATCCTTTGGTAGTTGTCGGAATTCACGATACCGGCAAGGAAGAACAAGTATGCTATATGACGGAAGAGTTATATAACAACTATAATGAGCGGATTATGCTTGCCGATGTCAGTTTACGCCTGGGCAATCAAGATTACGGAATCGAATATGATCTGAAGTCAATTGATGAGACAAGCCCGGCAATTTTGTACGGACAGTTGCCGGAGGCTTCGGATGAAGTTTGTGTAAGCAGAGGCTTGTACAGAGCAATACGGGCATCGGAGGATGTATCGTTTAATCCGTTTGATACCAACGAAAGTATCAGCGATCGGGAGATTGCCGATTATCTATTCGGAAAAACAATACGCCTGAGGGTTCCTTCGCAGGAGATTGTTTGCCGTATTACAGCAGTTTCCGGCGATGCAGGGGATGTTGTATTTTGCCCGAAGCTCTTACTCAATCGATTTACGGAGCGAAAAGAAAAAGTGGATATTTATTTGAATGATATTCGCGATAACCGGGTTGAAGAATTGGAGAAAGAATTAATCGGTAAAGGGTTTACTTTAAGCCGGAACGGTATGGCAAATACAAAGGCAGTCGGACAGAAAATGGCGATTATTTCGATTGTCATGTTTGTTGTGGCAGCATTGCTGGTCGTTATCCTTTGCGGGACGATGGTGTTCTTTATTAAGGCCGGAATGAACGAAAAGTATTATGAAATCGGAGTATTGAAATCTATCGGTGCGTCGGAACAATCGATTCGCAGACTGTTATTTCTTGAACTGGTGTCTCCTGTTTTGGCCAGTGCCGGAATCTGTGTTGTTATGGTCCTGCTTGCAGAACTTTTCAATGTCTCCCGATATTTGACGTATGAAGGAATGCCGTTGGTTGTTCTTCAGTGGTGGAATGTGCCGTTTGCGATACTGATTGCACTTGTTGTCACTGTATTGGCATGTTTTCGAATTATTCGAAAAATCAGCAAGATGAAGATTGTTGATACGATTCGTCGGAAAAATCAATAAAGCATTGCGAAGGAATGATACAGGATACTGATAGAGACAACAGAACAGTAACCTTCAGCTTTGTTTGAGTAAATTTATAAGGCGTAAAGGAAGAAGTTTCAGCTCCGTTTTCACAGAAGAAACGGATTTGGAACTTCTTTCTTTGTACATGTTTCTTCTTGCATTGTAAGTTTTGTTATGGTACTATTAAACGTGGGTATGCGCACGGTATATGAGGGCGCTACAGCACCTGCATCGGCAGGGAGAATTTTTTGGAGGGTTTTTTTATGAGTAATCAGATTGATACGATGTCTGTCAATGCCATCCGTGTTTTGGCAGCAGACGCAATTCAGAAAGCAAAATCCGGTCATCCGGGTCTTCCGCTTGGCTCCGCAGCAGTTGCTTACGAGCTCTGGGCAAAGCACATGAAACACAATCCGGCAAATCCGGACTGGGCAAACCGTGACCGTTTCATTTTGTCCGGCGGACATGGTTCGACTCTTTTGTATTCCCTGCTTCATTTGTTCGGATACGGTCTGACCAAGGAAGATATGATGCAGTTCCGTCAGGACGGTTCCCTGACTCCCGGTCATCCGGAGTACCGTCACACCCGCGGTGTTGAGGCTACCACAGGCCCTCTCGGCGCAGGTATGGGTATGGCTGTCGGTATGGCTATGGCAGAGGCTCATTTGGCTGCCAAATTCAATAAAGAAGGATATCCGGTCGTTGACCATTACACCTACGTTCTGGGTGGCGACGGATGTATGATGGAAGGTGTCAGCTATGAGGCAATGTCTCTCGCTGGAACACTCGGTCTGTCCAAGCTGATCGTATTCTATGACAGCAACAGAATCAGTATCGAGGGCTGCACCGATATCGCATTTACCGAGAATGTACAGGCAAGATATCAGGCTATGGGCTTCCAGACACTGGTTGTCGAAGATGGCAACAATCTGGACGAAATCGCTGCCGCTATCGAGGCTGCAAAGGCTGAGAAGACAAAGCCGTCCATGATTACCGTAAAGACTCAGATCGGTTACGGCTGCCCCGCAAAGCAGGGTAAGGCAAGCGCTCACGGCGAGCCTCTGGGTGAGGAAAATGTTGCCGCTATGAAGGAATTCCTCGGATGGCCTTCTCAGGAAGCATTCTATATACCGGATGAGGTATATGCAAATTATAAAGCAATCGCTCAGAACCTTGCAAAGGATGAGGAAGCTTGGAACGCAATGTTCGCAGAGTACTGCGAGAAGTTCCCGGAGATGAAGAAGGCTTGGGACGACGAGTTCAATATGGATATCGCAAAGCCTCTCATCGATGATGCAGAGTACTGGGCATATGACGAGAAGGCAGACGCTACCAGAAACCTTGGCGGCTGGGCTCTCAACAAGCTGAAGAATAAGGTTCCGAACCTGATCGGTGGTTCCGCAGACCTTGCTCCGTCCAACAAGACGGCGATGAAGGAAATCGGTGATTTCAGCAAGGATGATTACAGCGGACGCAACCTGCACTTCGGTGTTCGTGAGTTTGCAATGGCTGCAATCAGCAACGGTTTGACTCTTCACGGTCTCCGTGCTTACTGCGCAACCTTCTTCGTATTCAGTGATTATGTAAAGCCGATGGCAAGACTGTCTGCTTTGATGCGTATTCCGACCACATTTGTCCTGACACACGACAGTATCGGTGTCGGCGAAGACGGACCTACCCATGAGCCGATCGAGCAGCTTGCAATGCTTCGTTCTCTTCCGAACTTCCATGTATTCCGTCCGGCTGATGCAACCGAGACTCTGGCTGCATGGTACAGCGCAGTGACAAGCAAGGAAACTCCTACCGCTCTGGTTCTGACCCGTCAGAATCTGCCTCAGCTGGCAGGCTCCTCCAAGGAAGCTCTGAAGGGTGGTTACATTATCGAGGATTCCAAGAAGGCAACTCCCGATGCAATCATTATCGCAAGCGGTTCCGAGGTTAGCATTTCCCTGGAAGCAAAGGCTGCTTTGGCAGAAGAGGGTATCGATGCCCGCGTAGTCAGCATGCCTTGTATGGACCTGTTCGAAGAGCAGAGTGCAGAGTACAAGGAAAGCGTTCTTCCGAAGGCTGTTCGCGCAAGAGTTGCGGTAGAAGCACTCAGCGATTTCGGTTGGGCGAAGTATGTCGGTCTTGACGGCGGATATGTAACGATGCACGGCTTTGGTGCAAGTGCTCCGGCATCCGTACTGTTCAAGAAGTTCGGTATTACAACAGAAAATGTCGTTGCTACCGTAAAGAGCGTACTGTAAGCTTTTCGCAATAAAAACAATGATGAGCCGGGACAGTGTATGCTGTCCCGGCTTTATTCACAAGGCCGCATAGGGCAAATAACTGCCGTCCGCACGCGGCCGGTGAGGCGGGCAGGAGGGTTCCTTCTGCCTGATTTGACGGTGAAATAGGCAGGAGGCATTCTCCTACCTGATTTGACGGCAAGGGGGCAATTTATGAAACGAGTTCGAAAATTACTGGCTTCAGGGATGCTTTGCGTACTGGTTCTGACCGGATGCGGCGATCCCCTCGGAGAACCGCAGGAAGGCGATTTGGTGGCTCCGGTTCTGAATACGACGGAACTGACGGAGCAGCAGAAACTGCTGGAAACGGGTAAATGTGCTGCGGTGGAATCCACACTGCCGTCCGCACGAGGATTCGAAACGAATCTGAACGTCAACGGAATCGATGTTGACGGATACGTTCGCCAGGACGAGATTCATTTTGACGGAAAGAATTATACCGAACAGAAGGGTGTACTGACGTTCCGCGGGGACAACTACCGAAGCAGTGCGGCTTACGGAACGGCGGTCATGACGAAGTTCAAGCTGAAAGAAAAATGGAACATTACGACCGGCGAGCTGAAGAAGAGCGTTTCGAAGGGCGAGTGGACCGGAAGCGGATGGACCGGCCAGCCGCTGCTGATTCAGTGGGACGAAGAAACCAAGCAGGCGATGAACCTGTATGATTCCAAGAAGAAAAAGAGCGACCTCGTGGAAGTGATTTACGCAACGATGGACGGACACATTTACTTCCTCGACCTGGATGACGGTTCGGACACCCGGGATTCCATTAACCTCGGATTCCCGATTAAAGGAACCGGCTCTCTCTATCCGGACGGAACGCCTTTGTACGTTGTCGGTGCCGGAGATGACATGGGCGACGATGCGGCAAGAACGTTTTTGGTGGATCTGGTTCAGGGCAAGGTCATTTACGAATACGGAAATGATGATCCGTTCGCACTTCGCGAAGACAACGGAAAATTCTGCGCATTTGACTCGTCGCCGCTGTTTGATGTCGAGACGGATACGCTGATTCAGCCCGGTGAGAACGGTGTCCTGTATACGACGAAGCTGAATACGGAATATGACGGTAAGTCATTACGCATCAACCCGTCCGAAACGGTTAAATGGAATTATGAGACAAATCGGACCGGAAAGAGCAAATACTGGCTCGGTATGGAGGCTTCGGCCTGCGTTTACGACCATTATTTGTATGAGTGCGACAACAGCGGGGATCTGATGTGCATCGATTTGAATACAATGGAACTGGTATGGTGCCAGGACATTGTGGATGACAGTAATGCATCGCCTGTGCTGGAGGTCGACCCGATTGACGGAACGGCGTATATTTACGTTTCCACATCGCTTCACTGGACCAAGGACAAAAAAGACAACGGCTCCATTCCGATTTTCAAAATCAATGCCGCAACCGGTGAAATCGTATGGAAACGGACCTACGACTGCAAGACCGTGGACGGAGTTTCCGGCGGTGTTCAGGCTACGGCATGCCTCGGACAGAACAATCTGAGCGATTTCGTGTATTTCAATGTGGCGAGAACCGGCGGCAAGAAACACGGCAAGCTGGTTGCCATTAACAAGAAGACCGGCGGCGAGGCATGGAGCATCGAAATGAAGTATTACAGCTGGTCCAGCCCGGTTGCCGTATATGATGCCAAAGGAAACGGCTATCTCATTCTGTGCGATTCCGATGGAAATATGCATTTGCTGGACGGCCTGACCGGAAAGCTGTGCGATACCATCAATCTCGGCAAAAACATAGAAGCGTCTCCGGCAGTGTTCGGAAATACGATTGTTGTCGGAACCCGGGGCAAGAAGATTTACGCGATTACTCTGGAGTAAACCGGAGTGTGTGTCCGGTACGGTGCCGGCCTGCGTGGTGGCGGCGACAGACAAACGCGTATCGGACGATACAGACAAATCCGTATCGAACGGCGATTGACAACTCCCGTATCGGACGGCGATTGACAAACACCTATCGGAAAACAATTGATAACTCATATCAGACCATAAAAGAAGCCTGTTCCGTTTGGAACAGGCTTCTTTTGGAGATTTATCCAATAGTAGGAGTTGTTTGGCAAATTCAGAGGATATCAGGGCATTTTGAATGCAAGCTGTGCGAAGTTGTAAAGCCCGAGATACCAGATTGTAAAATCATGACTGCCGCCTCGTTCCTGCCACATGAAGTTTTCCCCGTCCACCAGACGGCTGGTGTAATTCGGCAGGTTCTTGGCCGCCGCAGCGGCGCTCTTGTAAGCGATGTCATCCTGCAAACCGCAGATGTTGTACATATATCGAACCGGATAATCCGGAAAATCACGTTCCAGAATCTCGGCGATTTTCGATGAAGGATAGGAGGTCGGAGCCGCGGAAAACGTTCCGAACCAGCTGAATAAATCGAGACATTCGCACATTCCGATGTTGATGGTCTGCATGCCGCCCATGGAAAGACCTGCCATGGCACGGTGGTCGCGGACTTCGGTCGGATCCTCGGAGGAATACAGTGCGTAATGACTTTCCATATACGGAATCAGGTCATTTCGCAATTCCTGACCGAATACGTAGAAGGAATTCGCGTCGCCGTTTTTATTGGCGAAATCCGCGTAGGAACGACCGTTCGGCGTCACAACGATAAAAGGATCGATATCGCCGTAGAAAGCCAGATTGTCCAGAATGGCTTTGACTTTGGAGGTAATTCCGGTCATGCCCCATTCTTTCTCGTCCCCGCCGATTCCGTGCATCAGATACATGATATTGTATTTGCCGTTCGGATCGTAGTTGGGCGGAAGATAAACGTAAGCATGTTTGGTGATGACCGCACCGTCGTTCAGATAATCCTTGGTTTCATAGGAGATTTCTTCGATGGTGCCGGAATCCTTCGGCCGCATTCCGGTAAATGCAGACGGAATGTGGTCACTGACAAAAGCATGAATTTCCGGGATGGGAGTGGGCGTGTCTGTCGGAGCAGCCGGTGTATCCGTCGGCACAACCGCAGTCGCTTCTGTCGGAACGGCGGTCGGCGTCGGGTCCTCTTTATTTGTTTGCGCAGGAGTGTTTGTGGTAGAATCGGATGTCTTTTTCCCGCAGGCAGTGCCAATCAGGCAAAATACTGCGAGAAGAACAAGAATTGCTGCCCGCTTTATCATGCGTTCCACTCTCCTTCCCAGTCATCATTCAGTTGTGATAAATTGCAACGGGCCTGACGCATCATACCGAAAAAGGTCTGACGTTCGTCTTCGGTCATACCGTTCGTTGCAATTCGGTCTGCTTCTGTGGTGATATTCACAACCTGTTTTGCTATTTTACGTCCGAAGTCGGTAAGATAAATGGAATAGGCACGCTTACCGCCGGATACGTATACGGTTTCTTTTTGAATCAGGTTCTGCTTCTCCATTTTTGACAGAAGAGAGGTCATCGTCGCGGGCTCAACCCGGCATTTGGATGCCAGATCCTTCTGCAGATAGCCTTCTTCTTCAAACAAAATGTGGAGCACCTTGGGCTGCCCGGAGGTTAAGCCGAGCGTATTGAAACGACGAATGCTGTAAAGTCTGTGCGCGTTGTACATTAACAGCATTTCCTTAAAAAACTCTTCACTGTCATCCGACATTGCGGAATCCTCCTTGTCGAATCCGGAAACTCTCTTCTGTTTGAAAGAGGATGTTTCGTTCATCGTTAAATTCGGTAAAAATTACATCCGGTTCATTACCGGAAAAAATTGATTTCATATCTAATTAGAACACTAATAATATATCTAATTAGAAGTCTAATACGCAGGAGGTCATTTGTCAACAGGAAAATGAGAGAAAGTTCTGTTCGGATTCGTTTTTCTGTGATACACTGTTTTGGAAATGACGAAAACAGGACGGGAGGTATTGGAAATGACGTTTCATTTGGAACACGGAAGACCGGCTTCGGACGACGGACGGATGGGGAAGGAAATACGGACGTATGATTATTTGGAACGGCTCGGCATCGAATATGACCGAATCGACCACGAGGCACTGGATACCATGGAGGCCTGCGCGGAAGCGGACCGGGTGCTCGGGGCGCCCATTTGCAAGAATCTGCTGCTGCGAAATCAGCAGAAGACGAAATTTTACCTGCTGATGATGCCGGGGGACAAGAAATTCAAAACAAAGGAACTGTCGAAACAGATTAACAGCGCGCGGCTGTCGTTTGCCGAACCGGAATTCATGGAGCGGTTTCTGGATATTACGCCGGGTTCGCTGTCGGTGCTCGGCCTGATGAACGACAGGGACGGCGAGATACAGCTGCTGATTGACGAGGACGTTCTGAAATCGGACCTGTTCGGCTGCCATCCGTGTATCAATACAAGCAGCCTGAAAATCCGCATTTCCGATTTGCTGACGGTGTTTCTGCCGGCGGTCGGGCATGAGCCGGTGACGGTTCATTTGGTGGGAGAACCGGAAGAATAAATAAGTGACGCCACGGCGGAAGCCGGGAAGGATAAAAAGAGGCACTCCGCAGGCACGGGCGCCGGGAGAAAAAAAGACACTCCGCAGGGAAGCCCCGCGCGGAGTGTCTTTGTGTTTTTATAGTATGGGAAATTGCGTCTTATAATGTAAAAACGTTCCTATACGGATCCGTTCGGATTACAGACCGAGTGCCTGCTTCAGGTCATCGATGATGTCGTCAACATTTTCCAAACCGACGGACAGACGAATCAAATCCGGTGCAACGCCGGCTGCGATGAGCTGCTCATCGGTCATCTGGCGGTGGGTATGGCTGGCCGGATGGAGAAGACAGGTCTTCGCATCCGCAACGTGGGTTACGATGGAAATAAACTGAAGCTTGTCCATGAAATCGATGGATGCCTGGCGGCCGCCCTTGATACCGAAGGCGATAACGCCACAGGTTCCCTTCGGGCAGTATTTTTCAGCCAAAGCATGGAATTCGTCATCCTCGAGGCCGGCATAGTGTACCCATGCAACCTTGTCACAGGACTTCAGGAATTTGGCTACGGTCAAAGCGTTCTGACAGTGGCGCTCCATACGAACATGCAGGCTTTCCAGCCCAAGGTTCAGGTAAAATGCGTTCTGCGGCGACGGAATCGAGCCGAAATCACGCATGAGCTGGCTGGTTGCCTTGGTGATGAAAGCAGCCTTGCCGAATTTGGTCGCGTAGGTAATGCCATGATAGGAATCGTCCGGAGTGGTCAGTCCGGGGAACTTGTCGGCATGTGCCATCCAGTCAAAATTACCGCTGTCGACAATGGCTCCGCCGACTGCTACGGCATGTCCGTCCATATATTTGGTTGTGGAGTGCGTAACGATGTCGGCACCCCATTCGATCGGGCGGCAGTTAATCGGTGTTGCGAAGGTGTTGTCGATAATGAGCGGCATACCGTGCTTGTGGGCAATGTTGGCAAAACGCTCGATGTCGTATACGCCGACGGTCGGGTTGGTGATGGTCTCACCGAAAATGCATTTGGTATTCGGCTTAATCAGCGCTTCGATTTCGTCGTCGCTCATGGACTGCTCATAGAAAATGCACTCGATGCCCATTTTCTTCATGGTCGTGCCGAAGAGGTTATAGGTTCCGCCGTAAATGGCGTTCGATGCGAGGAAGCTGTCGCCGCATTCGCAAATGTTGAAAACGGCGTAGAAGTTGGCTGCCTGACCGGATGACGTCAGCATGCCGGCGTAACCGCCCTCGAGAGCGGTGATTTTCGCTGCGACGGCGTCATTGGTCGGATTCTGCAGACGGGTATAGAAATAGCCGTCTGCCTCCAGATCGAACAGCTTGCCCATGGCATCGCTGGTGTCGTATTTAAATGTGGTACTCTGATATACCGGTAACTGTCTCGGTTCACCCTGAGAAGGTTTCCAACCCTCGTGGATGCATTTGGTTTCAATCTGTGACATAGTAATATGCCTCCTTATTTATATTTTGGTGGTGCAAAAATCGGTTCGGATGATTCGATTCCGGCGCGGACTTACCTGACCGGCTCGGATTTACCCGATTCCCGGCGCGGACTTACCCGACCGGCTCGGATTTACCCGATTCCCGGTGCGGATTTACCCGACCGGTTCGGACTTACTCGATTCCGGCTCCTGACGGCATATCCTTTTCGGGAACCATCAGAGACAGAACGCCGTTTTCGTCCTCGGCGCACAAAAGCATGCCTTCGGATACGATGCCGGCAAGTTTGGCAGGCTTCAGGTTGGTCAGTACCATGACGTGCTTGCCGACCATTTCCTCGGCGCTGTAGGTGCTCCGGATACCGGACACAATCTGCAGAACCCTGCTGCCGACCTTAACCTGCGAACACAGAAGTTTCTTGGACTTCGGAACTTCCTCACATTTCAAAATGACACCGACACGGAACTGAAGCTTGGCAAAATCGTCATACAGGATTTCGTCCTTCTGTTCCAAATCAATGGATCTCTCGTCCTCGGCGGGAGCGCTCTTCGGAGCGGCCGGCTGATTCGGAGGGGTTAAGCCGTTTTTGATGTAAACCTGTGCAATGCGGGCCTGATCCTGCTCGTATTCCGCCTTCTGGGCAGCGGTAATGGCAGCCACCTTCGGCTCGATTTCCGCCCAGTCGAGACGGGCGAAGAGGATTTCCGGCGTTTCCGTGACACGGCTGCCGCTCGGATACAGTCCGAAAATGCCGGCCTTGTCGTAGTCGCGAAGCTCGGCGCCGAACTGTGCGGCAATCTTTTCCGCAGTGCCGGGCAGGAAGCTGTGCAGCAGGCTGGCTCCGATGACAATCGAATCGGTCAGATTGTACAGAACCTCGGCGAGACGGTCTTTCTTCGCCTCGTCCTTCGCCAGTGCCCACGGCATTGTTTCATCGATATATTTATTGCAGCGCTTGAACAGTGCAAAGATTTCGGAAATGGCATCGGCCACACGGAGCGCATTCATTTTCTCGGTGACGCGGGTGACGGTGTCGGTAACAACCGCCTTCAGGTCGTCGTCAACCGGCTCGCTGACGCCGGTTTTGGTAACCGTTCCGCCGAAATATTTATTGCTCATGGAAATGGTCCGGTTGACCAGATTTCCGAGTGTGTTGGCCAAATCGGAATTGGTTCGCTCCACCAGAAGCTCCCAGGTAATGATTCCGTCATTTTCGTAAGGCATCTCGTGCAGAACGAAATACCGAACCGCATCGACGCCGAGAATATCGACCAAATCATCCGCGTACAGAACATTTCCGCGGCTCTTGCTCATTTTCTCGCCGCCCTGGAGAAGCCAGGGGTGTCCGAATACTTTCTTCGGCAGCGGCAAATCGAGGGACATCAGGAAAATCGGCCAGTAAATCGTATGGAAGCGGATAATGTCCTTACCGATCAGGTGAAGGTCCGCGGGCCAGTATTTTGCGAACTGCTCGGTGCTGTTGCCGTCCGCGTCGTAGCCGATACCGGTGATATAGTTGGTCAGCGCGTCAAGCCATACGTAAACGACGTGCTTCGGGTCGAAATCGACCGGAATACCCCAGGTAAATGAGGTACGGGACACGCACAGATCCTGCAAACCGGGCTTTAAGAAGTTGTTCACCATTTCGTTCTTGCGGCTGACGGGCTGGATAAATTCCGGATGTTCATCGTAATACTTCATCAGGCGGTCGGAGTATTTGCTCATACGGAAGAAATAAGCCTCTTCCTTGGCCGGCTTGACGTCACGTCCGCAATCCGGACATTTGCCGTTGACGAGCTGGGACTCGGTCCAGAAGGATTCACAGGGGGTACAGTACATTCCTTCGTAGCAGCTCTTGTAAATGTCGCCCTTGTCATACATTTTCTTGAAGACCTTCTTGATCTGGGCTTCATGGTCGGCATCGGTCGTACGAATGAACTTGTCGTAGCTCGTGCCCATCAAATCCCAGATGTTACGGATGACGCCGGAGGTTTTGTCCACAAATTCCTTCGGAGTAATCTCATTTTCAAAGGCTTTTTCTTCGATTTTCTGACCGTGTTCGTCGGTTCCGGTCTGGAAAAAAACATCGTAGCCTTCATAGCGTTTGAAACGCGCAATGCTGTCTGCCATAACAGCCTCATACGTATTGCCGATGTGCGGCTTGCCGGATGTGTAGGCGATGGCGGTTGTGATGTAATACGGTTTTTTCTCACTGCTCATAACTGATTCCTTCCTTTCTTTTAATAATCAACGGCATGCGTGTGATACAAAAAGAAAAAGCTCCCGTCTTATAAAGACGAAAGCCTGAAAACTTCGTGGTACCACTTTATTTCGCACAAATGTGCCTCTGCGACTGCAGCGTTTCCGATGGCAGCGGAACCGGCGGAATCAGTGAATCGAAAATGACAATCCGACGGAACCGTCCGAAATTGCGACAGTCCTGCACTGTAACGGGTGCACCCGGCAGAACCTGAACACGGCGGTGGGGATGCCCCCGGCGACCGTGATTCGCCCCTGCGGCTCCGAGACCATGTTCCCATCTGCGTTCCCCGTTCCGTTCTCAGCAATAACCGGATTCTCTGTAGCGGATTCGCGACGGTACTCTTCTCTTCCACGCCGACTGATATTTAACTGATGCGACCAATATACAACACGTTTTTCGCCTTGTCAATTGTTTTTTGGAAATGACACGAAAACCCCCGGAAAGAACAATAATGTTAAAAAATATTTAACAAGTAGGTACTTGACATTTACCAACTCCGCGGTGTATAATAGTTGAAAATCCGGAAAACGAAATCGCCGAAAGGGGGACCCGGAGTTTGTTTTTTCAATCGGCAGCCGCATCACGGCAAATCGATGACACGACGATGCGGTGCGGATTGTCAGCCCTGAGGATGGCGACAGAATATGAAAGGAGACAGTATTTATGCTACAGTATTTGTCCGTTCTTGGAATTCCCAAGACCACACTGTTCGGCATTGTGATCGGAATTGCCGCATTGTTTGTCCTGATTTTCGTTATTGGTTATGTTAAGGCTCCGCCGGATATGGCTTACATCATTTCCGGTATGAAGAAGAAATCAAAGGTTGTAATCGGACGCGCATCCTTCCGGTTCCCGTTCTTCGAACGTATGGACCGCCTGAATCTTCGTTTGATTTCCATCGATGTTAAGACCAGTAACGCAGTTCCGACTGCCGATTATATCAACATCAATGTTGACGCAACGGTTAACGTTAAGATCAGTAACGAGCCCGAGAAACTTCGTCTCGCTGCCGAGAACTTCCTGAACAAGCCTACCGATTATGTGGCAGCGGTTGCCCGTGAAGTACTCGAAGGTAACGTTCGAGAAATCGTAGGCCGTATGAAACTCGAAGAAATGGTTTCCGACCGTCAGAAATTTGCAAATCTCGTTAAGGAAAATGCCGAGCCCGACCTTGCTGCAATGGGTCTCGATATCATTTCCTTCAACGTTCAGAACTTCGTTGACGGCAATGAAGTTATTGAAAACCTCGGTATTGACAATATCGTAAAGATTAAGAAGGCAGCTGCGATTGCACGTGCCGAGTCCGAGAGAGATATCAAGGTTGCTCAGGCTGCTGCCGACAAGGAATCCAATGATGCTGCCGTTTTGGCACAGACCGAAATCGCAAAGAAGCAGAACGAACTGGCAATCAAGAAATCCGAACTCCAGCTCGATGCCGATACCAAGAAGGCTATGGCCGATGCCGCTTACGAAATCCAGAAAGAGGAACAGCGTAAGACAATCGAAATTACAACCGCAAACGCAAACATTGCACGTCAGGAACGTGAAATCGAATTGCAGGAGAAGGCTGTACAGATTAAGGAACGCGCATTGGAAGCAGAAGTTAAGAAACAGGCAGAAGCAGACCGTTATGCTGCTCAGCAGAAAGCCGATGCGGCTCTCTACCAGAGACAGAAGGATGCCGAAGCAAAGCAGTTCGAAGCTCAGCGTGAAGCAGAAGCCCGCAAGGCTCAGGCTGCAGCCGATCGTTTCGCCAAGGAGCAGGAGGCTGAAGGTATCCGTGCCGTAGGTGAAGCGGAAGCAAAGGCCATCGAAGCAAAGGGTCTTGCAGAAGCGCAGGCAATGGAGAAGAAGGCGGAAGCATATGCGAAGTACAACAAGGCTGCCGTTGCGGAAATGATGATCAAGGTTCTTCCGGAAATCGCAGCTCAGGTTGCTGCTCCTCTCCAGCAGATCGACAAGATTACCATTATCGGTGGCGGCGAAGGCGGCTCCAATGGTGTTGACCAGGTTGCCGGCAATGTGCCCGTCGTAATGGCAAAGGTGTTTGAAAGCATGAAACAGGCAACCGGCATTGATCTTGCCAATATCATCAATGCGGAATCCTATGATGCAAAGGTAACACGGAATATCAACGTGACCGGCCTGGAAGGCGCTGCGGAAGTTGCCGGTGAGCAGGTTGCAAAGGATATTGCGGAAACCGTTGAATAATCCGTATCGGAGAAGTCCGAAGCGGATGTCGGCAGCCGGGTGACGAACCGGAACCGTAACTGGCCGGCGCGGAACCGAAGGGTTCCCGCAGCGCGGCGGGTCCGACGAAATATTGACGAAAACAGTGCCTGTGGTACAGGATCGGGACGGAGAAAAAACCGTGCCGTCGGTACCGCAGGCATTTTTGTTGCCGGATGAGGCAAAATGCGTTGCGGTATGTCGTCAGGCGACACAAGTGCGGTGCGACATGTCGTCAGGGGGGGCTTCCGCGGCAGGCCTGCGGACTGCCGATTGTTAACTTTGTGTTACGATTTCCCCGAACGCATTGTTTTTTGTATTTAAAAGATATATAGTGTACTAAGGCGAAGTGACGCCATACGGAGGTCTTTCTATGGGATGGTTATGGAATGAAATTAAGTACACGATGAAGATGCGAAAGCATTTGTTTTTTTTGCTGGTGATTATGCTGGGAATTGCGTCGGCGATGTTTTTGTTTAACAACAGTCTGAAGGAAACGCTTGAGAAGGCATTCCCGGGAGACTACGGCAAGACGACAAAGGAAGCCTCCCTGTATCGGGTGGAAGGTACCTACGACGACAAGACGGCGGCCAACGATATTGATATCAAGGCAGAAATTCAGTTTAACGGGCAACTGCACGGACAGGACTGGATGGAGTATAAGGAAGTCGTTGAGGCTCCGCTTCTTGTGAAGAACTTCAAGGGAACCGGCAACAGCAATTACGATGCTGCCGTAATCGGAAAAAGTTCGGACGAAATCAACAGCAACAAGTCGGTTACCTTTAATAACAACAAGTACGGCAAGGTGAAATCCCTTTGGCTGGATGAGGAAACGGCGGCAGAGCTGAAGCTCGGGGATAAGATCGATGAGATTTTCCACCGTGACAACGATTATTTGGACACCATATATGTCGTTCTCGGAGCCGGCTACAAAATGCCGACCAATGCCAATATCGAGAGCGACGCCGGAAAGAAGACCTATTACAGCGTGGACGATACGATGGATCTGATGATTGACGGCAATCAGATGAAGGCCGTTGTAATCGGATTCCTTCAGCCCGGTATGATGGCTGCCATCGGGTCGGAGAACATCAACCTGAATTATTATATCATTTGCCCTCTTCTTGATATGAGCCACATTTACGATGAGAAGAAGGAAGAAAATCCGGTTTCCGGAACGGAACCGTTCTATTTGCGCAAAACGCAGATCAAAGAAGAGGCACAGAGCTGTCTGGATACGAACACCGATATGCCGATAAAAACCGAAGGCGGCGACGAATATGCCGCTTGCAAGACGCTTTCGATTTGCGAGGATGATATCGACCGGATGACGGAGGTGCCCGAATGGCTGGCACAGCTGAAGCAGGCGAAAATGAGTACGGGCAGCAGAAACATTGCGGCCGGAACCAAATACAAATTCAGCCTCGGCCAGAATTTTGACGTACTGACACGATACGGAGAAAAAGCCAGACTTGTATATATCCGTGAAATTCCGCAGGAAAGCACGCTGGAGCTGAACGGAACCGTGTATAATCTGGATGAGTATATTGTTACGGTGTTATTGAATCCCGTAAAAGAATCGGAAGTACCGGAAGGAACGACCGAAACCGGAGATCAGAAGGGAGAAGAGACACCGGAAGGCAAGAAAGAGGAAAATGCGGAAAGCGTCAAACTGGTGACCTATGATGCCGGACAGAGAGGAATTCTGTTCCGGATGCTGGTGATGAAGAACAGCTGTTATATCAAGGCTGCAATGTCCGCCGATGAAGCACAGAGAAAACTGGAAAATGTGATTGAGACGACCTGGTCCAACTACAAGACGGACAACAAGGACCTTCAGGTTTCGTCCAGTTATTGCATAAAGGAAGCCGACAAGCCCGGCAGTATTGTATATCGCGAAGGGATTCGCAAGGTTCCGGAGAAACTGGAATTCTGGTATAAGGTTGCTTACTGGGCTCTGCTTATCCTGATCGGCGTTTATTTTGTACGCAAGTTCCAGCGCGGAACATATTACTACACCTCGATTTACATGTCGGGTGACAGCAAAATGAGAATCATGTTCCTGTTCCTGACGGAGGCGGTTCTGATGTATGCGCTGGCCAGCGGAATCGGATTTTTCCTTGCATGGGTTGTCGGAAAACTCCTGAACATGGAACTGATGAACTGGAAGGACCCGTTCAACCGGAACTTCCTGTACGTATTCATTCCGTTTGTTGTGGTATCCGTACTGGTCGGAATCAAGGATTTCGGCAAGATTTTCCGCAGACGATAGGACAAGACGCGAAAGGCCTTCCGGACCGACGGTGACGGAAGGATGCAGATCGCTGTCATGCGGCAGCGGCATAAGGAGGACAGTTACATGGCTTTGGAAGTAAAACGAATCAACAAGTCATTTGGGTTCGGAGACAAAAAAGAGCGTATTATACATAATTTCTCCATGACGGTTGAGGATGGGGAAATGGTCGCGGTTGTCGGAAAGAAGTGCACCGGAAAGAGCACGCTGATGAACATCCTGAGCGGAATGCAGTCTCCGGACAGCGGAACCATGACGGTTGACGGCGTGAAAATCCGGTTTTGGGATCCGTTTCAGACGGCTCATTTGCGTGCACGCAAAATCGGTGTTGTGACCCGGGATGCGGTTCTGATTCAGGATATGACGATTTACGAAAATCTGATGGTTCCGATGGGACACGTCTTTATGTCCGGCAAAAAGAAGCTTCGCCGTGCCAAGGAAGTTCTGAAATCGGTTGGGCTGAAGGGAAAAGGAAAATGGTATCCGGAGGAACTGGAGGAATTTGAGATTCAGAAGGTTTGCCTTGCCAGAGCCATTATGACAAAGCCGAAGTACCTGATTTTCGATGAACCGACGGGTGGTTTGCAGTCCGCGGACGTGGACCGCTTTATGGATTTGCTGGAGATTTTGAACGGGTCGGGATTTACGGTTATCGTATTGACGCATTCCCGTCGCGTGGCGGCACATTGTCAGCGTCTGATTCCGATTGTGGATACGACGGAAGAGAACAACGGCCGTACCGAGGACGAGAAGGAATATCGCAAATTAACGGGACATACTCTTGTCGGAAGCAAAAATGAGTCCGAAGAAGAACCCCGCAGAGAGAGACCGCAGTCGTCGGCAGCCGGAGAAAGCGACATCGAGGAACGGCTCCCGAACAAGACGTACCGCACGGAACAGGCGGTTCGTCAGGATGCTCCGGTGAAATCGAATCTGTCCGCGAAAGAGGATTTGGTTGTGACCGCGGAGGACAGTTTTGACAATACGGTTGCGAAGGCACCGGAAGCTGTTGCGGAAAGAGCACAAATGCCGGTAAAATCGCAGAAAAAGTCCGGCTCGACCGGCAAGAAGACCGGCAATAAGCAAAACGGTAAATCCGGAAAGAAGGGAAATGCCGCAAAAACGGGTAAATCCGCGTCCGTAAAACAGCCGTTGAGCACCAAGGAGAAAGAACGGATTTCCGCCGAGAAGTATGAACGCGGTGAAGCGGAAGACGATGAGGATGCATATGAATAAGAATACCAGAGAATGGAAACGAAGTGCCGGCATTTTAATGCCGGTATTTTCACTGCCCAGCCCTTACGGAATCGGTACGTTGGGACAGGCTGCAAAGGATTTTGTGGATTTTGTACGGAAGATTAAGCACCGCTACTGGCAGGTGCTCCCGGTCGGACCGACCGGTTACGGAGACAGCCCGTATCAGTCGTATTCGGCATTTGCGGGAAACCCGTATCTGATTGACCTGGATTTGCTGAAAGAAGAGGGGCTGCTGACACAGGAGGAAATTTCCGCCGGATATTTCGGAACCGAACCCCGATACGTCGATTACGGGGCACAGTTCGGAAGCCGGTTTACGATTCTGCGCAAGGCATTTTCGAGAAGCAGCTTCCGGGAAACTCCGGAGTTTGCCTCATTTGCCAAAGAAAATTCCTACTGGCTTCACGATTATTGCCTGTTTATGGCAATCAAGGCCGATGAGAACAATGCCTCCTGGCAGAACTGGGGAAATGTCGGACTGAAGCTTCGGAAGAAGGCCGCAATCGAGGAATTCGAGCAGAGCCATGCGGAGGAAATCGCATTTCAGGAGTTTATGCAGTTCCAGTTTTTCCGGCAGTGGAAGGCGCTTCATGACTATGCGCGGTCCCGGGAAGTGGAAATCATCGGGGATATTCCGCTGTATGTGTCGATGGACAGTGCCGATGCGTGGGCACACAGCGAGTTATTTGAGCTGGATATCGACCGGAATGCAACGAATATTGCCGGAGTTCCGCCGGACGCGTTCAGCGAGGACGGACAGCGCTGGGGCAATCCGCTGTATCGCTGGGATGTAATGGAAAAGAAGAATTTCAAATGGTGGCGCGAGCGAATGAAGGCCAATGCGGCGCTGTTTGACGTCATTCGCGTGGATCATTTTATCGGAATTGTCAATTACTGGTCCATTCCCGCCAAATGCAAGAGTGCCAAGGGCGGCAAATGGATGAAGGGGCCCGGCCGCAAGCTGACGGACGTGATGAATGAATCGTGCAAAGGTGCGAAAATCATTGCGGAGGATCTGGGCGTTCTGACCAAGCCGGTGAAGGATTTGATTGCGGAATGCGGGTATCCCGGAATGAAGGTTATCGAATTCGGCGTATCGGGCGATTCGTCCAACGCGTACCTGCCGCACAACTATACGTCGCCGAACTGCGTGGCGTATATCGGAACTCACGATAACGAGACTCTGGCAGGGTATTTGAAGGGCTGTCCGGAATGGCAGCTGAACTGGATGCAGGGATATTTCGGAATTCTGAAGCGGGAGGAACTGCACGACCAGATGATTCGCCGCCTGTATGAAAGCGTTGCCAATGTGGTGATTATTCAGATTCAGGATTTGCTTCATTTGGATAATTCGGCGAGAATCAATCATCCGTCGACACTCGGCGGAAACTGGGAGTGGCGTTTGCTGCCCGGGGAAACGGACCGAATCGATGCCGGATATCTGGCATGGGTTTGCGACATGTTTGGCCGCTCGTAGGCGAATCGAACGAAAATTTCATAATTTTGACAGAAAAAATCCGGCCGTTCTTTCGGGAGCGTCCGGATTATTTTTTGCGATTACTTGTTACAGCCGCTTCGTCATGCGGTTTTTTCGTTTTCTTCGCCGTGACATCAGGGAAATGAAGATGCAGAAGGCGATAAACGGAACCGCGAATACGACGGAACCGAACAGAATGGCTTTGGTCTTTACCGGCATGTTGCCAAATAAGCCTTTTTTGACATCCTTCGGCGGATCGATATGCGGAACCGGAAGCGGTGTTGGTGTCGGTGTGACCGTAATTCCGGGCGTTGGCCCTGCGGGAATCGGTGTCAGCTTCGCCGTCAGATACGAGTTGTCAATGTCGACACCGGTACCTCCCTGAGATTCGAGCATGCTCGGCGGAACAAGGAAAAACGGCCAAAGCGAATCGAATTCCTGCTGGGAAATCGGAAATTCCTCATTTCGGAAAATGATGCGCGCCCGTCCGACACGCCGGCCGTTGTAGAGATAAACCGTCTGGCCGATGATATTTTCGCCGTGAGTGTATTCCGGAAGGTCAAAATATTCAATGTTTTTTGTGAGTGTGGAAAATTCGGCACCGTGAGGAAGGACAACGGAAGAATTCCGGTCGGTGTAGACGATTTCACCGGAACCGTTGTCAAACATCGGACAATAATCAAAGAGGCCGGTGTAGTTCTCGTTCAACGCATTTTCAATGAGTTTGACGGGGTGCACCGTATAATTTTCAAACGCGTAATTGAGAATGGAAACGGTGTCGTCGTAAGAGGCGTCATCGTTGGCACAGCCGAGAACAATCGCAACCACGGTCATCCCGTCCTTCTCGGCATAGGTGCAGAGAGAATACTGACCGGAGGGGGATTTGCCGCCGGATTTGCCGGCAACGGAAAACTCGTATTTTTTGGTCTGACGGACAAATTTGTGCGTCTGGGCAAGCATACGGGCTTCTTTTTTATTGGTGGCGGGAATTTCGTACCATTTGGATGAGGCCATTTTCATAAAATCCGGATTTTTGGACAGCTCGCAGGCAACCAGACCGAGGTCGTAGGCACAGGAATATTCCTTGGAACTGTTGGTTCCGGTTGCGCCGACAAACGACGAGCCGATTCCGCCGAGGGCCTTCATTTCGGCATTCATCCAGTCGGTAAAGGTGGCCATGGTGCCTCCGACGGATTCGCCGAGTGCGTAGGCACATTCGTCCGAGGACGCAACCAGCATGCCGTACAGAGCATCGGACACGAAAATGCGCTCATCCTCCACCATGCCGATTCTCGTTACGGAATTGCCGATTCCGTGGATGGATTTGTATGAAAATGATACCGGGTCGGACAGCGATGCCCGGTTGAGGGTAACCAGTGCGGTCATCAGCTTGGTGAGGCTCATCGGGGAGCAGGCGTCACCGGCATTTTTGGAAAATAACACCGCGCCGGAGTTGATTTCCATGACAACCGCAGCCTGAGCACCGATTTGCGGACCGCCGCCCAAAATGGAATCGGTGACGGACGTTGTATCGGCAGGCACATCCGAGCCGGAGCCGGAGTCGTCGGAATCATCCGCCGAAACGGGGCGAAGCAGGGACAGAGCGACGACAAGACACAACAATAAAAGGACTGCGAAAACGGTCCGTTTCGATGTTCGTTGTGAGGAAAATGCTGTCACGTGTCCAAACCTCCGTTGGTTATAAGTTTTCATCAGTGCCGGTTCCGGTGCCGGGTTGCCGGGACACCCGGGCTGACCGGGCTTCTCGGGCTGACCGGGCTTCTCGGACTGACCGGGTTACTCGGACTGACCGGGCCACACCCGGGAAATTACTTCTTTTTCTGGCCGTAGTATGCGTTCGGGCCGTGTTTTCTCAGGAAATGCTTGTCCAAAAGCTCCTTCTGCATGCAGGGAACGTCACCGCCGAGCAGCATTTGACTGTGCATTGCCATATATGCAAGCTCTTCCAAAACAACGGCGTTGTGAACGGCTTCCTTCGGCGAGGTACCCCAGGTGAAGGGACCGTGGGAGCGGACAAGAACCGCGGGGATATCAAGAGGCTTGATTCCGCGTGCGGCAAACGTCTCGATAATGACATTACCGGTTTCCAACTCGTATTCTCCGGCAATTTCTTCGGGAGTCATATACCGTGTGCACGGGATGTCGCCGTAGAAATAATCTCCGTGAGTGGTTCCGCCGGCAACGATGTCCATACCGGCCTGCGCATAGGTGGTCGCATTGCGGCTGTGCGTGTGAACAACACCGCGGACGCCGGGCCAAGCCTTATACAGGGCCAAATGAGTGGGCGTGTCGGAGGACGGGTTCAAATGACCTTCGACAATCTTGCCGTCGAGATCGACAACAACCATGTCATCGGCCTTCATATCATCATATGAAACACCGGACGGTTTAATGACAACGAGACCGGACTCGGGATCGATACCGGATACGTTGCCCCAGGTAAATGTAATCAGACCGTATTTGGGAAGCTCCAGATTGGCTTCCAGGACTTCCTGCTTCAATTGTTCAAGCATACTTGATACCTCTCATTTCTTTAATTGATATTCTTAAAAAATGCTTTCCGCATAGTTAAAACCGGTTACTCGTCGGCAGGGAAGAACAGCCGGGACTCCTCACTGGCCATGTACTGGGCGGTTGTTCCGAAAAAGACGGAATTTGCGGATACATGAAGAATCTTGGAGGAGTTGACAATGGCGGTATTGATGTCATGCGTAACCATGATAATCGTCATACCGTCCGTTTTGTTCAAATCGTTCAGTGTGTCATACAATTCCGCTGCGGCTGCCGGGTCCAGACCGGTAATCGGCTCGTCCAGCATCAGAATTTCATGTGCCGCAAGCAGGCTTCTTGCCAGAAGAACACGCTGCTGCTGGCCGCCGGACAATTCCCGGTAACTCCGGTTTTTCAAATCGGCGATACGAAGCCGCTCCATAACATGGTCCGCCTGCTGTTTTTCGGATTTTGTAAAGAACGGAAACCAGCCCTTTTTCCCGAGGTAACCGGTCATAACGACTTCTTTGACGGTTGCGGGAAAATCGCGCTGCATTTCGCTCATTTGCGGAAGATATCCGATACAGCCGCTGCCTTTGGAACAGTTGATGGTAACGGAGCCCTTGAGGGGCTTGATCAACCCAAGCATGGTCTTCATGAGGGTTGATTTTCCGGATCCGTTTTCGCCGACGATGCTCAGATAGTCGCCGGGGAAAATCCGGACATTCAGGTCGCTGACAACAACCTGATTATCGTAACCGAGTGATGCGTGATCGCAAATCACAATCGGGGTATGTTTGTCACAGCAACAGGAATCCTGCATAGTGCGCCTCCTATGTGTTCGGGCCGTTGAAAATGACCTCGAAATCGGGTGGGTATATTCCTTATAATGATATTCCTTTGGCACGCGAATGTCAAAGGAATATTTTTCTCATTGACAAATGACAAATCGTGCAGTATATTTGAAATAGCGGGCATATGCGCCGAAAGAAAAATGTAATTTTTTCGCGACATTCGGTGGCCCGAAATATTCATTACAGAAAGGGAAATGATTATGTTTTGTTTGAAATGTGGACAGCAGATTCCTGATGACAGCAAAGTTTGCAGCTACTGCGGCGCAGTAGTTGAGAACGCAACGCCTGCTGCAGCAGCACCGGCACCTAAGAAGAAATCTTCCAAGGCACCGTTTAATAAGAAAATTCTTTTTATTATTGCGGGAGTTGTAGTTGCAGTAATTGCTCTGGTTATAGTTCTTATGTGCCTGAGCAAGCCGAAGAGACTTGTTAAGAAGTACATGAAGGAAACTGAGAAACTGGAAGAGATTGCAGAAGAATTTGAGGAAAAGTACTCCATTGATTCTGAAAAAGCAATGAAAGCGCTTGATTTGTGGACCGATAAAATGGAAGAAGCAAAAGAAAAAGCAGAGGATAGCAAGGTTTCCTGGGAAATCGGTGATGTAAAGAAGTACGGTAAGAAAGATGCTCCCACCAAGTATTATAAAGAGATTGTTGAAAATGAAAAGGGAGACAAGGATGCAGTTAAGAAAACCGCAATTGTCGAAGTTGTTAGTACAGTAAAGGACAAGGATGGCAACAAGACAAAGAGTCATAAGTTCTTCCTTCTTGTAAAGGCCGGTGGAAAGTGGTATGTGGCTGAGACAACAAGGGGTGAAAAACTTGGTGACGCACTGGATAAATGGAAGCCGTCTGAGAAGTAGTGATGATGACGTTCCGGAACCCGTGAAGTCTATCGGTTTGACGGTAATGGTTCGGCAAAACCGAGACGATTCGTCCGTATCATAACAGAATAACGAAGAAGCCAAACAGCATAGCGTTGTTTGGCTTCTTTTTTTTCTTACGGAAACCTCGTTCCGTAAGAAAAATGTTTCGCAGGGAAGTACACGTTTTTGCAGAGGAAAAAGATCTCGTAAGTGACGCAAAAGAGGCACAGCATGTTGTTTGCAACATGCTGATTTATTTATGCCGGAAGTACGCTCGCCGGGGTTCCTTTTTGGTGAAAACTGTGCTAATATGAACAAAGAATATTGCCCGGAATTGACGACACGACAGGGCAGATAAAGAGAGGACAACATGGACAATACGAAAGACAGTGCAAAGACCGGCACGGCGAATGGGTCTGACAACCGGAAAGACAGTACGAAGACCGGAAAGAAATCAACAAAATGGATTTATATTACACTGATTGCACTCGCGGTTCTGGCGGGAATTGCGGCAATTTTGGCCAATACCGTATTTGCAACGGAACGCGACGCAAAGCGGACGGCGATGGCGGCGATGAATGCCATTTTTAAAGGCAATGAGGATGATTTTCAAAAGTATACCGTATATAATTACGATTGCGTAACGGCATTCGATCTCGAAGACATCATGCCCGGTGAATTTCAGAATACGGAGCTGGCAAACCTTCGGGAAATGAAGGCCGAGATGGAGGAATACGAAATTTCCTTCAAGGCGACCGGAGGAACCGCTACGGAATATCAAAAAGGGGATGCGGAATATGACGAAATAATCAAACAGCTGACGGCTCAGCGTCCCGGTGTCAGGACGGACCGCATCGAAAAGGTGGCGGTTGCCAAAATTACCGTCGAGTTCGGTGAGAAGACAGACACGGATCAGCTGCAGACCTATGTGTATTGCATCGATGGCAAATGGTATGCCGACCTGGATTGCGAATATATTTTGGGTGAATAAATTCGGATAACCGGCACACGGTACGACCGAGGCCGGAGCCGGCGAAATGACGCAGTGCCCGAAAATACAGGGCCTGCGAAAGGATAACCGGCACACGGAAATCAGAAAACGGAGGCAGAAAAATGGAAGAAAAACTTGTGGCATTGGCATTTGATGACGGCCCGAACGGCACGACAACAAAGCAGGTGTTGGATGTGCTGGAGAGCCAGGGTGTTCCGGCATCCTTTTTTATCGTCGGCAGCTGGGTGGAGGAGGACGGAATCCGGCAAATGAAGCGCGGCCTGACGCTTGGCTGTGAATATGAAAATCATTCCTGGACGCATTCCGATATGACGAAACTGAGTCGGGAGGAAATCACGGAGGAAATCCGCCGCACGAGCAGCCTGATTACCGAACTGACCGGACGCGAGCCCCGCTTTTTCCGGCCGCCGTATATTTCGACCAACGACCTGATGTTTGAGACGATCGATCTGACATTTGTATGCGGCTTTGCGGCAGATGACTGGATTCCGATGACAACGGCGGAGAGCCGCGCGGCCGGGATTATTGCCGGTGCGAAGGACGGAGGGCTGACTTTGCTGCATGATTTACGCGGCAACGACAATACGGTGGAAGCATTGAAAACCATTATTCCCGAACTGAAGAAGCAGGGATACACCTTTGTTACGGTTGCGCAGTTATTTGACCGGAAGGGAGTTGTTCCGGAACGCGGAAAAATTTATTCTTACGTAACGGATTGACGGACGGCGGGAGGATACCATGGGATTACGTTTTCGGAAAAGCATTTCCCTGATGAAGGGTGTGAAACTGAATCTCGGAACGACGGGAGCCAGTCTGTCGCTCGGAACCAAAGGGGTTCATTACAATATCAGTTCGACGGGGCGCCGAACGACAACGTTCAGCGTGCCGGGAACGGGGCTTTCGTATGTGACAACATCGTCTGCCGGCGGAACGAAGAAGAAACCGGCTCCGGTGTCGCAGGGGTCACAGGGGTCCGCGGGAAAGACGGCAAATGACGACGAACGGGCCGCCGTAGAGGAATATGAAAATTATGTGGCACACATCACCGGACTGCACAGAAGCTGTGACGAACCGATTGACTGGGAAATGATGGAGCAGGCCGCTCCGCCGTTTGTCGCAGACAACGGGCCGAGGCTTCTGGAGGCGGAAAATGCCCTGATGTCGTACAAACCGACCATGACGGACCGGTTTACTCACAAGGATGAGGAAATCCGTGCCGAACTGCAGCGGGCGGTGGACGAGGCCCGGGCGCAGGAGGGCGCGGTGTATGCACAGTACGAAGTGCTGCACCGGCTGGCACCGAGAGTCCGGAAGGGAGATATCGAGGCTTATTACGAAGCGGTCGATATGCTGCAGCCGTATGCGGATTTGCGCGAATTCGGCAGTTCGTTTTTGGTCGGAACGGACAATCCGGAATTTTTGGAGATCGAATATACGATCCGGTCGGAAGATGTGATTCCGCAGCGGGAACTCAGCCTGACCGACAGCGGGCGTCTGTCCGACAAGGCGATGCCGGCAAAAAAAGCGATGGAACTGCTTCAGGATTTTGTATGCAGCTGCACCGTTCGGGTGGCGCGGGATACGTTTGCGCTTCTTCCGGTCAATACGGTCGTTATTCACGTCGTACGGCAAATGCTCGACGAAGCGACGGGAAAGGATACGGAGGTGACCGTGTTGTCGGTTCGGTTCCGGCGCGACTCATTTGCCGATATCGTATTTGAGCGCGTGGATGCATCGGCATTTACGGAACATCAGGAGTGCCGGATGAACTTCAAAAAGACGCTCGGATTTCAGCCGGTGGAGCGGATTGACACCGAAGATAATCAATAATTTTAAAAACGTGTCAGAAATTACGAAAATCTTTGCGAAAATGCCCATATTATGGGCTTTTGCAAAGAAAATAACGGCAGAGATACACATTTTTCTTGACTTTGCGTCTCATTCCGTTTATAACTTAACTGTGAGGCAATTCCTGCCGAATCGGTATGGATAATTGTATTGTGAGAATTATTATAATTTCTAGGAGGATGTAAGTATGAATAAGACTGAATTGGTTGCAGCAATCGCTGAAAAGGCCGGAGTAAAGAAGGAAGACGCTAAGAAGATGCTCGATGCTTTTATTGGCACCGTTACAGATACTTTGGTAGCTGATGAGAAGGTTGTTCTTGTTGGCTTCGGTACCTTTGAGGTATCCCAGAAGGCAGCTCGCAAGGGCCGCAACCCGCTTACCAAGCAGGAGATCACCATCAAGGCTTACAAGCAGCCTAAGTTCAAGGTTGGCAGAGCTTTGAAGGATGCTGTTAACAAGTAATTTCGAAACACGATTCGAAATCAAAAAGTGACATGCGTGTGGGCTGGTCAAAATGACCAGCCCATATTTACATACCGGTATTCCGGATCCGGCGCGGAAATCGCCCGGCGCGGAAATCGGTGACCGCGGAAGGAATCGCCCGGCGCGGGAAATCGGCGACCGCGGGCGGAATCGTTCGGCGCGGGAAATCGGCGACCGCGGCATGGAGTAAGAACAATGAGACTGGACAAATATCTGAAAGTATCCCGGCTTATCAAGCGGCGCACGGTGGCCAACGAGGCCTGTGATGCCGGACGGGTAACCATCAACGGGAAGGTTGCCAAGGCGTCAACGGAAGTGAAGGTCGGAGATATTATTGAAATCGGCTTCGGCAACAAGCAGGTGCGTGTTTCGGTGACGGATATCGTCGAAACAACCAGGAAAGACGAAGCGAAGGATTTATTTACTTATATGTAACTCAAAATAACGACTTAGGAGTTTCGGAATGAAGGACAAGCTTGTCAAAAAATCATACGGTTTGGGAAAGGG
Source organism: Lachnospiraceae bacterium (assembly GCA_045641285.1). Lineage (GTDB taxonomy): Bacteria > Bacillota > Clostridia > Lachnospirales > Lachnospiraceae > ISDg. Next base: position 87,747 of record JAZUGQ010000021.1, read on the forward strand.
AGTGCTGTCATTTAGCATTATTATGGTGCTGACCGTATTCCTGTCCTGTGTCGCTCTGTATCTGAAGCGCACGGCAGAGGACGAAAAGAAGAGCAAGCTTGCCGAGAAAACCCGTTTGGAACAGCTGATGGCGGCGGAGCAGGAACGTTCGGTTGCCATCGATGATTATCGGGCGTACGTCCAGACCCGCGGATATCTCGAGGATGTGGCGCGGAATGTGCTGGGACTTGTGTACGAGGACGAAATCATTTTTCAGCCGGGAACCGTAACCCCGACGCCGGTACCGACAGCGGTTCCGGAGGAATAAGGTCGGAATGACGGAAACAGGGACAACATGGAAACAGACGTATTGAAAACCGTTCGTTCGGAAATTATGGAGAACTCTTTGTTGGCACAAGGGTCGAGTGTCGTAATCGGTTTATCCGGTGGCAGCGATTCCCTGTGCCTTCTTCTTCTGCTGGCGGATTTGCGGGACGAAATGGGACTGTCTCTGTACGCGCTGCACGTGCATCACGGAATCCGGGGCGCTGCGGCGGACCGGGACCGGGCGTTTTGCGAAGACATTTGCCGGAAACTCGGGATTCCGCTTACGGTAATCATGGGAAATGTTCCGGAACTGGCAAAGGAACGGGGCATCGGGCTGGAAGAAGCCGGGCGGGAACTCCGGTACCGGGAATTTGTCCGGGAGGCAAACCGGGTCGGCGCGACGGCGATTGCGACGGCGCATCACGCGGATGACCGGGCGGAAACCGTTTTGTTTCATTTGCTTCGGGGAACCGGACTTCGCGGTATGCTCGGCATGACGGCGGACAGCTGTCCGTTTGACAATCCGAAGCTGCATCTGATCCGGCCGCTCCTGACGGTTCGGAAGGACCGGATTCTGGAGGAACTGGCGCTGCGCGGGCAGTCGTACTGTGTCGATGAAACCAATCAGTCGGAGGAGTATGACCGGAATTTTCTGAGAAACCGGATCCTGCCCGAGATGGAACAGCGGATGCCCCGGGCAACCGAACATATTGCGGCGGCGGGAGAACGGCTCGAGAGTGTATGGAAACTGCTGGACGGGCTTGCGGAAGAAGCCTGTGACCGGTTGATTGACGGAGAGGAACTGTCGGCGGACGGATTTCTGGAACTTCCGGAAGCGCTGCGGCAGGAGGTTGCGCTGCGGTATCTGGAACGGTTGTGCGGTCGCAGAAAGGACCTCGGCGAGAGTCATTTGAAACTGGTCGCCGGATTGTGTCAGAGCAGGGTTTCGGCCGAGGCGGATTTGCCTTACGGACTGACTCTGGTGAGAGGATATCACGGCATTTCCCCGAAGACCCGTGCGGAGGACCCGGCGGAAACGGAAACGCCCCGACGGCTGGCGGAAGAAGACCTTCTCGGGGGAATTTCGGTAACGGTTTCGGGAAAACGGAAAATGAGGCTCTCATTTACCGTATCGGAATATAAAGAAAGTCGAAAAATTCCAAAAAGTAATTGTACGAAATGGTTTGATTATGATAAAATAGGGCGTGCCTGCGAAATTCGGCACCGACGCAGCGGAGACCGGCTGATTATTTCACCGGACGGGCACCGTCGGAGCGTGCAGGACGAACTGGTGAATCAAAAGATTCCGCGGGAGGACCGCGACCGGCTGCCGGTGATTGTATCGGGGACGGGGGAGGTTCTTTGGATTCCCGGGGTCCGCGGAAGCGAAGGCTTTCGGGTGACCGGGGAAACGAAGCGGATTCTTCAGATAACGTGGGAACCCGAGTCGTGAGAGGTGCCGCCGATGCCGGCAGGAAGCCGGCGCGCGAGACATCGCCGATGCCGGTGTGAACCGGGGCGTGAGACATCGCCGATGCCGGGAGGAAACCGGACGCGAAAGGCACCGTAAATGCCGGAAGGAAGCCGGCGTGCGACGGGACGGATACGAAGATTTGCATTTGCCGCCCACAAAACTGCGGACGACGGAAACAAAACGAGGAGGTTTTGTCATGGAAACATTGAGTGTTATGATTCCGGAAGAGGATGTGCTTGCCAGAGTCCGCGAGATGGCGGAACAGATTACCAAGGATTATCAGGGAAAGGAACTGAAGCTGATCTGCATTCTGAAGGGAAGCGTGTTTTTCACAACCGAGCTTGCCAAGAGAATCGACCTGCCCGTAAAGCTGGATTTCATGAGCGTTTCCAGCTACGGAAACGGCACGGAAAGTACCGGCCGAATCCGCATTGTCAAGGATTTGGACGAGAATATCCGGGACGAGCACGTACTGGTGATTGAGGATATCATCGATTCCGGCCGGACGCTGTCATTTTTGATGGACATGCTGAAAAACCGTCAGCCGGCATCCCTTGCCCTTTGCACGCTGCTCGACAAACCGTCGCGCCGTGTGACGGATGTCCGGGTGGATTATACCGGGTTCCGGATTCCGGACGAATTCGTGGTCGGATTCGGTCTGGATTATGCGCAGAAATATCGCGCACTGCCGTATATCGGCAAAATCAGTATTACGCAAGATGGAGAAAATGAATGAAAAAAGGATTATCAAAAGGATGGATTTTTTATCTGTTCATGGTTATCATATTCGCGCTGGCGCTGTATAAAACCGTGACGGATTCCGCCAAAAATGACGATATAACCCATACGGAATTTCTGGCGGCGCTGCAAAACGGGGATATCAAAGAAATTCTGGTTACTCCGCACGAAGAAACGCCGACCTGTACCGTGGAATATGTCACGGCGACGGGAGATGCGGGAGAATTTGAATTTACCGATATGAACCAGATTGTCAGCGAGGCGGAATCGGCCCATGTCAAAATATACGTGGATAAGGTGGATAAGCCCGGATGGTTCTGGACGACCGTGTTCCCGTATGTGCTCATTTTGCTGGCGGTTGTTCTGGTATTTTCCGTGCTCGGACATTCGCTGGGCGGCGGTGGCGGCTCTCAGGTCATGAACTTCGGCAAGAGCCGTGCGCAAATGACCAATTCCAAGGACAATCAGATTACGTTTAAGGATGTTGCCGGTCTGCAGGAGGAAAAGGAAGAACTGCAGGAAGTCGTAACGTTCCTGGCCAATCCGAAGCAGTTCCTGAAAGTCGGCGCACGAATTCCGAAGGGAATTTTGCTGGAGGGACCTCCCGGAACCGGTAAGACTTTGCTTGCCAAGGCGGTAGCGGGAGAGGCCGGAGTTCCGTTCTTCTCCATTTCCGGTTCGGATTTTGTGGAAATGTTTGTCGGTGTCGGCGCATCCCGTGTACGTGACCTGTTCGAAACCGCACAGAAAAATGCACCGTGCATTGTCTTTATCGACGAAATCGATGCCGTGGCAAGACGCCGCGGAGCCGGTCTCGGAGGCGGGCATGACGAGCGCGAGCAGACACTGAACCAGATGCTTGTGGAAATGGACGGTTTCAGTGCCAATTCCGGCATTATCGTGCTGGCGGCAACAAACCGTGTCGATATTCTCGACCCTGCGATTCTGCGTCCGGGTCGATTTGACCGAAAGGTCGTTGTAGGACGTCCCGATGTTCGCGGACGAAAGGAAATTCTTCATGTGCATGTCCGCAACAAGCCGCTCGGAGAAGATGTCAATCTGGATCAGATTGCACAGTCGACGGCAGGCTTTTCGGGTGCGGATCTGGAAAACCTGATGAACGAGGCAGCCATTCATGCGGCGAAGGAAGACCGTGCCTATATCAATGCGGAAGACGTTAAGACGGCATTGATTCGGGTCGGAATCGGCGCCGAGAAGAGAAGCCGCCTGATTTCCGAAAAAGAGAAGAAGATTACGGCGTTCCACGAGTCGGGACACGCCATTTTGTTCCATCTTCTGCCCGATGTCGGACCGGTCTATACCGTGTCCATCATTCCGACGGGCAGCGGGGCAGCCGGATATACCATGCCGCTGCCGGAAAAGGATGAAATGTTCAATACCAAGAACAAAATGCTTCAAAACATTATCGTCGATCTCGGCGGTCGTGTTGCAGAGGAAATGGTATTTGACGATATTACCACAGGTGCCAGCCAGGATATCAAGGCAGCAACCGCAACGGCCCGTGCCATGGTGACCAAATACGGATTCTCCGAGGCACTCGGTACGGTCAATTACGATTTGGATGAAGACGAGGTGTTCATCGGCCGCGATTACGGTCATACCAAGGCATACAGTGAAGAGATTGCCAGCCGGATCGATTCGGAAGTTCGTCAGATTATTGATTCCTGCTATGCGGAAGCAAAACGCCTGATCGGTGAGAACAAGGACGTTCTGTACCGCTGCGCGGATCTTCTGCTGGAACGCGAGAGAATTACGAAGGAAGAGTTCGAAGCGTTGTTCGGAATTTATCCGGAAGAACCCAAGGTGGAAGATATCAAATTTGACTGATTAAGCAATATGCACAAAAAAGATTGAATACAAGGGCATAAAAGTAAAAATAATGTGCACTTTGACGAACGGCGGTCAGAAATTTGCACAAAAAATAAAATGCCTTTTTGTAATGTTTGTGCACACTAAAGGGGTACATAGTGCTATTATAATGGACGTAAACCCCAATACATTATATAGTTTTTGCTACACCCCATAAGTAACAAAAATACCTTCTCCGAGAGACGCCGCTATTCCCCAAATAGCGGCGTTTTTCACTTTATGCGAAAGTACGTTCCATAACGCGAAAGCAATCCTCGGAGAGGAGGCAAACAAACAGCGTACCGCGGTCGGAATTGCCGCGAAAAGGAGTGCGGGCTTTGCCCGGTGGATTATGATGACGGAACAGGACAGAAAACGAGAGGCCTTGAATCCGGAGGCCATTTTTAGCGACGGAACCGAAATGTTCCGGTCTCCCTGCGAGCCGGAGCTGTACGATACGGTTACCCTTCGTTTGCGTGTCGGCAAAAATCAGACGATTGCGGCCTCTGTCGTATTGGAAAATGCCGATTGCCTGGAGATGGAACGGTATGACAGCGATAATTATTTTGACTGGTACCGCGTATGCATGGAACTGGCGGACGAAAGAGTCTGCTACACGTATGAAATCGAAGCCGATGACGGATTTTGGTATTTTGACCGGACGGGACTGCACAGAACCCGGGAGGAGGCCGACAAGCCGTTTATGGTAATGCCGGGGTTCCATACGCCGGACTGGGCCAAGGGCGCCGTCATGTATCAGATTTTCGTGGATCGTTTCTGTAACGGAGATCCGACAAATGATGTTCAGACCGGGGAATATTTTTATATTGACCGGTATTCCAAAGAAGTCAACGAATGGTCCCGAAATCCGGAACCCTGCGACGTGCAGGAGTTTTACGGCGGGGATCTGGCCGGAATTATCAGGAAAATGGACTACCTGCAGGATCTGGGTGTCGAGGTCCTGTATCTGAATCCGATTTTCGTGTCTCCGTCCAGCCATAAGTATGACAGCCAGGATTACGATTACATCGATCCTCATTTCGGCTGCATTATCGACGATTCGTCCGAGGGACTGAGCGAGGGAGACCGGGTCAACGCGCATTCCAAACAGTATGTCACCCGGGTGACGTCTCTGAAGAATCTGAAGGCCGGAAATGATTTGTTTGCAATGCTGACCGAAGAAGCGCACAAACGCGGCATGCGGGTTATCATCGACGGAGTGTTCAATCATTGCGGTTCGTTCAACAAATGGCTGGACCGTGAGGAAATTTACCGGGGTGCGGAAGGCTTCGAAAACGGAGCATTTTACTCGAAGGACAGCCCGTACCGTTCGTTTTTTGATTTTCATACGAACGAGGAAACGGGAGAGGAAACCTATGACGGCTGGTGGGGGCACGAAACGCTCCCGAAGCTTTGTTATGAGCAGTCACCGAAGCTGAAGTCATATATTATGAGAATTGCGCGAAAATGGGTCTCCGAGCCGTACAATGCCGACGGCTGGCGCCTGGATGTGGCGGCCGATCTCGGACACAGTGAGGAGTACAATCACGGTTTCTGGAAGGATTTCCGGCGAAACGTCAAATCCACGAAGCCGGATGCACTGATTTTGGCCGAGCATTACGGCGACGCGGGAGAATGGCTTCACGGGGACGAGTGGGATTCCGTGATGAATTACGATGCGTTTATGGAACCGGTCAGCTGGTTTTTGACCGGAATGGAAAAACACAGCGATTACGCAAGAGACGATATGCTGGACAACGATCAGGCATTTACCGATGCCATGAAACACTATATGGCGCGTTTTCAGATGCCGTCCCTGCTGGTGGCGATGAACGAGCTGTCCAACCACGACCATTCCCGATTCCTGACCCGAACGAACCGCCGTGTCGGACGGATCGAGTCCGTCGGGGCGGATGCGGCCAACGAAGGCGTAATGATTCCGGTTATGCGGGAAGCGGTCATGATTCAAATGACCTGGCCGGGCGCACCGACGATTTATTACGGAGACGAAGCCGGAGTCTGCGGCTGGACCGATCCGGACAACCGCCGGACGTATCCGTGGGGCAGGGAGAACCGGGAACTGATTGAGTATCACAGGGAAATCATCCGGATTCACCGTTCGTATGAATCGCTCCGGAAAGGCTCGCTCGTGATGCTCTGTACCGAACACGGCCTGCTGGCATACGCCCGAATGACGGAGAAGGAAGCGGTTGTGACGGTCATAAACAACAATATGTATGAGAAAACCGTGGATGTTCCGGTTTGGAAGGCCGGTGTTCCGGACAACCGGCTGATGGTTCGCTTGATTCAGACGGATGCCTACGGATTTACCGTGGAGTCGCAGCTGTACGCGACGGAGAACGGACACGTGAGAGTATCGGTTCCGCCGAACGGAGGACTCATTTTCAAAAACATGCGCTGAGAAGTGTCGCGAAACGGAGGCTTTGCAGGGGAAACGGAGGCTTTGCCGCGAAGAGGAATGCCGGTCGGAACGATGCACGGATGCGGCGGGAAAACGGAGGAAGGCATGAAGGAACGGGAGCGGGTCCGAATCATTTTGGAACGGCTGGATGCACAATATACAACCGAATACCGGTGTTATCTGAATTACGAAACACCGTGGCAGCTGTTATTTGCAACGATGCTGAGCGCACAGTGTACGGATGCCCGCGTGAATCTGGTGACGAAGGACCTGTTTGTCAAATATCCGACGGTGCAGGCGTTTGCCGAGGCTTCGCAGGAGGAAATGGAACAGGACATCCGGACGGTCGGCTTCTTTCATGACAAGGCGAGAAATCTGATTGCCTGCGCGAAAATGCTGACGGAACGGTTCGGCGGGGAGGTGCCGCGCGGAATCGACGAGCTGGTGCAGCTGCCGGGCGTGGGGCGAAAGACCGCAAATGTGATCCGGGGGAACATTTTCCATGAGCCGAGCATTGTCGTGGATACGCATGTGAAGCGGATTGCCGGAAAGCTCGGGCTGACGACCGAAACCGAACCCGAAAAGGTGGAACGGGCGCTGATGAAGGTGCTTCCGGAGGATCACTGGATTCTCTTTAACATTCACATTATTACGCTTGGACGAAGCATATGCACGGCGAGAAATCCGCAATGCGCGGACTGTTTTCTGCAGGATGTCTGTCCCGCAGGCCGAACGCAGGGCAGACCGGAGGCGCGGCGGCGGTGACGGAACCGGAAAAAACACGACAGGGCAGACCGGAGGCGCGGCGGCGGTGACGGAACCGGAAAGGAAGCGGTAAGAACACAACGGAGCGAATCGGTACGGAGCGGAAAATCGACAGATTGTTCTTGATTTCCGCCTCCGGATTGAGTACAATAACAAATGAAGTTTTGCAGACTTGCGAAACGTTGCAATCTGAAAGAAATGAGGAGATAACAATGAAGTTTTTCAGAAAGAAAAAGAATCAGGTATGGTTTGTTCGTATCATTGCGATTTTGATGGCAGTGATTATGATTTTGTGTCTGTTTAATTATCTCGTATGATAGAAGTCCGGGGAATCAGCAAACGGTACGGAAAGAAGGTTGTTCTGAGGGACGCCTCATTTTCCGCAAAGCAGGGGGAGTGTATTGCCATCGCCGGTGCCAACGGCTGTGGAAAATCCACCCTGTTGAAGATTTTGGCCGGAACGCTGAAAGCCGGGAGCGGAAGCTTTCAGGCATTTGGCCACGATATGTTTCGGGAACCGGCGGAACGGGAACGGCTGATCGGCTATATCCCGCAGGAAAACCCGTTGATTGCCGAACTGACGGCAAAGGATAATCTGATGCTGTGGTACTGCAACAGCAGATATGATATCGGCCAGGAACTGGATCACGGGGTCCTGAAAATGCTTGGAATTCCGGAATTTCTGAATGTTCGCGTGGATGCGATGTCCGGCGGTATGAAGAAGCGACTGAGCATCGGCTGTGCGGTAGCCAACGACCCGCCGATATTGATTTTGGACGAGCCGAGTGCGGCATTGGATTTGATTTGCAAGGAAGCAATTCGGAATTATCTTGCCGAACACAAGAGACGAAACGGCATCGTATTGATTACGACTCATGATGAGGATGAACTGGATTTGTGCGATCATATTCTGGTAATGCGGGACGGAGTGCTGCGGGAGGTGGATCCTTCGCTGCGAGGCGACCGTCTGCTGAAGGAACTGAAGACCGCGGATATCCGGTGATGACGGTGATTGTGTATGGCAGAGAAACGGAATCTGATTCGACCGCCCTTTGACGAAGAGGGAAATGTGGTCTGGACAACAGAAGAAAAACCGATTACGAAAAAAGCCCTGCGGTGGTGGGTTTGGCTCATCCCGGTAGGGCTTATTTGCGTTATTGTAACGGCGATTGCCATTTACCGTGCGGCAAATCATATGACGCCGGAAGAACTCTGCCGGTTTGCCGTCAAGGACGCTCTGAGTGACACGGTGGGAGTGACGGAACCGGTTCTGAAAGCCATGAATGCTCCCGAACTGATGTCGATTCTGAAATCCGAACAAAAATCGGTCAGCATGTATGTCCGGCTGGATGACACCTCGATGACGGCGGAGGATTACGGTCTGGAGTCGCTGTTGGGAGACCGGGAACTGAGCGACTTCTCCGGGGCCGGCGTGATGCTTCGCGGCCGGTTCGGCAAGGAAGGAACGGCATTTGATTTCCGGGGGGCGTTCAGTGTTTTGAGCCTGTCGCTGTTAAGCGGATACCGGTCCGGTTCGACGATTCTTCTGACATCGCCGAAACTGATTTCGGAAGTGATTTCCATCGATATGTCGACGATTTCGGAGCAATGGAAGGAGTCGGAACTCTGGAAACTGCTGCCGGACAATGCCGAAACGACGGGAACGGAACTTGTCGAGACCGGACTTCAGTGGAAAACCCGTCTGACACCGATTACACGGCAAATCCGCGGGGTGCTGGCTGCATTTTCCGACGGGACGGACGGCTTTGCCGATCGTTTGCTGGATGAAATGACGTATGAACAGGTGACGGATGCCGACGGAAAGGAAAAGACCGAGCGGATTGTGGTCGGTTCGGAAAAAACTCCCTGCTACGTATACCGCATGACGATTTCGGAGGACCGTTTGTATAAGCTGGCGGAATCGGCGGCGGTTGCCCGAAAAGGAGAAGACGGTCGGGCCAAATTACGGGATCTCTGGAAATTTTCCGACGGATACCCGGGAGAGACGGACATTTTTCTGTATGTGACAAAGGCCGGACAACTGGCAATGCTGACCACGGAAATCAGCGGAACGCTCGGAACGAAACCGGTTTCCTTTACGCTGACCGTGCATTGCAGCGGAGCGGACAATCCGCAGGACAAGACGGAACTGCAATTCGATGTCAACTACGGGGATGATTTGTATGCGCTGCGAATCGTCAAACAGTCCAATAATACACGAAGTTATGCGAAGACCCGGCTGGATGTGACATTGTCCGTAAACGGAACGGTGTACGGACTGAACGGGTCCGTGACATATGAAAAGTCCGACGACACGATGCAGCTCGAGGCCAACCTGGTCGATGAAGGAAACACGGTGGGAACCATGAAGTTCACGGCGGACTGCAGCGACAAGGACGGATACTCCGTGAAGCTTCGCAACTGGACGTTCACCAATCGGTTTAACGGAAAAGACGGAACCCTGTACGGGGAATTTAAGGCCAATACCGAGGACGAGGAACCGGAACCGCCGAAGGGAACCCGGTACGATCCGGTAACGATGACCGAACAGCAGGCCCGGGATATTTTTGAGGAAGGAAAAAGTCAGGCGGAGTGGTATCTGAAGACGCTTGGCTCACTGATAAATTAGCAGGATACATGCAGAAAGGAAAATGCAGAGCGGTATGTGGAAACTGTTTCGCAGATTTCTCCGGCTGGAGGGGAAACGTGCATTGAAAATTTTACCACGATATTATCTGGGCACCTTTGCAATGGTGGCCCTGTTTGTCGTGATTGCCATTTGCGGAACGGCAGGAGACGACCGGGAAACCGGTATGGGCAAAATACGGCTCGCACTGGTAATGAACGACCGTTATCTGCAGAATTTCGGAATGGACGTGCTGAATTCGGCACAGAGCGTTTCGTCCCTGTGTGATTTTGCATCGGTAACGGAAGAGGAGGCAACGGAAGGCCTTCAGTCGGGAAAATATGATGCCGCAATGGTATTCCCGAATCAGTTTGTCGACAGTATTTATTCGGACGGGTATGCCGGTAAGGCCAAGCTGTATTCCCCGGACATTCAGGACACAATGAACCGCGGTATGCTGGAAAGCCTGGTGTCGGTCGGATGTGATTTGCTGGCCGTCTATGAATCCTATGTCAATGCCGCATTGATTGTGGCCGAGGAAAACGGTGCCGACGAGACCGATTCGGGCCGCGTCTGGGATGATACGGAGCTTTTGCTCGGTTCGTATATTCTGAACCGGGAAGACGGTTTTGTTACGGCGGATGCGTCCGGCACGGACGGACAGACGGCACTCCAGTACTATTTCTGCGCGGGCATCGTCATTTTGCTGATGCTTGGCGGAGTGGCATGCGGTACGCTTCTGAAAAGCGATTGTCCGGCACTGTGCAGTCAGCTGGAAGTGTACGGAATTCGGGAAACGAAGCTGGCTCTGGCGCGGTATCTTGCGGTGACGTTTTTGTTCTGGATTTTCTATACGACGATTTTTGCGGTGCTCTGGGCGCTGTGGCTCGGTAAGCCGGAACTGATGGAGCGCACGTTTGCCGTGACGCGGTTCTCCGAACTGTGGTACTGGTATGTGACGGGGCTTCCGATTCTGCTTCTGGCGTCGGCGCTGGTTCTGCTTGTATATACGTTTGCGGCAAATCAGATCGGCGGAATTCTTCTGCTGTTCCTGATTACGGCATTGATGGGATATTCGTCCGGATGTATCGTTCCGGCGGCGTATTTGCCGAAAGCGGTACGGGCTGTCGGCAACTATATGCCGACCTATACCATGCTTCACGTCTGCACCGGCGGACTGCGCCAGAATGCGGAGTGGACACGGGAAATAATTTTGCTGGCGGAGACGGCGGTTGCCTTTGGACTGACCGTCGGAATCATGAAATGGAATCGGTGGAGGGAGCAGAACGGATGAAGACGGAAAAACAACGTCCCGCCGACGGAACCATACAATCGGGACAGGGAGAACGGATGACGGAACTGCGTGCCGCATTTGGCGGAGCGGAGGAACTCGGAACGTCATCACGCTCCTTCGGAAAAAAGATTCGGGAATCGGAAAAACGGTTCCGGATATGGCTGTTTCTGACCACGAAGAGACTTCTGAAAAAGCCGTCTTTCGTGCTCATTTTGCTGTTGCTGCCGGCCGTTTTGCTTCTGTATCGCGCCGTGATTACGGAGGATGACGGCAAGCTCCATATCAGCCTGTATTTTGACGGAAATGAGGAACTGAAACGGCTGTATACGGACAAGCTGGAGGAGGGGCTGCCGAATCTGTTCCGGTTTACGGTTTGCGCGAGCGAAGAGGATCTGTACAGCGACGTGGCAGCAGGACGGTCCGAGTGCGGTTATGTGATCAGCGGGGACACGGCCGAGAAATTTCTGACGGAGGATCGCCGGGGACTGGTTACGGCGGTTGTTTCGGAGCAGACAACGTACGTGTCATTTATCAATGAAATCGTGTTCTGCCGCCTGATGAAGGTGTTCGGAAATGACATTGTGGTGCAGTATCTGACCGAAAAGAGCGGGCTGACCATGACACGGGACGATTATCGCGAACGCTTGCAGGAAGAGTTCCGGAAGAGGAAACAGGATTCCGAGATTGTGGAATTTGTGTATCATAAGAAAACGGACAATGAAGTGATTGAAGACGGTTCGGAAGTGACACAGAATGTGCTGACCCGGCCGATTCGGGGTACGGTTGCAATATTTGTGCTGCTGACCGGTTTGGCGGGACTGGTATTCTGGTATCAGGATGATGCGGAAGGACGGTACCGCGTGATGGCGAGAGAAAAACGGCCGTTATTGTCATTTGCATCGATTCTGGTGCCGACGCTGATGGCGGGCGTGATGGGGCTTCTGTGTATTGCCGTTTCGGGAATCGGAACGGGATTTTTCAGGGAGCTGTACGGAATGCTTTTGCTGGTGATTCTGACTGCGGCATTCTGCAACATTCTGCGGTTCCTGATTCCGTCGGTTCACGCAGTCTGCGCATTGATTCCGGTGCTGATTCTGATTTCGTATCTCGTTTGCCCGGTAATCCTGGATGTCGTCAAGCTGTTTCCGTTTGTGCGGTACGTGAGAACGGTGCTGGTACCGTCGTATTACCTGAGTTTGTTCAGCGGAGAAGGGGCGTTGGGACTGCCGATTGCGACGGCCGTGCTGTGCCTGATTACCGTGGTTTTGTATTTTCCTGAGAAAAATCGTTAAATATCATAAGGAGGGACCCGTTGCGAAGCAATGGGAAGATTCCTTATGATCTGCGCCACACCATCGCGTCAGCGATTATTTATGGTGTGGCTACCCGATAATATCATAAGGAGGGACCCGTTGCGAAGCAATGGGAAGATTCCTTATGATCTGCGCCACACCATCGCGAACTTGTCATAAGGAGGGGCCCATACGAAGTATGGGAAGATACCTTATGACCTACGCACCGCCTTCGCGTCAGCGAATACTAATGGCGGGGCTTCCCGTCAGCGATTATTTATGGTGTGGCTACCCGATAATATCATAAGGGGGAGGGACCCGTAAATGCGACTGAAACGGAAAAAGACCATTATTCGGCTGATGCTCGGGCTGCTCCTTTTATTTGCGGTGTCGGCATATCGGCGTTACAGCCTGATTCATTTGGGAGACCGGGACGCACTGCGTCCGTACATCATGTACACCGTGTACATTTCCATGATTGCGTACTGGGTGCACATGATACAGGACCGTGTCACGTCGCGGTTGACCCGATTTTACATGATGTGTGACGGTGCCCTGATGGTGTTCTGGATTACAACGCGGTTGTTTCAGGACACGATTATTCAAAATAATCTGGAATGGCTTCGATGGAGCTGGTACCTCGTGGATATCGTCTGCGTGCTGATTCCTCTGTTCGGTCTGTATGCGGCATTCGGCCTCGGACGGTCGGATGAGTACCGCCTGCCGAAAGCCTTTTATCTGCTCTGGATTCCCGGTCTGACGCTTCTGATACTCGCCATGACGGACCGGTATCATCATTTTATGTGCTATATCAATCCCGACGAAGAGCGGCTGAATCTGATGTTTCATCCGTATATCGGTACGTATTTGATCGTGCTGTGGGCGCTGTCCCTGATTATCGTTCGGGTGTTTATCCTGGTCAAGCGAAACCGCGCCATCGGAAACGGAACCCGTCTCGGCAAATTATTTCCGTACATGGAAGCGGTGCTGCTTCTTCTGTACACGATGCCGTATCTGGCCAGCGGGTTTGAGCCGAAGGCCGAGCTGATCGAGTTTTCCGCCGGCATTTTCGTTATTGAAGCATATTTTTGGGAAATCTGTATCTATATCGGGCTGGTTCCCGTCAATGTGTGCTATGAAGTCGTGTTTGCCAATTCGTCGGTGGCCATGCAGATCATGGACGAAGAGGGAAACTGCCTGGTGCGTTCCCGGCTGGCCGAGCCGTTAAGCGGGGAAACGTATGACAATCTCCGCCGCGAGGGAATGGTTGCGATGGAACCGGGACGCGAACTGCATCTGTACGGATGCGGCGAGAATCGGTATATGGTCTGGCAAAAGGATATCACGGATCTGCAGTCGAAAATCGATATCCTTCAGCAGAGCTCCGACGCGCTTCGGCAGGAGACGGAGCTTCTGAAGGAAGAAGTTCGCGTGCGGACCGAAGAAACGCAGATTATGGCGAAAAACCGGATTTACGATACGCTGTCGCACGAGGTCAGCAGCCAGCTGGAGCTGCTTCGGAAAATGCTCGCAGAGCAGAGCCGCGCCGAAGACCGGTCCGGCATTTTCCGGAAAATGATGATTGTCGGTCTGTACATCAAGCGCCGCTGCAATTTGCGGCTGATTTGGGAGGAAACCGGGCAGCTGTCGATGGAGGACGTCATTTTCAGCTTTCGTGACAGTATGAACGGACTGATGCGAAACGGTGTCCGCGCCGATGTCGAAAACCGTGCCGAAACCTGGCCGAAAGCGTCATTTTCCCTGTTTTGCTACGATGTGGCGGAAATGATTCTGGAGGACGCGGATTTCTCGCCGGAACGGATTCATGTATGTTTTCGCGAAAACGGCAGCTGTGAAATGACGGTGGTTCCGGGACGCAGCGGCGGCAGTGCGGACGGAGTGATGAATCGCGTAACGGCCTGTACGGCGGACGGGATTGACGTCGAACAGCAGGCACTGACCCGCGGATATCGTCTGATTCTCCGGGAAGGAGGCAACGCATGAAGCTGACATTGAGACGACGCCGAACATATGCGAAAATCATTCGGAATGCGGTTAACAGTTACCCGGGGGGACTGGCATTTGCCATGCCGGACGGACGTGTGATTCTGTCCAATCATGCCATGAACGAACTGAGCTCACGCCTGACGGGGCATGCGGTTGTCAACGTATACAGTACATGGGAAGAGCTGCGGGAGGCCAATCCCGTGACGATACCGAAAATCGAGGGCGAGCCGGAAGAGCCGGACGACAGCACATCCGAAAAGCTGTTTTTCCGCATCGGAACATCGGAAATCTGGCAGGTTCGCAAAACCGAGGAGGAATTTGATGAGGGACGGTTCCTTCAGCTGACGGCGGACGACATCACCGAGCGATATTCCCTCGGAAAACAGATTTATGACAACCATGCCCGGCTGACCGGCCTGCGGGAACGGCAGCGGACGCTTTTGAAAAACATTTTGCAGATCAATACCGACAAGGAGCTTCTGCAGGCGAAAATGAGGGTGCACGACGATTTCGGCCGATGCCTGATTGCAACCGGACAGGCGCTCGAAAATCCGGACGGAACCGACCTGCAGGTTCTCACCAATGCCTGGGAAGACGCCATAATGTCACTGTCGGCAACGGCGGGACTGTCGAACCGAACCGAAAAATCCCAGAAAGACGAGTTATTGAAGGCGGCCGGGATGATCGGATGCCGGATGGAATTTCTCGGGGTCACGCCGAACTCGGCGCTGTTTTACGCCGCCGTGCGGGAAGCTTTGACCAATGCGGTGCGCCATGCCAATGCGGACTGTCTGACGGTGGAAACCGTGGAACAGGACGGCATTTACCGCGTTCGGATTACCGCAAACGGGACTGCCCCGACAGAACCGATTACGGAGGGCAGCGGGCTGTCCAACCTGCGAATGCGTCTTGAAAATGAGGGCGGCTCCCTGGCGATTGAATATCAACCCGGCGTTGTGCTTTGCGCCGAAATACCGGTTGCGCAGTGATGCGGACCGACAGGAAGGAGAGACAGGCAAATGTATCATGTGCTGGTAGTGGAAGATTCCAAAATCGCGAGAGAAGCCGTAGAGCGTTCTCTGGACCGTTCGGCCGAATATACGCTGACGGCGTCGATTGAAAATGCGGCAAATGCCGAGATTATCTGCATGAGGAACCGGGTGGATCTGATTTTGATGGACATTTGCACGGCCGATGACGAATCCGGACTGGATGCGGCGGCAAAAATCAAAAAATATTATCCCGGAATCCGGATTATCATGATGACCTCCATGCCCGAAGTATCGTTCCTGCGCAAAGCCCGCGAGGCCGGCTGCGACAGCTTCTGGTACAAGGAATACGGAAACGAGGACCTTCTGACCGTTTGCAACCGTACCATGAACGGAGAACAGGTATGGCCGACCGAGGAGCCTGTTGTGAAAATCGGGCTGACGGACAGCACGGAATTTACCGGGCGGGAGCTTGATGTAATCCGGCTGCTGGCCCAGGGCTGCTCGTATGACGAAATTGCGGAACAGCTTTGCATCAGCACCAATACCGTCAAATATCACATTAAGAATCTTCTTCAAAAAACGGGTTATCGAACCACGATGCAGCTGGTGACCGAGGTTGTGGACAAACGAATGATTCTTCCGAAATATTGAGATAATTTCCCGTGTTTTGAGGAAGCACCCCGAAGAATACGCAAATTTACGACAAAAACCCCCCTTTTGTGTAGGGAAAAACGCATTATTTTATGATACAATATCCGTACCGTTCGGCAGAGGAGGCCGCGGTGCAGTTTGTTTGTGGGATGAATCAGATTCGGAAAGAATGATAAAGGTGAGTATTATCAAGTGAGCCGGAAGTGGGCCGGCAGTGGGTGAGCTATAAACGAATAGCGATTGGGAAAAAAGAAACTTTGTGTGCAGAGCGCCGGGATGAAAATCCCGGCGCTTTGTGCATTTTACGGGGCATTTGGCGTCAAACCCGGCGATAGTTCGGGTTGCATTTTGACCCGTTGATATGCTATAATAAAGTGATTATGGGGTAGTCTGCCCTGTTGGCAAAAGGGAAATGAAAGAAACCGGTCGGAAATCTGCCGGAAATGCCCGAAAATGCCTCATTTTGCAAACCCCGGACAGGAGAATACGGACGTGAAAACAGGACCCGTCAGCAAAGCCGAATATGAACGCCTGGTGTACCGGATCGGCCGGAACCGGTGCGGAAACCGACCGTTTTCCGGATTGAAGGACGGAATGCCGATTGCGGAGCGGGTTGCGCTTGCGAGACAAATGCAGGACAACCGCTGTATGGCGGCCGGAACCGTCAGCGGTCACAGCCCTCTGATTGTGACGATGGCGACGGAGCGGGCACGGGCACAGCTGGCAGCCGTCCGGCATACGGTAACGGCGATGAGCCTTCTGCTGATTGCACCGGAGGAAATGACCGAGCCGGAACTGAGAGATTATACGAGAGAAGCATTTGCCGCGGCGGAACTGAACGATACCGAAATCATTCGGGAACGGACGGACCGGGTTACGGCGCATGTCACGGCGTCCGGACGGAAACTGCCGGGTACGACAGCGGGTACGACAACGGATGGTCGGGAACTGCCGGACACGACAGCGGGTACGACAACGGACGGTCGGAAGTTGCCGGGTACAGCGGATGCACCGGACACGGAGGATCGGTTCTTTCTGGTGATGTCCGGAACGGCCGGAATCGAAGGAACCCTCCTTTTGTATGAAGCCGAAAGAGAGATGCTGGAAGCCCGGTATCCGAGACATTTTCTGAACGGGATTCCGTGTCTGAAAGAGGAACTGGCCACGGCCGGGGTGATTTCCGACGCGCTGAAGAGCGAAGCGGTGTTTGCCGTACCGTGCGCGGAAGCGGGCGTTTACGGGGCACTCTGGGACCTCGGAGAAATGCTTCGGGTCGGCATGCGGGTTTCCCTGCCGGAAATTCCGATTGCCCGCACGACGATTGAAGTGTGTGAAGTGTCGGACATCGACCCGTACATGATGCCGTCCGGAGGAAGCATCATTTTCGTAACGCAAAAGCCGGACCTTCTGTGTGAGACACTGAATCGGACGGGGCGGGAAACGGCGGTCATCGGAGAACTGACCAAGGAGGCGGCGCGGATTTTGGACAATCGGGGGGAAACCCGGTATCTGGAACCGTTTCGCGGAAGCAGCCTGACGTCGTGACACGAAGAACGGACAATTTCCCCGGATTTGGGGATTGAAAATATCGATACGGGGCGCAGAAAGTCCCGTCGGATCGGAAAGGAATGAAACCTATGGATATTGACATGAGAATATTGGAAAGCCTGGATCAGAACGCCAAGCTGACGGTAAAGGAACTGGCTGTTATGCTCGGGGAATCGGAGGAAACGGTGGCGGAGGCCATCCGGACCATGGAGGAAAACCGCGTGATTTGCGGATATCCGACCCTGATTGACTGGGACAAAACCGAGAAACGCCAGGTTACGGCGATGATTGAAGTCAAGGTAACGCCGCAGAGAGGCCAGGGGTTCGATAAAATTGCCGAGCGGATTTATCAGTTTGACGAAGTGGATACGGTGTATCTGATGTCCGGCGGCTTTGATTTGTGCGTGATGATTCACGGAAAGAGCCTGCAGAGTATCGCGGAATTCGTATCGGGCAAGCTGTCCGCACTCGATTCCGTGCTTTCGACCTCGACGCATTTTGTACTGAAGAAGTACAAGGAGCACGGTCTTCCGCTGGTGAACAAGATTGAAGACGAAAGGATGCTGATTACACCGTGAGAAATCCGTTAAATCCGTCCGTTGTGCAGATTAAGCCATCGGGCATTCGTAAATTTTTCGACGTCGTCAGCGAAATGAAGGACGCCATCAGTCTCGGTGTCGGCGAGCCCGACTTTGCAACACCGTGGCATATTCGCGAGGAGGGCATTTACTCGCTGGAAAAGGCACGTACCCATTATACGTCCAATGCCGGTCTCATGGAGCTGCGAACCGAAATCTGCCGGTTTCTGGCGCGCCATTACGGTGTGACCTATGAACCGAAGAAGGAAGTTTTGGTTACGGTCGGCGGAAGCGAAGCCATCGATCTGGCCATTCGCGCCATGGTCTGTCCCGGCGACGAAGTGATTATTCCGCAGCCGTGTTACGTGTCCTATGAGCCGTGCGTCATTTTGACCCAGGGCGTGCCGGTGACGATTCCGCTGCAGGAACGCAATGAATTCCGTCTGACGGCGGAGGAACTGACGGCAGCCGTTACCGAAAAAACCAAGCTTCTGGTGCTTCCGTTCCCGAACAATCCGACCGGAGCCATTATGACGAAGGAGGATTTGGAAGCGATTGCAAAGGTCTGCATCGAGAAGGACATTTTCGTGGTGTCCGATGAAATATACAGCGAGCTGACATACGGAAACGGGCATGTTTCGATTGCCTCGATTCCCGGCATGAGAGAACGCACGATACTGATCAACGGATTTTCCAAGGGCCATGCCATGACCGGCTGGCGTCTCGGCTATGCGTGCGGACCTGCCGACATTATTGCGCAAATGACCAAAATCCATCAGTTTGCCATCATGTGCGCGCCGACCGCAAGCCAGTACGCGGCGGTGGATGCGCTGAAAAACGGCGACGAGGATGTTGCGATGATGAGAGATGCGTATGACAAGCGCCGCCGCTATGTGCTGCATGAACTGCGGGACATGGGACTGCCGTGTTTTGAACCGTACGGAGCATTTTACGTATTTCCGTGCATCCGCGAATTCGGAATGAGCAGCGAGGAGTTTGCAACGCGTCTGCTTCAGGAAGAAAAGGTTGCCATCGTGCCGGGAACGGCGTTCGGTGACAGCGGCGAAGGCTTTTTGCGGATTTCCTATGCGTATTCGCTGGAGAATCTGAAGGAAGCGCTGTCACGCCTTCGCAGATTTGTCGGGACACTGAGAAAGGACTGAAAAGAAAATGCTGAATATCGTTCTTCACGAACCGGAAATCCCGGCAAATACCGGAAATATCGGGCGGACCTGCGCCGCAACCGGCGTACAGCTGCATTTGATCAAGCCGCTCGGATTTTCTCTCGACGAGAAGCATTTGCGCCGGGCCGGAATGGATTACTGGGAACAGCTGAATGTGAAAATATATGAGAACTACGAGGATTTTCTTCGGAAAAATCCGGGTGCCAAGGTGTACTATGCGACCACCAAGGGCAAAAACGTATACACCCGGGTTTCGTACGAGCCGGACTGCTATCTGATGTTCGGCAAGGAAAGTGCGGGTATTCCGGAGGAAATTCTGGTGAACAATAAGGAGACCTGCGTACGGATTCCGATGATCGGGGAGATGCGTTCCCTGAATCTGAGCAACTCGGTTGCAATCGTTCTGTACGAGGCACTCCGCCAGAATGATTTTGAGGGAATGAAAATGCAGGGTGAGCTCCACCGTCTGAAATGGAGCGACTGAGTCCCCGAGGCGGGCCGGAAGGAATCGCCCTGCCACAGGTAAGAATATGAATAACAAAGCAATTACGATTTTGGAATTTGACAAAATACGGGACATGCTGGCCCACTATGCCGGCTCCTCGCTCGGACGCGACAAAGCGCTGAGCCTGATGCCCGTGACGGAAAAGGATGCGGCGGAACTGCTGCAGCAGGAAACCGAAGACGCAACCCGGCGAATCGACCGGAAAGGAAGCATTTCCTTCAACGGACTTCCGGATATCGGAGAGAGTCTGGTGCGGCTCGAACACGGCGGCTGTCTCGGTACCGTGGAACTGATGCGAATCGGCACGGCGCTGAATGCGACGCTCCGTGTGAAACAGTACGGAACGACGGGAGACCGGACCGGTGAGATACCGACCGATTCCCTGACGGAACGGTTCGAACTGCTGGAACCGCTGATTTATGTTGCAAATGAGGTAAACCGGTGCATTCTCGGCGAAGACGAAATCGCCGACGATGCCAGTGCGGGGCTGAAAAGCGTCCGCAGAAAAATAAAAATCGCCGGAGAGAAAATCCACGAACGGATGGCCTCGCTGATGGCGAAAGCGTCCCAGCAGGGAATGCTGCAGGATACGCTGATTACACAGAGAGACGGGAGATACTGCCTGCCCTATAAGAGCGAATACAAGAACCAGGTTGACGGTATGGTGCATGACCAGTCCGCAAGCGGTTCCACGTCATTTATCGAACCGATGGAAGTGGTACGGCTGAACAACGAACTGCGGGAACTGGCAATCGCCGAACAGGAAGAAATCGCCAAGGTTTTGCAGGCCCTGTCGGACATGCTTGCCCCGTACGTCAGAGAACTCCGATATAACCGGACCTGCATGGCGGAACTGGATTTCATTTTCGCGAGAGCCATGTTCGGACGAAGCATTCTGGCAAACCGTCCGGTGTTTACGGATGACCGGAGCATACGGATCATTCAGGGACGGCATCCGTTAATCGGGGAGAAAAAGGTCGTTCCGATTGATGTTTCGCTGGGACGTGATGCGTCCATGGTTGTCATTACCGGTCCGAATACCGGCGGAAAAACGGTTACGCTGAAGACCGTCGGACTGTTTACGATGATGGCACAGTCCGGCCTGCCGATTCCGGCAAAATCCGGCTCGGAAATGGGCATTTTCCGTGAAGTGTATGCGGATATCGGAGACGAACAGAGCATTGAACAGTCTCTCAGTACATTTTCTTCGCATATGACCAATACGGTGCATATTCTGGAAGAGGCGGATGAGGATTCGCTCGTGCTGTTCGATGAGCTCGGCGCCGGGA
This sequence comes from Lachnospiraceae bacterium, assembly GCA_045641285.1. Classification (GTDB taxonomy): domain Bacteria; phylum Bacillota; class Clostridia; order Lachnospirales; family Lachnospiraceae; genus ISDg. The sequence goes on from JAZUGQ010000021.1 coordinate 109,287, forward strand.
CCGATCCGACCGAGGGCGCGGCACTGGCGATGGCAATTCTGTCTCATTTGCATCGATTCGATATCCGGACCATGGCAACGACGCACTATGCGGAACTGAAAATATTTGCCATGACAACCGACGGCGTGATGAACGCCTGCTGCGAATTTGACGTGGAGTCCCTGCGGCCGACATACCGGCTTCTGATGGGTATTCCCGGCAAGAGCAACGCATTTGCCATTTCGAAAAAGCTTGGCCTGTCCGACACGATTATCGATGAAGCCTCGGACTTTATCGGTGTGAAGGACAAAAATTTCGAAGACATGCTGGCCGATTTGGAAAATAAGCGCCGGACCATGGAAACGGAGCTTGCGGCGGCCCGCGAGGAGCACCGGCAGGCAGTCAGATTCCGCAGCGACTGGGAAAAGCAGTCCGGAGAACTGACGAAACGAAAGGACGAAATCCTGTCCAAGGCACGGGCCGAGGCTCGGGACGTGCTGCAGGAGGCCAAGGATTACGCCGACGAATCCATTCGCCGGATGCGAAAGTACGAATCCATGGTCGGTACGTCCGATATGGAAAATGAGCGGCGCCGGATGCGTGAGAAAATCGACGAAATCGATGCCGCACAGCCGGGATTGGCGGCTCCGAAAAAACACGTGCGGAAGCAGCACAAGGCGGACGAATTCCGTATCGGGGACACGGTGCACGTGGTCAGCATGAACCTGAACGGAACGATTCATACGCTGCCGAACGACAAGGGCGACTGCTTTGTGACGATGGGAATTCTGCAGTCGAAGGTCAACATCCGGGATTTGGAACCGGTGGAAGAGGCCGAAACGGACACGAAGAAGAAATCGTCGGTGTCCGTTCAGACGGGAATGAAGAGCATGACCGTTCATCCGGAGATCAATCTGGTCGGAATGCGGGTGGACGAGGCGATTGCCGAACTGGACAAATATCTGGACGATGCGTATTTGGCGCATATGGCCAAGGTAACGGTGATTCACGGACGCGGAACCGGAGCACTGCGGACGGCGGTACAGAATCACTGCAAAAAACTGAAGTATGTGAAAGGCACCGAAATTTCGCCGGATTACGGGTCCACCGAGGTGGAATTCCGGTAGGGAGAAGAACGACACCGGGAATTGATGACGGGCAGTGCCCGCTGCACCGAAATAAGATGAGGAGAATGGACAATGGCAGAAAAACAGAAGATTTTGATTGTGGATGACGACAACAACATTGCGGAACTGATTGCACTGTACCTGATGAAGGAATGTTTTGAAACCTGTATTGTCGGGGACGGAGAAGAAGCGGTCCGGCAGTTTGAACTGTTCCAGCCGAATTTGGTGCTGTTGGACCTGATGCTTCCGGGAATCGACGGGTACGAAGTATGCCGCCAGATTCGAAAATCGTCCAATACGCCGATTATTATGCTGTCGGCGAAGGGTGAAATTTTCGATAAGGTTCTCGGACTGGAGCTCGGAGCGGACGATTACATGATGAAGCCGTTTGACTCCAAGGAGCTGGTGGCCCGCGTAAAGGCGGTTCTGCGTCGTTTCCGAAACGATGCGCCCGACCAGACCGCGGCGGCCGTATCCCCGGCAGCGATTCGTTCCACGGCCGAAGAACAGGGCGATTATGTGGCATATACGGATTTGATTATCAATCAGACCAACTATGCGGTTACGTATTTCGGCCGCAAACTGGAAATGCCGCCGAAGGAATTTGAACTGCTGTATTATCTGGCATCGCATCCCAATCAGGTATTTACCCGAGAACAGCTGCTGGAACGAATCTGGGGCTATGAGTATCAGGGTGAAACAAGAACCGTCGACGTTCATATCAAGCGACTCCGCGAGAAACTGAACGACCACGAGGACTGGCGCCTGTCCACGGTATGGGGAATCGGTTACAAGTTTGAACTTCGAAATCAAATCTGACGGGGAATCCGGTAACGGAAACGGAGACCCGTTTCCGCAGTTTCGGGAAACCGCAAAGGACCCGTGACGGATAAGGGAAACTTATGAAGAACAAAATCTGGCAAAAGTATTTTATATGCCTGGGAATTGTGCTGGTTGCGGTCGGGCTGATTGTCAATGTCATCGGCCGAATCCACTCCAACAAGGCATTTTTGAAGGAACATCGCGAAACGCTGTACCGGGAATGCCGGGTGCTTTCCAACGAGTACGTGAAGGAAGTACAGAACGCAAACCTGAACCGGGAACAGTACCGAATGCAGCTTCTGTCCGTGAAGGAAATGCTGAAAGCGGATATCTGGGCGGTGGACAACAGCGGAAACATTCTGGTTGCGACGGAGCCGAAGGCGGAAGGAAAAACGGTTCCCGAGGATGTTCTGGCGGAAAACTGGAGCTCCAAGCTGAAAATGCCGGACGTGTATTCCGGCGAACGCCTGCTGGTGGTGGATCCGGTCATCGTCAATATCGAGCAGAACGGATATATCGTAATCAGTGAGCCGATGTCGAATATCCGCGCGGATGTGAAGGAAATGATGCTCCACATCAACATTATCGCAGCGGCGTTCCTGCTGCTCGGAACCGGCATTTTCACGGCATTTGCGAGGTATCACACGAAAAATGTCGAAATCATCAAAAATGCGGTTGTGCACTACACCGACGGCGATTTTTCACAGGAAATGAACGTCAAATCGAGAGACGAGTACTGGGATTTGGCCAATTCGGTGCATTTGCTTGCCGACCAGCACGCCAATCTCGTGGAATATCAGAAAAACTTTATTGCCAATATCAGTCACGATTTCCGGTCTCCGCTGACGTCCATCAAGGGCTATGCGGAAGCCATGAAGGACGGAACGATTCCGTATGAGATTCAGGGAAAATACCTGAACATCATTTTGTTTGAGGCCGACCGCCTGGCCAACCTGACCAACGACCTGCTCGACCTCAGCAATTTCGAAAACAAAGGTGTTCATCTGAATTTCTCGCAGTTTGATATTACGAAAATGCTGAAACAGTCGGCGATGACGTTTGAAGGAAAATGTTCGCAGAAGAATCTGAAGATTCGACTGGCATTTCCGGAGAATACGCTGGTTGTGTATGCGGATAAAGGAAAAATTCAGCAGGTTGTGCACAATCTGCTGGACAATGCCATCAAATTCAGTCATCCGGACGGCATCATTTACGTTTCGGTTACGGAACGGAGAGACAAGGTGCTCGTTTCGGTTCGGGATACCGGAATCGGAATTCCGAAGGAAAGCATCAACAAGGTATGGGAGCGATTCTACAAAACCGACCTGTCGCGAGGCAAAGACAAGAAGGGAACCGGCCTCGGGCTTTCCATCACCAAGCAGATTATTGCGGCACACAATGAAAACATTAAGGTGAGCAGTACGGAAGGTGTCGGAACCGAATTTGTATTCAGCCTGGCGAAGGTGGAATCGTAACGCCGGACCGATACAATACTGAATTTGCAAATGCGTACGGCATTTGGCTTAAGGGAGAAACAGAGAATGAGTATAATTATCAAAAACAACCGTTCGAACAAGGATATTGAGGAACCGGCAGGAATGCGCGAGGATGTCGCAAACAGCTACGGATTTATCAAAGAAGAGCAGCTGCCGCAGAACCGTCGTCTGAAACGCCGGAAAATGCTGGTTTCCATCGGTATCGTGTCCCTGTGCGGACTGGTCTTCGGAATCATTGCGGCGGTGGCATTTTCGCTGTCGTATAAACTGTTGGACAAACTCGAAAATTCCGGAAAGAACAATGTGTCGGTCATCACGCCGGAACCGCAGCCGACAGGCGGAACAAGCCGACCGGATCAGCATATTATCGAGGGCGCATTCAAGAGCCTCGAGGAGCTGTATGCGGGCGTTGCGCAGACGGCCAACGAACTGAATCCCTGCATGGTGGAAATTCAGTCCGTCAAGGAATCGGAAGATACGGTGTTCCACGAAACCATTTTCGTCGGGGAGCGCAGTTACGGATTCGTCATGGAAGATGACGGGAAGAATTTCATTATTCTTGCGCAAAATGATGCCGTCGTGGAAGATGCCACGGGAACGCTGGTGTTCTTTGCCAACGGAGAGCGCGGAAATGCTACCGTATTTTCCAGAAATACCGAGCTGAATCTGGCGATTTTGAAAGTTCCGATGCAGGAAAAAGGAAAATCACTGAACGCCGGAGTTCAGTATCTGGTCGGCGGTGAGAGTTCCGACCTGAGCCTCGGAACCGTGGTTATCGCAATCGGATGCGTCAACGGACGCGGAAAATCCATTGATAACGGATTTATTACGGCGATGGATGACGTGCAGTACATTTCCGACAATTCGGTCGATATGCTGGATACGAACATTCTGGTCCATGAAAATTCCTTCGGAATTCTGGTCAATACCAAGGGACAGATGATTGGCGTGTTTACCGGAAGCAACAGTCAGTCGGCAGGTCTGCAGGCATATAAATTCTCCAGTATCAACGCTATTCTGAATAATATGATGAACGGCCGTCCGAGCGTTCTGTTCGGTGCCAAAATGACGGATCTGAATGCGGCCATGCTGGAGGCTCTGGATATCGATAACGGAATTCAGATTACCGAGGTGTACCCTGGAACACCGGCCGAGCAGGCAGGCTTCCGCAAGGGAGATATCATTGTTTCGGTGGAGGACGAGCCGATGATGTTCGTCAGTCAGTTCAACACCAAAATCAATCTGTGTGCATCGGACAGTGACTCGCTTACCATAGAGTTTTACCGGCAGCGCAATAAGGAACGCAAATCGGAATTTGTGGATGTCCCGATTGTTTTGTCGGAGTAATGCGGAGGGAGAACGAAACATGAGATATATTTCGGAACTGTATGAAGGAGAAATGGTCCAGGAGGTTTATCTGTGCAAGCAGGTGCAGACGCTGAAAGCGAAAACGGGCAAGAGTTACATGTCGCTGCAACTGCAGGACAAAACGGGACTGCTGGACGGAAAAATCTGGGAACTGACGAACGGAATTGCTCATTTTGAAGCAATGGATTATATCAAGGTGGACGGTCAGGTGACGGTATTCCAGGGAACGCCGCAGCTGTCCATCCGGCGGGTGCGCAAGGCGGATGAAGGCGAATACAGCGTCGACGATTATATGCCATGCACCGACAAAGACATCAAAACGATGCTGGAGGAACTGAACGGATATATCCGGACAATCGGCAATCCGTATCTGAAGCAGCTGGCGGAGGAATTCTTCGGAAATCGATCCTTTTTGGAACTGTTTCAGAAGCATTCGGCGGCGAAGAGCGTGCATCACGCATTTGTCGGAGGATTGCTGGAGCATACGGTCAGCGTAACGGCGACCTGTGATTATCTGGCCGGCCGGTATCCCGTACTGAACCGGGATTTGCTGATTACCGCAGCGATGTTCCACGATATCGGAAAGCTGAAGGAATTGTCCGAGTTTCCGGAAAATGAGTACACGGATGAGGGAAATCTGCTGGGACACATTTACATGGGAACGGAAATGATCGGACGGAAAATCGAGGGAATTCCGGGATTTCCGAAGCTGCTGGCGGCAGAGCTGAAGCATTGTATTTTGGCACATCACGGAGAGCTGGAATTCGGTTCACCGAAAAAGCCGGCCATTTGCGAGGCGCTGGCGCTGTCCATGGCGGATAATCTGGATGCCAAGATGGAAACGATGAAAGAACTTCTGAAGAATCCGGACACGGCGGTCAACGGCTGGATGGGCTACCAGAGACTGCTGGAATCCAATATCCGGATTACGGAAGCGTAAGACGCCGGAACCGGTCGGCGGGACGGACACGGGAGCCGTCGAAAAGATGAAGGACGGACACGGGAGCCGTCGAAAAAAGCCGGAATGAGGAAAATGCGCCTGCTTGGACAGGCCGAAACAGTGTTTGATGTGGTGATACGGAATTCCCGACGGGGGTGTAACGGAATCGTTTGGAGGGTTTATGGAGAAGGAACGGACAATTTTGATTGTTGGGGACAATCAGGAAAAACGACAGATTATTCAGAAGCAGATAGAAAATGAATTTGCGGTGTATCAGACGGCCGACGAGAAACTGGCATGGGAAATACTTGCGTCACGGCAAATCGATGTTGCGATTGTTGCGCTGACCGTTTTGTCGCAGGCAGACTTTGCGTGGGAACATCGGTTTCGAAAGGAATATCCTTCAACGCCGCTTTTGGCATGGAATGACTGTGACGATATGGAGCTGCTGGAGCAGGCATTGATGCTCGGTGCGACGGAGGTGCTGCCGGAGGAACTGCAGACCACACTGGTCAAATTCCGTATTCGAAGTGTCGTTCAGCGCCTGACGGAACGGGAACAGTCGGAGATTCTGCAAAACCGTCGTATGGCGGCACAGGCGGAAAATCTGGCAAAGACGCTTCGGGAAGTCAGCGAAGTGACCGGAATTTACAGCAAGGATGCGTTCTATGACAGAACCCGGGAGGCATTGGATGCGAATCCGGAGGAACAGTATGTCATTGCACGGTTCGATATCGACCGGTTCAAGGTTTATAACGATGTGTTCGGAACGACGGAGGGGGACCGCCTTCTGCGTCTTCTGGGAGATAAAATGAGAGAGCACTCGGACCGGTTTATCACATACGGATATCTCGGAAACGATCATTTTGTTGTCTGTATGCGGAAACAGGAGTTTGTGGCGGAGGACGAAATCGAGAAAATCGAGCGAACCCTGTCCGCCAGAAGAAAGAATTTTAACTTTGTTGTGCGAGTCGGCGTCTACGAAGTGGACGACCCGACACTCAGCATCGGAATCATGTGCGACCGCGCCTACATTGCGCTTCGGACCATCAAAGGGGATTACCGGAACAAGGTGGCCCGTTACACGGTGGAAATGAGGCAGGAACTGGTTAAGGAACAGCAGATTACGAGCGAAATGTGGAATGCGCTGGAAGAAGGGCAGTTTGTTCCGTATTTTCAGCCTCAGTATGATTACGGAACCAAGCGATTGTGCGGCGCAGAGGCGCTGGTTCGCTGGATTCACCCCGAACGAGGTCTGATTTCTCCGGGAGACTTTATCCCGATTTTCGAGAAGAACGGGTTCATTTCCGATCTGGATTATTACATGTGGGAATCCGTCTGCCGTCTGCTGCGCAAATGGATGAATCTCGGATATCTTGTGGTGCCGGTTTCCGTCAATGTATCGCGGAAGGAAATCAGTCCGTCTCTGTGTGACCGGCTTATGGGTCTGATTGAAAAATACAATCTGGAACCGCAGCTGCTGCGTCTGGAAATTACGGAAACGGCATATATGGATGATGCGGGAACTCTGATTACGGTAGTAAACGGGCTGCAGGAAAAGGGCTTCTTTGTGGAAATGGATGATTTCGGAAGCGGTTATTCGTCGCTGAATACGCTGAAAAACGTACCGGTCGACCTGCTGAAGCTCGATATGAAGTTCCTTGAAAATATTAACGATAACGTGCGAAGCGGCAGCATTCTGAGTTCGGTGATCCGAATGAGCCGCTGGCTGAGTCTTCCGATTATGGCGGAAGGAATTGAAGAGCGGAATCAGGCGGAATATCTGAAGAGTATGGGATGTTTCCTGATGCAGGGGTATTATTTTGCCAAACCGATGCCGGCTGAAAAATATGAGGAAATGCTGCGGTCCAAACAGACGGAGTATAAGCCGATTGTCAAGGAACAGCGCCGAAGCAGCGATGCCATTGATTTTCTGGATGCCACAAGCCGTTCGACCACCATTTTCAACAGCTTTGTCGGCGGAGGCATGATTCTGGAACAGCGCGGCGAGGTTATTGACATTTTGCGCGTGAACGATAAACTGTATGAGCTTCTGGGCATTACCAAGGAAGTGTTTGAGCAGGAACGGATGAATCTGCTCGACCGAATGACGGAGGAAGGACGAAAAGAGTTCTTCGACACCCTGCGAAATGCCTATGAGACCCATGACGAAAGCGAATGTGTGGTTGTCATGAAAAACATTCCGCACCGGAATATGTTTATGTGGCTTCGGGCACGTGTGAAGTATCTGGAGGGGGGCGAGCAGGAGCATGTGTTCTATGTGGCCGTCGAAAATATCAACGAGCAGAAGAACAATGAATATAAGAACCTGCTTCAGTGCATGCTGATTGACAGCCTTCCTTACGGAATTATGCAATATGAAGTACGCGCGGGCAAACTGCAGATTCTCGGATGCAACGACTATATGTGGAAATGCCTTCGGTATCCGTCGAAAGAGGCATTTGAAGACAGTTTAAATGCCAAAAATTCCCTTCTGAACGTGAATCCGGAAGATAAAAATATGCTTTGTGAAACGGTAAACGATTTGCTTGAACAGGGCGGAAAAAAATATGTGTCCTATCGCATCCGATCCGGAAGCGGGGAGTATCTGCGGATTCATACGCTGCTGATTGGAAAGGACATCGGCAATGAGGCGATGCTGATCAGCGCCGTGTTCGCCGACGGAGACTGGGGCACACGACTGAAGGAAGCCGTCAATCTGTGACGGTGCAGGCACTGCGGCCGAACGAATATCGGGGCCGGAATTTGCGGGCGACCGGAACCGGCGGGAACGAAACCGGCGGGAACGGAATCTTTGGCGAGCGAAACCGGCGGGAACGGAACCGATATGGGAAGAACGGAAAATAAAGGTGGTTAAGAACGTGCTTACAAAGAACGAAATCGTAACGGTAACAATTGAAGACGTCAGCGATACGGGAGAGGGAATCGGTCATGCGGACGGATTTACCCTGTTCGTAAAGCAGACGGTCCCGGGCGATGTTGCAAAAGTCCGGATTATGAAAATGAAGAAAACGTACGGGTTTGCCCGGGTGGAGCAGCTGCTGACACCCGGCACCGGACGGGTTCAACCGGGGTGCCCGGTTGCGGGACAGTGCGGCGGTTGCCAGCTGTCCTTTTTGTCATATGAGGAACAGCTGAAACTGAAGCAGAAAAAGGTGGAGGACTGCATTTCCCGAATCGGAGGATTCCGCGATATCACGGTGCTTCCGATTATCGGAATGGAGACTCCGATTGCGTATCGAAATAAAGGACAGTTCCCGGTAGGTGCCGACCGCGACGGAAATCCGATCCTCGGATTTTATGCGGGACACAGTCACAGAATCGTTGCAACGGATGGGTGTGCAATGCTCTGGCCGGGGCATGAAGAAGTTCTGAAGGCGGTATATGAGTATCTGAAGGAAAGCGGTGCCAAACCGTACAACGAAGAGACGGGACGCGGACTGATACGGCATATTCTGATGCGTAAGGCATTTGCAACGGGAGAAATTATCGTATGTCCGGTTGTTAACGGCCGTTCCGTTCCGAAGCCGGAACTGCTGTGGCAAAAACTGCAGGCCGTCCCGGGAGTTGTCGGACTGTGCCTGAATGTCAACCGGGACAATACAAACGTGATTCTCGGACCGGAACTGATTCCGCTGTTCGGAAAAGCGTCCATAACCGACGTAATCGGGGGAATCCGATTTGAAATTTCTCCGATGTCATTTTATCAGGTCAATCCGGTGCAGACCGCGCGGCTGTATGAAACGGCGCTGCAATATGCCGGTTTAACGGGAAATGAGACGGTATGGGATCTGTATTGCGGAATCGGGACCATTTCCCTGTTTCTGGCAAAGCATGCACGGACGGTGTACGGTGTGGAATATGTTGCCGAGGCAATTGAAAATGCGAAGAAAAATGCGGAAATGAACGGGATTGACAATGCGGAGTTCTACGTCGGCGCGGCAGAGGAAGTGGTTCCCCGGCTGGTGGCGGACAATCCGGATTGCAAGGCCGATGTCATCGTGGTGGATCCGCCCCGAAAAGGGTGTGATGCGGTTCTTCTCAATACGATGCTGCAATTATCCCCGAAGAGAATCGTCTATGTGTCCTGCGATCCCGCAACACTTGCCCGTGACCTGAAACAGCTGTGCACAGGCGGCTATCAAATCGAAAAGGTGCAGCCGGTTGACCAGTTCCCCGGAAGCGTGCATGTTGAAACGGTAGTATTGATGTCAAGGGATAAGGAATGATGGCTGAAAAGTGCCTGTTTCAGGTTTTTTTCGCATATCTGCTGACATTCAAATCGCTCACTCGGAGTGCTGACAGCGTGCGAGAGAACATATCTT
>JAZUGQ010000022.1:0-23012 GCA_045641285.1 Lachnospiraceae bacterium
TCGTCGGAGAAATCACCGCCGATATCCGCATTTCCCTTCTTGGTAAGAGGCTGGTACTGGTGATAGCATCCACCGTCCGGGAACTGTGTGGAAGCGATATCGATGATACGCTCCTTTGCTCTGTCCGGAATCTGATGAACGAAGCCGAGAATATCCTGGTTGGAATCACGGAAGCCCATACCACGGCCGATACCGGATTCGAAGTAGGATGCGGAACGGGAAAGGTTGAAGGTAACCATACACTGATACTGGTTCCAGATGTTAACCATACGGTCAACCTTGTCTTCCGGTGTGGTTACATTGATGATTCCGAGCAGTTTGTCCCAAGCGGCGCGAAGCTCGGCCATACCGGCAGCGACCTTCTCGGGAGTGTTGTACTTCTCGATCATGGACAGTGCCTTAACCTTGTTGATGGTCTTGCCGTCGGCTTCGAATTTCTCATTCTGCGGCATCTCAACGTAGCCAAGAATGAAGACAAGTGTTTTGGACTCGCCGGGAGCGAGAGTAATCTTCTTATAATGGGAAGCAATCGGTGCCCAGCCGTCGGCAAAGGAATCGGTTGCCTTTCCGTCGAGTACGGCCTGCGGATCGCCGAAACCGTTGTACATACCGATGAAAGCGTCACGGTCGGTATCGTAGCCGTCGATGTCCTCATTTACCGAATAGAAAGCGTAGTGGTTACGGCGGTCTCTGTATTCGGTCTTATGGTAAATGACGGAACCGCACACCTCGACACGTCCGGTGGAAAAGTTACGCTGGAAGTTGTTGCTGTCATCCTGCGCATCCCACAGACACCACTCCTGGAAAGAGAACAGGGAGAAGGTCTTCGCGGTGCTGCCTTCATTGGTCAGAACGACCTGCTGAACTTCACCGTCATAATCCTGCGGAACGAAGAAGGTAACCTCGGCCTTCAGGTCATTTTTCTTACCGGTAATCACGGTATAGCCCATACCGTGGCGGCACTCGTAGCTGTCAAGAGCCGTCTTAACGGGAGACCAGCCGGGATTCCAGACCGTTCCGTTATCGTTGATGTAGAAATACCGTCCGCCCATATCAATCGGAACGTTGTTGTAGCGGTAACGGGTAATACGGCGCAAACGTGCGTCCTTATAGAAGGAATAGCCGCCTGCGGTGTTGGATATCAAGCAGAAAAAGCCCTGAGTTCCGACGTAGTTAATCCACGGATAAGGCGTCTTCGGAGAGGTGATGACGTATTCGCGTTTGGCGTCATCAAAATAACCAAATTTCATTTTGTGACCTCCTTAAAAAGTCGGATAGGATCTGAATTGCCTTGAAAATGAGGCAGTCGGACGGGACATTGGCTGCCCCGAAAAAGGTCGCGTCCGGCGAAAATTCCGGGAACACGACTCACAGTGACTATTATACTATAAAGAATAATTAATGGCAATCAAAAAAAGAATAAGAAAATCGATTATTGAGTGACTAAGTCACACACATTCGGGATAATCTGTGTTATACTTCAAGCACAAAGACGACAGGTCTTTCAATTAAATAAGCTGATTCATTACTTCTCAGAAGTAATTTCTCCCCCACACAAGCTGCGTTTCATAATTTTATTATGAAACGCAGTAACACTTTGTAGGGGATTTTTTTTACCCTTCGTAAGCCATGGATTTAATGATATCGGGTTTGAGAAGTTCGATGCGTCCGCGTGACAGCAGCACGATTCCGTTGCGTTCCCAGTTTTTCAGGGTTCGGGAAACAACCTCACGGGACGATGCGATACTGTTGGCGATTCGCTGATGAGTTGTGGAAATTTGCAGACTGCCCTGCTGGGTGTGTTCAAACAGCAGGTGAGAGGCGAGGCGCTGCTCAAGATTCTGGAACAGGAAATTCTGCATGTCGAAGAGAATTCCGTTGAACAGCCCGAGCACGGATTTGAGCACCGCATTTTCGATACGGGGATCGGAACGAATCATCGTGTCAAAATCCGACATCGGAAGAATGATGACTTTGGCGTGCGTTTCGGCCTCCAGCTCAAAGTTGTTCATGACCTGAGGAGTCGGATTCCCGCCGATGTAAATGATTCCGTCCCGTTTCTGAACGGCAATGGTCAGTTCGCGTGCGGTTGTGGAAACCAGCGAAACGCGGATTCGCCCGGACAAGATAATAATCATGCCGACATGGGACCGTCCGGCATCGGTAAGCTTGTCTCCGGCCGAATAGTCAAGCGAATAGGCGTGACTGCGAATCTGTTCGGCCAGTTCGTTATGGATGAGATTCCAAAAAGGAATGCGGGATTTGGCAAGTGTGAATTCTCTTTCGGTCAGCATTCTTATCCTCCGGCAACATGGTTTGTATCTGGTGAAATATGCGGAATCCGTCCGGCCCGGACGAAACGGTTGAGACGCCGGGAACGGCTGAGACACCGGGAACGGTTGAGACGCCGGGAACGGCTGAAATGCTCGGAACGGATGAAACGCTCGGAGCGCCGTTCGAAGCGCCGGGATTCGCACATTTGAAAGTTTTCGGGTATCAAGAGTAGCATAGCATAAAAGAGGAAATCGTGCAAGAGAAAGCGGGTTTTTCTGACGGAAAGGTTGTTTGTCGGAAGAAACGGTTGTTTGTCGGAAGAAAATCGGATATAATAAAAATACGGATATTTCAAAGAAAGGAAAACTTCCGGCGAGGTTTCGCCGGTTGGTGTGAAGCAATATGAAAATCGGAATTGCGGTAGCAATCGAAAGAGAATTAAAGGCATTTTTGGAAAGTGAATTTCGGTATGAAACAATCTCGTACGGAAACCGTGAGGTGTATCATTTTACGGTACGTGACAACGATGTCTATGCAATGATGCTCGGCTGGGGAGAAATCGACGCGGCGGCATCGACACAGTTTATGATTACGAAGCTCGGCTGCGAGATTATTTTGAATTTCGGTGTAAGCGGTGCACTGGAGCGAGGACCGCGTGTGGAGGACCTGTTTGTCGTGACGGGCGCGGTGAACCATTGTTTCGACGTGTCGCCGATTGACAACGTAAAACCCCATCAGTACGCGGAATTCGACGATATTCAGATTCCGACGGACCCTGACCTCGTGGCTTTGGTAAAACGTCTGGATCCGACCGTGAAGGAAGCGGTTGTCGCCAGCGGAGACCGTTTTGTGGTGCTGCCGGAGGATAAGAAGGCCCTGAATGAACTGGGCTGCAGCATTTGCGATATGGAAATTGCCGCAATTTCGAGAGTCTGCTACCTCAACGGTGTTCGGGCCCTGTCCATCAAATGCATCAGCGACACCTTTGACGGCGACGGAAGTGATTTTGAGCAAAATGTTGTACGCAGCGGTGCAAGAGCATTTTCCCTGCTGGAAAAGGTTCTGTATGAACTGTAACGAAAAACCCTGAAGCAACATGAATGCGGAGGGAGAACTGTGCGGGAAACCGCAGGCGAGGCATTTGACGGGGCGCACGGAATGTGCTACAATGGCACGGTGGGCAAAATGAGACGGTCCGCAAACGTGCGGCGGGCAATGTACGCGAAGCCCGAAACGACGCGGCGGGCAATGTAAGCGAAGCCCGAAACGACACGGCGGGCAGAGGAAACGATGCCTAACATGACGGGTGGGCGAAGAACGGACGGCCCGGCCGGTCACAGGAAAAGGAAGAGACGGAAATGAGTTTAGTTACGTTAATCATCACGGCATTCGGATTGTCGCAGGACAGTCTGGCAATGTCGGCACAAAAAAGTCTGATTCGGGAATACCGGGCAAAACGGATTGCGTTGTCCTGTGCGTTATGGTTCGGCCTGACACAGGCATCCTGCATTTTGTTCGGGTGGTTTATCGGGAAACTGGTGATGCGCTGCTTTGACTGGAAAGCAGGCTTTTGGGTAACCTGTGCGGAATTTGTGATTGCGGGCATTTATAATATCGTGGAAGCCCGCGTGACGGATGTACCCGAACGGGATGACATCGGAGCGGCAAACATGGTCGGTCCGGCGGTGGCATCCAGCGGTGATGCGATGATTATCGGACTGATGTTTGCGAGAGAATCCTGGAAGATTTCTCTGAGCGCCATTGTCATTCTTGCTCTTGTGACGGCGATTGCCAGCATCGCGGGAGTTGCCATCGGTAAGCGAAAAGGAACCCGCTATAATGCGTTGTTCCAGATGGCCGGCGGGACACTGCTGATTTTACTGGGAGCAAAATGCATGATGGAGGGACTCGGCTGGATTTCGGTTCTGTTTTAACGGAAGGCCGGCAATGTGACATCGGCGCATGACCGGGATCGGAGGACAGCGTGCACACGATGGAACGGAATAGGAAAATGTCATTTATGACCGGATGCTTTGTCTGATTGCGAGGTATCCGGTTTTTTTGAAAATCGGACAAAAGGAGACGGAAAATGGAGTTAACACTGGATTACGGAGTTTATGAGGATTTGGCCCGCCGTACGGTGGCGGAAAGCATTGTCATGCTGAAAAACGAGAACGGCACGCTTCCGTTCCGGGCACCGATGCGCATCGCTCTGTACGGGCGGATTCAGAGCAAAGAATATATTGCCGGAATCGGTTCGGGAGGACTGGTGAATATTCCGAAGAGAGTTCGCGTGCTGGACGGATTGGCGGCGGAGCAGGGCATTTGCCTGGATGAGACTCTGAGAGGCGTGTATGAGCGCTGGGAGGAGGAACATCCGCGCGAGGTCGGAATCGGCTGGGGCAAGGAACCGTGGTCACAGAAGGAAATGCCGGTCTCCGAGGAACTGGCGCGGGACGTTGCCGCACGAACCGATGCGGCGGTCATCCTGATTGGGCGAAGCGCGGGCGAGGACCAGGACAATCGGGATACCGAGGGCTCGTATCGCCTGACCGAAACGGAACGGGAAATGATTCGCAATGTCAGCCGGGCCTGCAGCCGCACGGTGGTGCTCCTCAATACCGGAAACATTCTCGACATGAGTTTTCTCGATGACGAGGCGTCTCCGCAGGCGGTGCTTTACATTTGGCAGGGCGGAGTGATGATGGGCGCCGGAGTGGCGGACGTTTTGACGGGACGCGTGAGCCCGAGCGGTCATTTGGCGGACACGATTGCTTACGGATGCGACCGCTATCCGGCGGATGCGAATTTCGGCGATGTGACGGCAAATTATTATCGTGAAGATATCTATGTGGGGTATCGTCATTTTGAAACGGCGGCACGGGACGATGTCCGGTTCCCGTTCGGATACGGTCTGTCCTATACCCGGTTTGAAACGGAACGCGGACATGCGGAATACGACGGTGAGTACTGCTATGTCAGCGCAACCGTGAAAAATGTCGGGGAGTATTCGGGAAAATGCGTTCTCCAGTGCTATGTTTCGGCACCCCAGGGGGCGTTGGGAAAGCCGGCACGCGTGCTGGCCGGATTTTTGAAAACCGAGGAACTGGCACCCGGGGAATCGGAAACGGTTGTGATGACAATCGACAAGCGAAATATGGCATCTTACGATGACAGCGGAGCGACCGGTTATCCCGACTGTTTTGTAATGGAAGCCGGCGAATATCGTATCTGTCTCGGTGAAAATGTGCGGAGTGCGGAGAACGTGCTTCGGTTTACACTAAACGAAACCGAGGTTATCGAACACTGCCCGGCCGCAATGAAACCGGTTCTGCCTTTTGAGAGACGGAAACCGTCGGAAGCTCTTGCCGAAAACGGAAATCCGTACGGGTATGAAACGGAAGCGGTACCGACCCAAGACGACGGATTCGGCAGAGGAGAGGCGGCACCGGTATGGGAGGAACCGATTCTTCCGTATTGCGGAGACAAGGGATTGCGGCTGACCGATGTGGCAAACGGAGCCGTTTCGATGGAAGAATTCCTGGCCCAGTTTACCGAAGAAGAACTCTTTCCGTTTGTTCGGGGAGAAGGAATGGGAAGCCCGAAGGTAACACCGGGAACGGCGTCGGCATTTGGCGGAACCTCCCGCGTTCTCAAGGAACACGGTGTCCCCTGCGGCTGCTGCTCGGACGGTCCCAGCGGGCTGCGTATGGATTGCGGCAGCATGGCACTGGCGATTCCGATCGGAACCGCAATTGCATGTACCTTCAACCGGGAACTGGCGGCGGATTTGCTGGAATGTGTCGGACTGGAAATGCGTTATAACCGCATTGACTGTCTGCTCGGACCGGGAATGAATCTGCACAGACATCCCCTGAACGGACGAAATTTCGAATATTTCAGCGAGGACCCGTATTTGACCGGGCAAATGGCGGCCGCCGAACTGGAGGGACTGCAGCGGGTCGGTGTAACCGGAACGCTGAAGCATTTTTGCGGCAATAATCAGGAAACGAACCGCTACAACGTGGATGCGGTGGTATCCGAGCGGGCTTTGCGGGAGTTGTATTTGCGCGGTTTTGAAATCGCGGTCCGCGAGGGCGGAGCGTGCACCGTCATGACCACCTACGGACGTGTCAACGGAATGTGGACGTCCTGCGATTACGGTTTGAATACGACAATTTTACGGGAACAGTGGGGCTTTGACGGCTTCGTGATGACCGACTGGTGGGCAGCCATCAATGTCGATGCGGCAAACGGGCGTCGGGAACCGTCCGGCGGAAGCCACACCAACTTTGCGGACATGCTTCGTGCACAGAACGATACCTACATGGTATGCCCCGACGGAAGCGCCAATCACCACGGAGACAATCTTGCGGAAGGACTGGCAGACGGACGCATTCAACGCGCGGATCTGGTACGAACCGCTTCCAACGTATGTCGGGTGCTGATGCGTCTTCCGGCTATGGAACGCATGCTCGGAGAGCCAAATGAGGTGACGGTAACGGGACGCGGCCCGGAATGGTCGGAACTGAAGATTGAGGATGTGGAATATTTTCCTGTTTCGGATGATACGGTTTTGGATTTGTCCGGAGTTGCGACCGGTCGCGGAAAGGACTATTCCTACGGTTTGGAATTTACCAAACTCGGCGGCTATGAGGTGGAACTGACGGCAATCGGCGAAGGCACGGAAGCGGCACAGCTCCCGGTCACCTGGTTCTGCGCCGGAATTCCGGTATTTTCCTTCGTATATCACGGTTCCTGCGGCAAGCCGGTCACCAAGAGCGGCAAGGTTTATATCAACGGAACCCATGCGGTTCACCGGCTTCATTTTTCACAGGACGGACTGAAACTCGTGAGCCTGCGTGTGCGTTATCTGGAAACATTGGAGGAAGCATTGAGAGATCCGGATTTCGTGCATGGAAATTGAAAAAAAGGAATACAAAAAATATATAAGGTATTGACGCCCGCTTTATTTGAGTACACAATGCGAGAGCATTGGCAGCAGACAGTCGCTTGATTTTGGCGGATGAGCCGACCGGTGCATTGGATGTAAAAACCGGGGAATCCGGGATATTTTTTTGAACTGCCTAACGGGGAGAAACCGGCTGTGTGAGATAGGTTTCGCTGCCGTAGGGACTGACGCGGAAATGCATATAGGCAAAGGATGCGGCGGCTTTGGTCGGGAAAATGCCGAATACCGTAGGACCGGAACCGCTCATCAGAACACCGTCGGCACCGAGTGTCTGCATTTGCTGTTTGATTGCGGCAATTTCCGGACAATGGGTCAACGTGACGGTTTCCAAAACGTTGCCGAGACGGGACGTGATGCCGGCATAATTGCCGGAACGGATGGCCTCGCACATACCGTCAACATCCGGATGCGTCAGGGCATTCATGTCCAAATGCTGATACACAAATCCGGTGGATACGCTTCTCGGCGGCTTTACGAGCAAAATGTAGCAGGACGGAACGGGGGACAGGGGCGTCAGAATTTCGCCGATGCCTTCGGACAGTGCGGTTCCGCCGGAGATACAATATGGGATATCGGCACCGAGAGTGACACCGAGAGCCTGAAGCTCCTGCTCGGTACGGCCGAGACCGAATAACCGGTTCAGCCCGCGCAGAGTTGCGGCAGCATCGGAGCTTCCGCCTGCGAGACCGGCAGCCATCGGAATCATTTTCTTCAAAATAATGCGCACACCTTTGGTGACACCGGCATTTTCCATCAGCAGGGCAGCCGCATCGTATATCAGATTGCCGGAGCCGGTCGGTAAATCGGCATCGCCGACGGACAGGACAATGCCGGGTTCGTCGGTTTCCTGAAATGTCAGGGTATCGCACAGATTGACGGTCTGCATAATCATGCGGACGTCATGGTAGCCGTTCGGACGTTCACCGAGAACGTCGAGAGCCAGATTGATTTTCGCGTAGGCACTTTCGGTTGTTGTATGCATATAAAACCTCTTTCAAATAGAAAACAGGCCCCCCGTTTGAAAATCTATCGGGATAAGCGGGGGCTTTTTTTATTTTTATTATACGCCCGAACGGGCAAAATGCAACCCGAAATGTCCGGCGAAAAACCGAAGAGAAATCATTTTCGCTTGCATTATTGTCGGTGGAATAGTACAATAATGTGGAATCTTCCGAAGATGATTCGGATGTGAAAAACGGAGGCAAAATATATGAAAACAGTAGCGGTTTTGTTTGGCGGTCAGTCATCGGAACATGATGTATCCTGTGTTTCCGGAGCAACCGTTATTAAGAATATCGATAAAACAAAATATGACGTCCTGTTAATCGGAATTACGAAGGACGGCCGCTGGTTATATACGAAATCGGTTGAGGATATTGAGAACGGTACATGGAAGAATGGCAAGACAACGGCAATTATTTCCCCGGACCGCTCCAGAAAGGGTGTTCTTCTTGTAAATGACGATCGCGTTGAGTTCCGTCGTGTGGACGTTGTGTTCCCGGTTCTTCACGGACTTTACGGTGAGGACGGAACCGTTCAGGGTCTGTTTACGCTGGCGGGAATTCCGTATGTCGGTTGCGGTGTGCTCTGCTCCGCGGTATCGATGGATAAGCTTTACACGAAGATTGTGGTGGATACCTTGGGAATCCGTCAGGCACAGTACGTTCCGATTATGGCATATCAGCTGAAGGATATGGATATGTGTGTTGCGGCAATTGAGGAAAAATTGTCCTATCCGGTATTTGTAAAACCGTCCAATGCAGGTTCTTCCAAGGGCGTTAACAAGGCTCACAACCGCGAAGAACTGATTCCGGCACTGAAGGAGGCTTCCTATCATGACCGGAAAATTCTGGTCGAGGAAACGATTGTCGGACGGGAAATCGAATGTGCCGTACTCGGTGATTCCATCGAAGTTCGTGCAAGCGGTGTCGGTGAGATTCTGGCAGCAGACGAGTTTTACAGCTATGATGCAAAATATAACAACGAGGAATCCCGTACGGTTATCGGACCGGAGCTGCCGGAAGGCAAGTCGGAGGAATTCCGCGATTGTGCAAGACGCATTTTCCGTGCATTGGACGGATTTGGCCTGGCCCGTGTCGATTTCTTCCTGGAAAAAGGAACCGACGAGATTGTATTTAACGAAATCAATACGCTGCCCGGATTTACGTCCATCAGCATGTATCCGATGCTTTGGGGCGCAGAGGGAATCGATAAGGGTTCCCTGATTACCGAGTTGATTGAGATGGCGGTAACACGATAAATCACAGCAGGAGTCGGACATGAGTTCAAATTTATCTATCGGCGTATTTGATTCCGGAGTCGGCGGTCTTACCGTTGCAAAGGAAATTATGAGCCAGCTGCCGAATGAAACCATTGTTTATTTCGGAGATACGGCAAGGGTTCCGTACGGCAACAAATCAAAAGATACGATTATCAAATATTCGCGGCAGATTGCCCGCTTCCTTCTGTCCAAGAAGGTAAAAGCAATCGTTATCGCCTGCAATACGGCGAGTGCATTTGCCCTGGAGACGCTTCGGGAGGAAATTCCGGTGCCGGTTATCGGCGTGGTTCATCCCGGTGCAAAATCCGCGGCGGAGATAACAAAGAACGGACGAATCGGCGTAATCGGAACCGAAGGAACCGTGAAGAGCGGACTGTATCGGGAGTATATTACGGCAAGAAAGCCGGGTGTCGAAGTGTTCGGCAAGGCGTGCCCGTTATTTGTTCCGCTTGTGGAAGAAGGGTTGTGCGAGGATGAAGTGACTTCGCTGATGGCAGCCCGGTATCTGAAGCCTCTGCTGGATCAAAATGTGGACACCATTGTTCTCGGCTGTACGCATTATCCGCTTCTTCGCAAGGTTATCGCGGAGACGGCGGGTGACGGGGTAACGCTGGTGAATCCCGCATTTGAAACGGCACGGGAATTACGGGAGCTACTGACGGAGAAGGATTTGCTTGCAGACGGCAGTGAGACACCGGAACACCGTTTTTATGTAAGCGACGGAGAAGAAAAATTCCGTGAATTTGCGAACTCCATTCTTCCGTGCGAAATGATTGAAACCGATGATGTCAATGTAAAGGTATTTGCTTAATATGGAAGTTTTTTTGAAAATAACCGGGACGGCGAAAACGGACACCGAGGATACGACGGAAACGTTAACCGGCGGAACCTGTTATCGCAAGAACGGACTCATTTATCTGTTTTATGACGGGGCGGACGATGATACGCCGTCATTGATTACCAAGCACCGGATTACGATTTCCGGCGAGCGGGTGGAAATTCAGAAAACCGGAGCGGTTCGTTCCCTGATGATTGTGGAACGCGGCGAGGTGCATGCGTGTGATTATGCGACGCCGTTCGGAATTCTGAAACTGGAATTTGCCGGACACGGCATTACCGTGACGGAAGAACGGACCAGCATCCGGATTGCCTTAAGCTATGATATCCGGATCGAGGGAAATCGGATTTCGTCCAATTATTTGGAAATCGAAGCAACTCCGTACCGCGAGGGAGAGTATTTCCCGGAACCGGAACCGGCGGGAACCGGTGCCGACAGGGCGGACGAACGGCCGAAGGCCGGAACGGCGGAGACAGAGACGGGGAACGGCGCAAATCCGAACAATTTCGGCTGATATGAAAAGCCGGGCAACAGAGTTCTGTTGTCCGGCTGCTTTTTTTGTGTTCTTTTTGTTCATGGACCGAAAGAGCATCATTTCTTCTTGGATGTCTTTGTGGTTTCGGGAGCGGCTGCTTCCGTCTTGTTTTTCTTGAATCTTGCAAAGAATCCCTTCTTTTTCTTCTCGTCCTTCTGAAGAGGTTTCCGGATTCCGCTTACGCTCATAATATAAATACCGCTGAGCATAACCTTGCATTCCTTCTTTACCGGAATCAGTTCGTACGCTTTCTCATCGCACATCAGAGTCAATACCTGAGGTCCGATCTTGGCTTTGACAACCGGAACCTTGGCACGACGTGCGAGCTTCGGAGTCTGTTCCACAACGATGGACGGGAAACCGGCATCTTTCAGAGGAAGACGCTTTTTATCGATAACCAAAATGGAGGTCGGCTTGGCAGCAGCCTTCATTTCCGCCATGGCAGCATCATTTTTCTTCTGCATCTTGTTGCCGACAATGGCAAGCACGATGAAAATGACGATGATGACGGCCAGAATAATTCCCAATGTAATGAGAAGACCTTTTAATGCAAGAATCGGTAAAAGATTTACTGACATATGTGGTACCTGCTTTCTTAATGTTGTTCAAATGAGGAACTCCCGACATTCCTGCCGACGACCGAAACGGATTCGGTACGGTGGCTGTCGGAACGGTATTCGGGAAACCCGGATACGGAACCGGCACGGGAATTATTGTATCATTGAAGAAGCCAAAACACAAGACTCATTTTGCGGATTCCGCATTATCCTGTGCGGATGCGGAAGAGGCTGCTTCGGGGGCTGCGTTTCCGGTCGTTACGGAGGCTGTGTTTCCGGATGATTCGGCAAGAATCATGTCCTGAATCACGGTCCGGACGCGGTCGGGAAGCTCGATCTTTTCGTCCCGGCTGAGATCGGCGGTCGGAATCGGCTCTCCGATGATAACGGTGACATGGTGCGCGGTGATTTTCGGAAAATGCTTTTCCAGAATGTCGTCGGTGCCGATCATGGCAACGGGAATGACGGGACATCCGGTCCGTTCTGCGATTTTCAGGCTTCCGGCCTTGAACGGCAGCAGATCATCACCGTGATTGCGGGTTCCTTCCGGCATGATGAACATGGAAAAACCGTCTTTGACATCGGCAATGGCGGACTGAATCGTTTTCAGGCCTTCCTTCGGATTGCTGCGGTTCAGAAATTTGCAGTTCAGAGCACGCATCCACCAGCTCAGAAACGGCACATGACGGATTTCGTATTTGGAAATAAACGAGGTCCGGTGAGTTGCCGGAATGGCAATATAGGCAGCGAGGATGTCATACATACTGCGGTGATTGCCGGCGAACAGAACCGGGACACCGGCCGGAATCCGGTCCGCACCTTTGACTGTGATTCGGCAGCCCGACACCAGGAAAATGCCCCGGAACGCCACAACCTTGGCAAACGGCTGGGCCAGCGCAGACGCCAGTTTCGGCGAAAACAGACGAAGAATCAGAAACAGAACCAAAAAAGGAACTGTTACGATGCAAACCAAAACGATGTACAATAATACGAATACAGTACGAATCATACGGAAAATCCTCCTGCCCTTACGATGACTGGGCTTACGCCGGTTCGATATGCCTTCAAGGGCTTCCTGCACGGCAGCCTGTCTCGCTATGTCGGTACCGGTCATGGTGCATTGTGATTTCAAAACGGAATCGAAAAACCGGAAAATCCGAACGCTTCCTTATTCTACAGGAAAGGGAATGGTTTGTCAATGAGGAGGGAAGACAAGACTTGCGCATCGGGGCATTTACTGATACAATAAAGAAGGTTTCGGAAAGCCCGAACGACGGAACCGAAGGACCGGTCCGCAGCGGGCGGAACAGCGTTCGGAACGGGATTGACGGGAGGAGTCTATGGATATTCGGCTGGGTGATGTGGTGAAAATGAAAAAAGGCCATCCGTGCGGAAGCAACGAATGGGAAATTCAGCGTGTCGGAATGGATTTTCGAATGAAATGTCTCGGCTGCGGTCATCAGGTCATGCTGCCACGAAGACAGGCCGAAAAGAACATCCGTCTGATTCTTCGCAACGGAACGGAGCTGAAACCGGCAGATTGCATGAAAAAAACAGTCGCTCCTGTACAGGATGACGAAGAAAAATGAGGTGACAGAGTCCGGTACGGCATTTGCGGAAGAAAAAAGTTCTTTATTTTGTTGAAAATTCTTCTTGCAAATTGCGGCAGGGTATGATAGAATTTCATTCCGTGATATGTTACACATTTATTCCTTGCTCTTGCGTAAAGCAAGGGCCAGAGACCAAAAGGAGGTGCAAGCAACTATGAAAAAGTACGAATTGGCGTTAGTTGTGAATGCAAGAATCGAAGACGAGGCTAGAGAAGCAACTCTTGAAAAGGCAAAGGCTCTCATTGAGAGATTTGGCGGAGTTGTTACCGAAGTTGTCGATGGCGGCAAGAAGAAATTAGCCTATGAGATCCAGAAAATGAATGAAGGCTTCTACTATTTCATTCAGTTCGAAGCAGAGACAACCGCTCCTGCCGAGATCGAACACAGAGTTCGTATTATGGACAACGTTCTTCGTTATCTTTGCGTTAAGCGTGAGGAAGAGTAAGGAGGGAATCCTTTATGAACAAGATTATTCTGATGGGTCGTTTGACAAGAGATCCGGAAGTAAGACAGGCCGGCAGCACAACCGTGTGCAGATATTCGCTGGCAGTAGATCGTAGATTCCGCAGAGACGGAGAACCGGAAGCAGATTTTTTCAACTGTACTGTGTTCGGTAAGGGCGCAGAATTTGCAGAGAAATATTTCAGACAGGGCACAAAGATTGTCGTTACGGGTCGTATGCAGAGCGACAATTATACCAACAAGGACGGACAGAAGGTCTTTTCCTGGCAGGTTATTGTAGATGAGCAGGAATTTGCGGAGAGCAAGAATGCGTCTTCTGCAAACGGTGGCTCCTATGCACAGCCGAAGCCCGCTGCAAACTCCGGTGACGGTTTTGTAGACATTCCCGACGGAATCGAAGAAGAATTACCGTTTATTTAATTTTCAGGCAGGTATATTCCGTTGCCTGATACAATCGAACAGGAGGTAACAACCATGGCTTTTAATAAAACCGATAAGGGTGACAAGGGCGATGCTCCGATGAGAAAGAGAGTCATCCGCAGAAAGAAGAAGGTTTGCGTTTTCTGCACCGAGACAATTGATCCGTATACTCTTTACAGAGATGGCAAGGTTCTGCCGAGATTCGTTTCGGAGAGAGGTAAGATTCTTCCCAGAAGAATTACCGGTACTTGCGCAAAGCATCAGCGTCTGTTGACAACCGCTGTTAAGCGTGCACGTCATGTCGCTTTGATGCCTTACACCGTTGAGTAATTGAGCTTGAACTGCGTGATGAGAATTCATCACGCAGTTTTTTTATCTCATAGAAAGTCCTATGAGATAAAAAAACGCTCCGCGAGGATGCACACGCCTGTGCAGAGGAAAAATGTCGCTTCGCGACGCACAGGCGGCGCGAGCATATCGCAATCGACATGCTTTCCTGTAAGACGCAATGCCGCACCGGGAAAGAAAAAGAACTTCCGATGCCGTGCGGTACCGTCTTTTTTCGTATTCACTTGCTTGATAAAGCGGACAAAATGTGATACTCTATCTGTGTATAGCATCATTTGAAAAAAAGGATGTTCGAATACGGATTGAGACTATTCTCCGAAAGCAGAGGGACGACATGAAGAAAAATGCCAAAGGAAAATTGATGATGTATATGTTGTGGCCGGTATGGCTGACGGCATGGTGGCTGCTGGTAGATATCCTGCTTTTGTTCGTCAACAAGAAGGCGGCCATGTGTGGTTTTGTTGCCACGATTCTGTATTTCGCGGCCACGGTTTTCATGTTTTTCCTTCGCCGAAAGAATCTGATGCGCGATTTTATCGATTTCTCCATCAATTATGACGAGGCGGAGTCCAAATTACTGAAGGACATGGCGATTCCGTACGGCATCCTGAACAGCGACGGAGAGATTCTCTGGTGCAATGCGGCATTTGCGGCGTTGGACCGGAAGGACTTCATCGGCCGGAATTTCCGGGAACTGGTTCCCGAGGTGAAAGCGTACTCCCTGCCGAAGCATGAATCGGAAGAGAGAACATACCGCGCGAAAATCGGCGGCAGTAATTATAAGATTGTTTTGAAGGCGCAGGAAACACCGGAATTTGATGCGCAGCTGCATACCATAAAGCGGAGCACCCGGATCAGGTTCCAGCGAACGGTTGTCGCATATCTGTTTGATGAAACGGAATTGACGAATTTGCGGCAGGAAAACTACGACTCGCGGCTCATTTTCGGACTGTTGTATATTGATAACTATGAGGAAGTCATCGATGGGCTGGAGGACGTTAAGAAATCCCTTTTGATGGCATTGATTGACCGTAAGATTACCAATTATATGCAGGATATCGATGCCGTTATCCGAAAGCTGGAGAAAGACAAATATTTCTTCATTTTCCAGAACCGGTATCTTTCCAAGATTCAGGACAACAAGTTCTCCCTGCTGTATGACGTGCGGTCCATTACGATTAACGGTCCGTCGGAGGTCGGCGTTACCATCAGTATCGGCCTCGGCGTCAATGCAAAATCCTACGAAACCGGTTATGAATATGCCCGTGCGGCCATCGATCTGGCGCTCGGCCGTGGCGGTGACCAGGCGGTTATCAAGGACGGCGAAATGATTTCCTACTTCGGCGGACGCAGCGAGTCCATTGAGAAGAATACGCGTGTCAAGGCACGTGTGAAGGCACATGCGCTGCGGGAACTGGTGGAGGCAAAGGATACCGTATTTATCATGGGACATACGAACCCGGATGTGGATTCGGTCGGCGCCGCAATCGGTGTCTACAAGATTGTGACGCATTGCAATAAAAAAGCATATATCGTATTAAATGAAGTCGGAAGCTCCATTCGGGCAACGGTCAATCCGTTCCTGGTCAGCACGGAGTACGATCCGTCGATGTTTATCAGTGCACAGAGGGCAAAGGAAATCGCATCCGAGGATGATTTGCTCGTTATCGTGGATGTAAACCGGCCGACCATGACAGAGTGTCCGGAACTGTATGATTTGATTAAGCAGGTGATTGTGCTTGACCATCACCGGAAAGCGGCGGATTCGGTTGACGACGTGGCATTGTCCTACATCGAACCGTATGCGTCATCGGCATGTGAGCTCGTTGCCGAGATTTTGCAGTATATCGGCGACGGCATCAGGCTTCGCAGCATCGAGGCGGACGCGATGTATGCCGGAATTATGATTGATACCAATAATTTCATGACCAAGACCGGTGTCCGTACGTTTGAAGCGGCAGCGTATCTGCGTCGAAACGGTGCGGACATTACGAAAATACGAAAAGAGTTCCGAACGGAGAAGCATGAATATATGCTGCGAACCAAGGCAATTGCGGGGATGGAGCTGTTCCTGGATGAGTTCGCATTTGCGGAATGTCCGGCGGACGGAGACGAGGCTACAAGCGTGCTGGCTGCAAAGATTTCCAACGAAATGATGCAGATCGACGGAATCAAGGCCGCATTTACCTTCCTGGAATTCCCCGATATGATCAATATCAGCGCCCGTTCGATTGATGATATCAACGTACAGCTGATTATGGAGAAACTTGGCGGCGGCGGTCACATGTCGGCGGCAGCGGCCCAGCTGACAGGGGTTTCCGTAGAAGAGGCAAAGCAGCGTGTGAAAAACATTTTGCTGGATATGATACAAAATGATGCGGAGACCGGCAACCGGTAACAATCGGGACGCGGCGGACGACAGCCGGCGGGCATGCGGATGCCGGGCACGGGCCGGTGCGGAGAAGGCCGGAAATGACGCACGGAAGGCCGGAGACGACAGCCGGCGGAGAATCAGTAAACAGAAAACAATGAGGTGACGGTATGGATGTAATTTTGTTGCAGGATGTAAAGGCATTGGGGAAAAAGGGACAGATTGTCAAGGCAAGCGACGGCTATGCCAGAAATTTCCTGTTCCCGAAAAAGCTGGGTGTGGAAGCAACTCCCAAGAATCTGGCGGATTTGAAACAGCAGCAGATTCAGCAGGCAAAACATGAACAGGAAGTGCTGGAGGCCGCAAAGGAACTGGCCACCAAAATCGACAATCATTCGGTTACCGTTCCGATCAAAATCGGAGAGAACGGCAGAGTGTTCGGCTCCGTTTCCGCAAAGGAAATCAGCGAGGCCGCAAAGGAACAGCTCGGCCTGGATATCGATAAGAAGAAAATTTCGCTCGCAATTGCAATCAAAAATGAAGGCGTTTTCCATGCCGCTGTGAAACTTCATCCGGCGGTAACGGCGGAACTTGAGGTTCGTGTCGAGGGAATCCGATAGAAATCAGAGGGACTGGAATATGGACGAGACAATGACGAAACGGATTATGCCGCACAGTACCGAAGCGGAGCATTCGGTAATCGGGTCCATGCTGATGGACCGCGAAGCCATCGATACGGCTTCGGCGATACTGACGCGGGATGATTTTTTCGAAAAGCAAATGGGTGTCTATTTCGAAGTGCTGTTGGAATTGAACCAGAAGGGCGTGGAAACCGATCCCGTTACGGTTCAGGCCAAACTGCGCGCACATCAGGTGCCGGAAGAGCTCTGCTCACTGGAATATCTCAGCAATCTGATTGATGAGGTTCCGACTTCGGCCAACGTGAAATACTATGCCGATATTGTGAGAGAAAAATCCCGGATGCGCAGCTTTATTCGCATCAGCGAAGAGCTTGTCGCAAACGGATATCAGAACGTGGAAACAACCGAACTGTTTACCGAAGCGGAGAAGAAACTGTTCGCGCTGTTTCAGGAAAATCAGACCGTGGAAATGGACAGCATCAGCCAAATCGTCGTAAAGGCGGTTTCCAATATCGAAAAAGCGGCCCGCAACAAAGGAAGCGTAACCGGTATTCCGACCGGATTTGTGGATTTGGATTATAAGACAGCCGGATTACAGCCGTCCGATCTCATTTTGATTGCGGCGCGTCCTTCCATGGGAAAAACGGCATTTGTATTGAACCTGATTGAGAATATTTCGGTTAAGAAGAGAATCCCGGTTGCCATGTTCAGTCTCGAAATGAGCCGGACGCAGCTGGTCAACCGAATTCTGTCGCTGGATTCGGCCGTGGATTCGCAAAAAATCCGAACCGGAAATCTGGAGGACAAGGACTGGACCGATTTGGGAATGTCGGCGCGACGAGTCGGAGAAGCGGCACTGTATATCGATGATACGCCGGGTATTTCCGTTCGTGATTTGCAAACCAAATGCAGAAAGCTGAAGCTGGATCATGATATTCAGCTGGTCGTAATCGATTACCTGCAGTTGATGGTCGGTGATACGAAGAAGAAAGCGGAATCCCGTCAAAATGAGGTTGCGGAAATCAGCCGTGCCCTCAAAGCGCTTGCGAGGGAGCTGAACTGCCCCGTTATTGCGTTGTCGCAGCTGTCCCGAACGGTGGAATCCCGTGACGACAAGCGGCCGATGCTGTCGGATTTGCGTGAATCCGGAGCCATCGAGCAGGATGCCGATGTGGTTATGTTCCTGTATCGTGACGAGTATTATTTGAAGGAAAAATCCAAGGAACCGGGAATTGCCGAGCTGATTATCGGAAAACAGCGTAACGGCCCTACCGGAACGGTAAAACTGACATGGACAAGCGAATTGACCAAGTTCGGAAATATGGAAAATTCGGGCGGTTCGTATCATAACGAGTAGCCCGGTGCCGTTAGAGGACATGCGGACGGAAGGTTCGTATCATAACGAGTAGCCCGGCGCTACTGCAGGACACGCGGCGGAGGAAGGTTCGGAATTCGGGAAAGAGAAGACCTTGGGAAATTATTGTTGACGTAAAAAGAGGCCGGCGAAATGCCGACCTCTTTGTTGGTTCGTAAATTATTGCGGAATTATTCCTCTACAATGGAACCGGTAGGGCAAGTAGCAGCGCAGGTACCGCAGCCAAGGCATGCGTCTGCATCGATTACATACTTGTCATCTCCTTCGGTAATAGCTCCGATCGGGCACTCACCGGCGCAAGCACCGCACTTAACACAACCATCATTGATTACAAATGCCATAATTATCAACCTCCTGTCTAAAATCGTGAAGTAATCTTCACTCACGACACTATTGTACTTCATTCTTTTCAAGAATACAAGAGGAAACTTGAAAATGCGGTAAATAATTTTTACATAAAGAATTCCGCCAATTGTTGACACGCCGAAGGGAAATGTTTATAATGCACATAGCGGTTGATATGACCGAAAAGGAGGTTATTTTCATGATGATTACAAAGGATATGAAAATTGGCGAAATCATTCGCCTCGATATTGATATTGTTCCGATTCTGATGGATGCGGGAATGCATTGCGTCGGATGTCCGTCCGCACAGGGCGAATCGCTGGAACAGGCTTGCATGGTTCACGGCATTGATGTGGATGACCTGACCAAGAAAATCAACGATTTCCTTTCTGCAAAATAATTAAAAAGAACCCGCACAACCGGGATGCGGCCTCGAACAGAGAGACCGAACAACCGGATTGTGCGGGTATTTTTTTGTCTTAAAACGGAACTGCGGAAGGGCCGGTCCGGCCGGAATCAATCCGCAAAACGGCTTCGAAGCCGTTCTCAGGATAACTCACGAAGCTGCTTCAGAGCATTGCTTCGAAGAATCAGTCGATAGTGCTCGGAATAATAGGACACCGTGGCTTTCGGCTGATGGGATGCAAATTCGCAGGCCAGATTGCATATATCCGTGAAAAGCTTCGGATTGTGCACGCGGGGACTCAGACAAAGAGTGTAAATCCGCTCGGTTTCATCATAATACAGCGAACTCTTGACTTCCGAGGAATCGACGGCGGCTGCAAATGCCGTTAAATCCTTCAGATTATAGAAATCAAAGGCTTCGGTGCGGTTCATGGTAAATTCGTTGTCTTTGCCGTGCTCGGTCCGGACGGAGGAAGCGGTGTCCCGCTCGTCGGATGCCTTCGGCAGAGTAAACGGCAGCGTATCGTCGTATTCGTCATCGCCGCGTCTGCGGAACGGTTCATTCGAAGTATCGGACGCGTCCCGGGAATCGGCATTGTCTTCACCAAGAAGGTCGGCCGGATTCTCAAATCCCGTAAAATTGGAAAATCTCGGGTCGAGTTCGTCGGCATCGTTAACCTTGGAAATAATCAGAATCAGGGATTCGGTTGTGGTCGGAATGGCTTCCACCATAAGAGGCTGATCCTCATAAACAAAATTATACTGTTCGGACGCGGCCTGTATCATATCCTGAAACAGCTGCTTGGCTTTGGAGGAGCCGTAAACAAACTCACTCAGCCGCAGCCCCCGTTCCACGAGATCCTGCTTGCTCAGAATACAACGAATCTGGTCATCATTTATCTTTTCAATCTTCATGTGTACGCTCCATCCTTTCTTTCAGATTTGAAATGCATACGAAACAGTGTACTGTATGTCTTGTAGGAAGTATACGGGAAAAGTGCACTAAAGTCAATGAAATTAATTGTGAAAAAAGTATATACAAAGTGCAAAAATCGGAAAAATCAAGATATCTGACGGAAAAAATGAAGCTTGCTTTCCGGTTATTTCGTCAATGGATTCGGAGCGGCTCATTTGCTACAATACCGATATCGAAAATGACCGGCAAATCGGTGGAAGCCGGCTTCGTTGATGGGATCGGAACACGATACGAAATCGAAATTTCGGAATGGATGTGGGCATATCACAGTGTTACCAACTGTTCGAATCGGAATATTCTTGCACCGTAACGGAGACCGGGGAGACGTGGTTGGAAGGGCTTTTCGGACATATGTTTCATCTGAAGGAAGAGGAACTTCGCATGGAAAATACAGAAGATACGAATGACACAGCAAAATGCGGGGTTCCTTTTCTGAAAGTTTGTGATATAATATGATTGCAATTTATTGCTTTGGAGGAACATATGAAAAAAAGACAGTTGATTTTGTTGATTACGGTTTTGCTTTGCGGATGCCTTATGCTCGGCTGCGACAGTATGAAAAGCAGGAACAATACGAGTGACGAGAAGAAAAAAGAGGCTTCCAAAGAGCATGCAGATATGAACGCCGAATACAAACTCGGAGAAGACGGTGTTATGGTTATGCTGAATTCGATGCCGTACAGCGAGCTTGGTGTTTCGGCGAATGACGTCCTGTATGTGCCGATTGAATTGCTGAAGCAGGTTGACGATCGTCTGTTTTGGTATGAGAAAGACGGACAGCTGACGGTAACCAATTCCAAGTGTATCGATATTTACTGGCCGGATCAGAAGCAGCATGAGCTCAACGGAGAAGTGAAGAGCGGTGCGGAACCGATGGTTATCAGCCGCAACGGAAATTATTACGTCAGCACGGAGCTGATTGCACAGTACGGACGTGCAACGGTAACGACCGGAACCAAGCCTGCGACGGTCAGCATTTGCAAGAACGGGACGGTTTTGTACGAAACCCGGGTGAAGAATGAAGACGGTGCAGTCCTGAGAACGCAGAGAGATATTACCAATCCGATTGTTGCCGAACTGGAAACGGGAACCCGTGTTTATATGGCAGAGAATCTGAACGGTGACAACTGGACCAAGGTTATGCTGGAAAACGGTCTGTGGGGTTATATCAATAACTCGGACATTCAGCCGTTCAGCGAAACGGTTGTTGCCGTCAACGGCGAAACATATGACCATTTTCTGATGGAAAACAATGTTTGCATGGGTTGGCATCAGGTATATTCCAAACTGAGTGCGGCAGATCTGAAAGAGGCTCTGAAGAATACCAAGGGATTGAATGTCATTTCTCCGACCTGGTTTGAGGTTTCCGATGTGGAAGGTCATATCAGTTCGGTTCAGGAGTGCGAGGGTCGCAAGCTGGCCAGCGCGGAATATGTGGAACAGGCCCATAAGCAGGGCATGCAGGTATGGGTGCTGGTGGATGACTTTGCGAAAGGGGTATCCGGAATCGAAGTGCTGTCCAATTATGAGCATCGAAAGACGCTGATTTCCTCACTGATTCAGGAGGTTACGGCAGTCGGTGCCGACGGTATCAATGTTGACTTTGAGTATATTACGGCAGAGAGCGGTCCGCACTATATTCAGTTCCTGCGTGAATTGTACCTGGAGAGCCGGAAAGCTCACCTTGTGATTTCCATTGACTGCTACGGACCGGATTCGGGAAAACTCCCTTACTATAACCTGAGTGCGCTGAAGGATTGCGTGGATTATGTCATTTTGATGGCATATGATGAGAATAACCTGGCAACTTACAATCAGTTTAAGGAAAACGGTGTAGACGGAAAGATCGGTTCGGCATCGTCTCTTCCGTTTGTGACCAGAGGTGCGGAAGCCATTGCCGATAAAGTTCCCGGTTCGCAAATCATTCTGGGTCTTCCGTTCTTCTCCAGAAAGTGGATTGTTTCCGAAAACGGAAATATCGCGACCGAAGCAAACGGAATGGACACTCTTCGCGGCTTTGTGAAGGACAGTGACGCAAAATTCAGCTGGGATAACGAAACACAGCAGAATTATGCGGAATTTATGCTGGACGGAAAGAAATACAAGATCTGGCTGGAAGACAAGGACTCTCTTGCCAAGAAGATGGATGTTTACAAGAACATGAAACTGGCCGGATGCTCCTTCTGGAAGCTGGGCCTGGAGTCCTCCGATGTATGGTCGGTAATCAGTGATTATACGAAGTAATTCCGATATCCGAAGCCGTTGAAATGCCGACATGGCAGACTTGCCGCGGAGTAAATACGGCAGATGTGCTGCGGAGCGAACGAAAACAACATATTGAACAAAAAAAGACTATCCGGATTGTTGTCCGTGCGTCTCTTGCGGGGAATCCCGCGGCGCAGCGGAAACGTGAGGATAGTCTTTTATTATCTCATAGGAAAGTTCGTCCTATGAGATAATAAAACGCTCCGCGAGGATGCACACGCCTGTGCAGAGGAAAAATCTCCCTTCGCGACGCACAGGCGGCGCGAGCATATCGCAAGGGATATGCTTTGTTATTATAGGAAAGTTCGTCCTATGAGATAATAAACGCTCCGCGAGG
>JAZUGQ010000023.1:0-15078 GCA_045641285.1 Lachnospiraceae bacterium
TAACGGACTTGACCCGAAGGGAATTCTGGAAATCCGGAATCTCTTAACAACTATCAATAAAGAGAAAGGCATTACCATTTTAATTTCCAGTCATATTCTGGAAGAACTCTCCAAGGTGGCAACCCACTACGGAATTATGAACAAAGGTTGTCTTGTTGAACAGCTTACGGCGGAGGAACTGAACGTTGCCTGCAGTCTGCGGATTGAAGCCACGGTCAGCAACCCGGCTCTTGCGACACCGATCCTTGACCGCCTCGGTATTACCGAGTATAAGGTACTGGACCGCGAGAACATTGCCATTTTCGAGCGGCTTTCGGACATTGAGCTGATCAACCGCGAGCTGATTCTGGCAGGCGTCGGCGTAAAGAAAATCTGCGTAAACAACGAGAACCTGGAAACGTATTTCCTGGAGCGCACGGAGGAGAAAAAGTAATGTTGAAATTATTTCGTATGGATTTGTACCGTATGGTACGGATGAAGAGTTTTTATATCATTTTAATTATTTTGACGGCATTGAATATCATGACCTTTCTGCTTGACGGAACGGGTGCTCCGGTGTTGGAGGAGGCAGATACGGAGCAGAAGAAGGAAACGGAGCTGACGTCCGATAACGGTTTCAGTGATTTCATGGAAGGCTTTGAGGACGCCGCAACAGAGGAATCGGATTCCAATGCGGTGGTAGGAATGAGTATCATGCTGTCAGCGGATGAGGAGGGACGTTATCACCTGGAGGAATGCCTTCAGGGAATGCTCAAAGGCATGCTCGTGGCAGTCTTTGTCGTAATCTTCACGGTCATCTTTTCTACGGCGGATTTCAACAACGGGTACATCAAAAATTATGCCGGACAGCTCGACAGACGATACAAAATCGTACTCGCCAAGGCCATGTCGATTGCGGTATATACGGCAATTGCCTTTATGATGAATCTCGTCAGCTTTATTCTCGGAGCGTATATTTCCGGGAAGAGCGTAATGGTTGACCGTTGGAACGACCTGTTCCTGGTGCTTGGTGTTCAGTACGTCCTGCATCTGGCATTTGCTCTGTTTATTATGGCCCTTTGCTTTATCATCCGGAATAACCTGATTACGATGATTCTTGCAAATCTGAGCTGCTTCCATGTGATGTCGTCTCTTTACGTAATCATCGAGAAAGGACTTGAGAAACTGGGCTGTGGGAAAATCGAACTGCTCAAATTCACTCCGAGCGGACGGATTATGTTATACGATTACACGGCGGGGAAGAGCGGGAGCGCCCTGCTTGTGGGGGGAATTTTTATAATCATTTCACTGTTTGCTTCCGGGCTGTATATTTCCAAAAAGGATCTGGCCTGACAGTGGGAAAATGCATTACAACAACCTGATTCGTTCTGCGATTCGGGTATAAGTAGGAGGAAGGATTATGAAAATCCTGCTTGCCATCTGCCTGATTTTGATTGCGGTGCTGGTGATACTGCTTATCGCTATTTGGCGACAGAACAAACTGTTCTGCCGCCGATTGGCGTTTAAAGAAAATGAGAAATCCAGAGTGCTTCTGGCAGCCGATCTGAAAGCCTTCGGGGAAGGAGAACTGGCGGAGGAAATCAACCGGATTCTCAGTCGGATGTCGGAGGAACGGTCTTCGATGGAAATGCGGGAACGGCTTGTGGCGGACACGTATACGAACCTGTCGCATGACATCCGGACGCCGCTTACCTCGCTGGACGGCTATTTTCAGCTTCTGCAGGACTCGAACAGCAAAGAGGAACAGGAACGCTATCTGGCAATTATCCGTGAGCGAATCGGGACAATGAAAATGATGCTCGAGGACCTTTTCACCTTTACCAAGCTGGAAAGCCGTTCGTACCGACTGAATATGGAGAGCATCGAGCTTGTGAGAATTGTTGCGGAAACGCTGCTTTCGTTCTGCGATGACTGGAAGGCGGTCGGAATCGAGCCGGAGATTCATTTGTGGGAAGGCAGAATCGTGGTTCAGGGAAATGAGACCGCGATAAAGCGAATTATTCAGAATATTTCCAGGAATGCACTTGTACACGGGGAGAAGACGATTACGATATCGCTGCTGCCAAAGGATGACGGGTATGCGGAACTTCGGATTTCCAACCATGTGTCAAATCCGGAGGAAATCGATGTTACGAGAGTATTCGAGAGGTTTTACACGGGTGATGTGACCAGAGCGAAAGCATCCAGCGGCCTTGGCCTTGCAATCGCAAGGGATTTTGCCGAGAAGATGGGCGGTACGGTGGAAGCGTCTCTGTGCGGGGATGAATTTACCGTCATCGTGCGGCTGCCGATCGAGGAACAGCAGGTCTTCGAGGAATAGCAGATCTTCGGGGAGCAACAGGGCTTCGTGGAATACCGGATCGAGAAACAGCAGGCCATTCAACCGAATTTATGAAACGAAACAAAAAGTGCCGCCGCATTGCGTTGGAACAGCAGTGCGGCAGCATTTTTTTCATTACAGGAAATTGCGTCCAATAATGTAAAAAACGTTCCGTGAGGATGCGACATGCGTTTTCTGTTTTGAACGGTTGTGCCGGGCCGGATACGGAACGGCAAATATCCGTTTATGCCAGCTTTGCGGCAATCTGTTTCGCCAGTTCCGCAGCTTCGCCGTCGGCATATTCACCCTGCGGCCAAACCGGAAGAATTCCGTCACCTTCGAAACGGGGAATGATATGAA
Organism: Lachnospiraceae bacterium; assembly: GCA_045641285.1. GTDB lineage: Bacteria > Bacillota > Clostridia > Lachnospirales > Lachnospiraceae > ISDg. Next base: position 2,681 of record JAZUGQ010000023.1, read on the forward strand.
TGTGAAGATGGAATACGGACTGGCCGGCAGCGGTTCCGTTGTTCTGGAGAATGTTGATGCCGTCACAGCCGGTAGCTTCTTTTACGGCCAGAGCAATCCTGCGGACAATCGGCAATGCCTTTGCGGCAACGTCGTCGCTGACGGTAAAGAGGTTGTCGGCATGCTGCTTCGGAAGCAGAATAACATGCCCCTTGTGCGCGGGCGCAATGTCCAGAATCGCCCGGAAATCCTCGTCTTCGTATACGGTAGCGGAGGGAATGTCTCCGTTTGCAATCTTACAAAAAATACAATTTTCCATAGTATCGTTGTCCTTTCCTTGGTTTCCGTTGGAACTGTCGCAGGTTTTTACGACAAAAAAAGTATAACACGGAATGACGGAACCTGCAAGAACCGGAAGGAACTTCCGAAAAGTCGTTGCGGTTTATCGGAAAATGCGATAAAATAAAAGTGTATCGGCTGAACGAGGAAAGGACAATTTCGAGTGCCGATTCCATTTTGGAGGACATATGAAGCTTCGATTTAGAATTCTGATATTGTCCGGCATTTTCCTGGTGGCGCTTATTGTGTTTTACAGCCGCGTCCGCATTCATTCCTACAACACGGAACTGCAGACGGTAAAAGCATCTCAGGCGACACTGCCGACAATCAGTTTTCGAGTGAATGGCGTGGAAATCAACCAGACACTCGGATATACATTTGCACCGCAGGCCCAGCTTCTTCGCGAAAGCATTACGCCGATCGGGTCCGATCTGACGTTCGAAGTGCTGATTTCCGAGCATGAAAGCGTTATCAAACGACTGGTTTGCGAAGTCACGGAAGTGGCAACCGGAACGCTGGTCGAGAAAAAAGAAGTCAAAGCCTTAAAGAAAATGAAGGACAGCCGCCTGTCTGCCGTGGTCAGTTTGACGGCCAATTATGCAAATGATACGGAATACACGGCGAAGATAACGCTGACGACCAATGACGGCCGCGACATTTTCTTCTATACCAGAATCATTGAGACCAACATTTCCACGCTTGAAAAAAACATGGATTTTGTGGCTTATTTTCATAGCACGCTGCTCAATCCGAACAAGCGCAACGAACTGGAAAAATATCTGGAAACGTCGGATTCCGCGACCGGAGCCGACTATGCGCATGTGACGATTGCCGATTCGATTGAAACGGTGGGATACGGGGACATGAATCCCCGGGAAATCGCCGGCTGCGTTCCGACGATAACCGAATACAATTCCGTTTATGTCTGCACATCGCTCGATTACCGGCTTCAGGTGTTCAGCAACGATGCCGAGGAGCAGTATCATTGCAACGAGAAGATGCGGTTCCGGTGCCAGAGCAAGAACAATATCCTGTTCAATTATGACCGTACCATGCAGGTGGAATTTGACGGAACGCTGGTGAGCATCAACAAAAACCAGATTAAGATGGGTCTGATGACCGACACCGACCTGAATTATCTGCTGAGCGACAACAAAAAATACCTGATGTATGTGTGTGACGGGGATTTGTGGGAATACGACATGAAGCGAAATGTGATGGTGAAGATTTTCAGCTTCGACAACAAAAACGGCGATTTCCTGCGGTACCAGAATTACCGTCATGATTATCATTTGATTTCCATTGAAGACAACGGGGACGCGGATTTCGTGTTCTACGGATATATTACGAGAGGCCAGTATGAGGGCCGTGTCGGAATTCTGTATTACCGGTATTTTGCGGAAGAAGGCCGAATCGCGGAAATGATGTTCGTGCCCGTCGATGTCAGCTACGACATTCTGAAGGAAGAATTCGGGAAAATCTGCTACATGAACGAGTATGACGAGTTTTATTTTACGCTGTATGACTCGCTGTATCTGTACCGGACGCTGGTGCATGATTTCTCCGTTGTGGCGGAACATTTGCCGAAAAATTACGTGTTGTTTGAAGAGGAAGGAATCCTCGTATATCAGAAGGAATACTCGGATGCCAACAATACGGCCGTATATTATTATGATTTGGAAAACCGGAAGGCCGGAATCGTGGAAACCGATAACGGAGACCGGGAACTGCTGCTCGGGACAATTGACGGGGAACTGATTTACGGACTGGCGCATAAAGACGATATCACGTTCCGGGACAACGGAACGGATCACGTGCCGATGTACGAGATTATTATCGAGGAACTGGACGGGACGGTTGTCAAGAAATATCAGAGCGGCGCTGATTATTTCTCGTCGGCGGAGGTTATTGACAACGCGATTAACATTTTGCGCTGCCGGAAAACCGGTGAGGTTGAGGTGGTGCATGCGGACGGAACCAAAACCATCCGGCCGCTGTATGAAAATACGGACAATTACAATATTCTGAAGAGTACGAAACAGACGACGGAGACCATTACGCTGTCCGGTCGTACGACCAATCTGATGCACCGGGAATATTACATGAATTTGCCGGAAGGATTTAAGCTGCAGAATATTCCGGAAACGGAAAATACGGTATTTACGGTACTGACCGGCAATACGTCCGTGCGTGTCGGCAGCTGGATCGATACCCGGTATTATGTGGAATCGTATGGCCGGATTATCATGGTTTCGGGCAACCTCGGAAACTGCATTGCCAAGGCGGACGAGACGAACGGCGCGGTGATGGACGGCAAAGGAACGGTTTTGTGGAAACGGGGTATCAAATCCGAGACCGCAACCGTCAAAAATCTGAAACGGTACTATGTTGCCGATGACATGAGCGACAAACAGGCCATTTTGCAAATGTTCCTTTCGTACAAGGGAGCCGCAGTCGATGCGCGTGACTGCGACATGAACGAGAAGGGACTGCTGACATGGCTGACGGAAAATATCCCGGGAACCGGAGTGGATCTGGCCGGCGCGACACTTGCGGAAGTGCTGTACTTCGTGTCCGAAGGACGCCCGGTTTGTGTCAAATACAACAATGAGTGGGCGTTGATTACCGGATATGCGGCGTCCCGAATCGATTTGGCGATTCCGGCCCGCGGACGAAACCTGAATATCTCCGTTTCGGAGGCAAAGGCGACGATTGAAAAGACGGGAATATATTACAGTTATATCGACTGACCGGAAACGGAAGGTCGGGAAAGGAAACTTATGGGACGTGTGTTTTTGATTGTTCTCGACAGCTGCGGCATCGGTGAAATGCCGGATGCGGCAGAGTTTGGAGACGAAGGAAGCTTTACCCTGCGAAGTGCGGCGACGTCACCGGCATTTTCCATGCCAAATGCGGAAAAACTCGGGCTGTTCCACATCGACGGGGTTCGCGGAACGGTTTGCGGCAGCGGGCTCGGAAGCGTGACCGGGGAACGGTTCGACGGAGTGATTTGCCGATTGTCGGAACGCTCCAAAGGAAAGGATACGACAACCGGACACTGGGAAATTGCGGGATTGCCGCTTGCAAAGGCATTTCCGACGTTCCCGAAGGGGTTTCCGAAAACACTTTTAAAGAAGCTGGAAGAAGCGACGGGACGGGGGATTTTGTGCAACAAGCCGTATTCCGGGACGGACGTCATCCGGGATTACGGGAAGGAACATTTGGAAAGCGGAAAACTGATTGTATATACATCGGCGGACAGCGTGCTGCAGATAGCGGCGCACGATGCGCTGATACCGACCGAAACGCTGTATGAATACTGCGAAGCGGCGCGGGCCATCTGTCAGGGCAAATGGGGCGTCGGGCGGATTATCGCAAGACCGTTCACGGGAGAGTGGCCGTATACGAGAACGTCGAAACGGCATGATTTTTCGCTGGAACCGACCGGAGAAACCGTGTTGGACGTGCTGAAGAAGGCCGGAAAGGAAGTCCGCTCGGTCGGAAAAATCGTGGATATTTTTGCGGGACGCGGAATCACCTCATTTACGAGAACCGTGGATAACGTCGACGGAATCGAGGCCACGCTGCGGATGATGAAGGACGATTTTGACGGACTCTGTTTCACCAATCTGGTGGATTTTGATATGCAGTACGGCCATCGAAATGACATCGATGGGTACGCGAAGGCGCTGACGTATTTTGACAGTCGTCTTCCGGAGCTGATGGCAGGACTGCGGGAAGAGGATCTGCTGATGGTTACGGCCGATCACGGATGCGACCCGGCAACGGCGTCCACGGATCATTCCCGGGAGTATATTCCGCTGCTGATGTACGGACCGAAACTGGCGGGCGGAAGAAATCTCGGAACGAGGGACGGTTTTTCCGATATCGGCAAGACGATAGCGGCGATTTTCGGCGCGGACAACGGGCTGGCCGGAACGGTTATTCCGGAGTTGCCGGAATTTCGATAACGATAACATACGATACAGAAAGGGGCACACACAATGAACAACAAAATTCGGGCTTTGATTATCGCGGGAGTCGTACTGATTATGATTGCTTTTCTGGTTGTAAAGCCGAAAAACAACGGAGAGGATGCCACCTTGAACAGTCGCTATTCCGAAACCAGATACGTGCTGAAGGGCGTGGCAAAACGGGTGATTGCGGAAAACAAAAACTATCTGACCCGGTTCCAGCTGAAACATCCCGACAAGTTTTACAAGAACTACATTAAGGATCATGAGGAATACGTATATTCGGTCGATAAGCAGAACAAAAAATCGAGCGGAGATACCGGCCGGTATCTGATGAAGAAGGATAACCGCCTGTATTTTATTGATATGGATACCAAAGACAAGGGTACCATGTATGAGCTGTGCTGCAGTATTATTGTGGACAATCGGTACCTGCACGTGATTCTTCCGTATTACGGAGAATTGAGCGGAGAGGAAACCAATATTCTTCCGGAGGACACGCTTCTGGGTGCCCCTGCGGATTTCAGCGAGCTGAAGGAATTCTATTCCACGCTGATGTTCGGCAAGGGCGGAATGTCCGATATGGCACAGTTCGAAGAGGGCTCGAAAACGATTCGTTTGTCTGCTTGGAACGGAACAAAATGGGTTGAGGACTGCGTATTACTGAAAGTAGCGGAAGGCGAAATTCAGGTTTCCGTAACGGATGCCGGTCGCGCCGCGGTTGCACATTGACGGAAATCGGTGTCGGCGGGTCCGTTCGCGGAACGTAAGACACAGTGAAAATGACGGAAAGGGTTCCTTTTTCTGCGAAAGCGGAGCAAGGAACCCTTTGATTATCGGACAGAGAAATGAGGACAGAACAGCATGACAGACAAAAATGATGTGCTCCGTGACAGGAAAAAAGGACGGGTACGCCGGATTCTGACGGCGACGGCTGCAATCGTTGTTTTGGCGGCATTGCTCGGCTGCTTTGCGTTGTTAATCAAGGTCAAGGGAAATATCCGGTACCTGTATAATTTCTTCGTGAAGACCCAGGGTGAAATGCCGACGGAACGGCATACGGAAGCCATGGCCGGCGCGGATTCCGAAACACCGTACAGCACGGCGCAGACTGCCCCGGAAAAATGGCTGAGCGAAACGAAACTGCAGCGAAACGGGGACCTTGTTACGGCGTACGAGCGGCCTTTGACAATCCGTTTCACCGATGAGTGGCTCAACGCATTTCCCGCTCGCGAAGGAATTCTTACATATCGGGGAAGCTATCGGCGTGACCTGAGCGCGTACGGAACGCCGGAGCTGACGGAGCACCGCTTTTCGGAGGATACCTGGCGGTTTCAGACGGGGAAATTTCTGAAATGCGACGGCGTCAATTACTGGTCGGGAAACGGCTGGACGGGGCAGCCGCTTGCGGTTCGCTGGACCGACGAAGAAAAGGCGATGATGAATCTGTATCCCGAAGCAAAGGAAAAGAGCGGGCTGACGGAACTGATGTATCCGGGAATGGACGGGAAAATTCATTTTCTGGATATGGAAACGGGGGCGGAAACGAGACCGGTCATTAATGTCGGAATGACGTTTAAAGGAACCGCATCGCTTCATCCGGAGCTGCCGATGCTGATTTGCGGCTCGGGCGATTCGGCAACGGGGCCGTTCGGAGAACAGGTCAGTGCCCGGATTTTTCTGTATAATCTGATTGACGGGACGAAACTGTATGAATTTGCGGCGGACGATGAATTTGCTCCGCGGACATGGCACGGTTTTGACAGTTCGCCGGTGTACAGTCCCGAAACGGATACCGTCATTTGTCTTGGAGAAAACGGAGTTTTGTACACGGTTCATCTGAATACCGAGTATCATCCCGAAACCGGGGAACTGAGCGTTCATCCGGATGATATCGTGAAATATGTCTATACGTCGTTCAGCGCGGGAGAGCGCTATGAGGCAACGGAGAAGGGCAACGGCTCGGGCTCGGAGTCCAGCGCGGTGGTTCACGACGGATACCTGTTTTTCGGGGACAACGGCGGAATTTTTCAATGCCTGGATCTGAACACGATGCAGCCGGTCTGGGTGCAGGATTTGCTGGAGGACATCAATTCCAGCCCGATTTGGGAAACGACGGAGCAGGGGGAGCAGTTCATTTACGTTGCGACGACACTGAAATTTCATTATAACAGGCATAATACGGGCGAGGCGGCGCTGTACAAGCTCAATGCCATGACCGGGGAAATCATTTGGAAAAAGCCGTACGAGGTGCACACGGTGCTCGGACTGGCCGGCGGGTTCCTGTCCTCCGGCGCGTGCGGTACGGGGGCGCTTCGGAATGTGCTGTATTATACCGTGTCCAAGGTGCCGTCCGTCGATTCCTCCTATCTGATTGCCATTCGGAAGGATACGGGGGAAGAGCTCTGGCGCCGGGAAATGAACTGCGACGCATGGAGTTCGCCGGCGTTCATCACGGATGCGGGCGGAACGCAAATGCTCCTGCAGTGCTGCGGAAACGGGGAGATGCTGCTACTCGATGCGGCAACGGGAGACCTGCTGGATTCCCTGTCGTTCGGGTCCAATATCGAATCCACGCCGGTTGTATTCGGCAGCCGGATTGCCGTCGGTCTGCGGAGCGAATATATCGTCGGAGCGGAGCTTCGCTGAGCGAAAAAATCGTCGGAACGGCACTCCGCTGAGCGAAAAGCTCGTCGGAACGGTACTTCGCTGAGCGAAAAGATCGTCGGAAAGGCACTCCTCTGAGTGAAAACGATGCCGCTTCGGCAAAAACCGTAAAAATGTAATGGATTTGTAACAAACAAAGCGATAAATGTAATACTTTTGTAACCAAAAAAGAAATGCTTTGTGATACTCTTTATATGGCGTCGGGAAATCGGCGCCCAAAATTCGGAAAAACGGTGAAGGAGCGGGCAAAATGAGAAAACAATCCCATCAATGGATTTCGGTTGCGGCATTTCTGGTGTTCGGAATGCTTCTTTGCGTCTGGAACCGACCGTCCGACCGGGCAGAGGATTGCAAGGTTCTGCAGGACTTGTCGGAACTGGAAGGAAAACAGATTTCCGGAGTAACGGCAAAATCTCCCGATGATTCCATGACCATTTTTCTGAATTCGTATTTCGGAACGGACTTCGGCAGGTATCGGTCCTTTGACCGGTTCGACGAAGCATTTTCCGCATTGACGAACCGAAAGGTATCGGCCATGTGGGTGACGGACATTACGGCGGAGTATCTGAAACAGAAGGAGCCGGTTGCCGTGCTTCGTCCCAAAGAACAGCCGGGACAGGGAAAGGACCGGTTTTCCTTTGCCTTTGCGTTTCGGCCGGACAGTACGGAATTGCTGGAACAGGCCAATGACCTGATTCGAAGCAGCCGGGACAGCGGGCAATTGGCGGCGATGGCGACGGAATGGATGAGCGGAAACGGTGTTTCCTCCAAGGTTGCGGAGTCCGACCGCGAGCCCCTGTATATCGGAATTACGGGTACGGTACCGCCGCTGGAGACGGTGTCCCCGGACGGAACGGTCTCGGGAATGGCGGTGGAACTGGCGAAGCAGCTGGCGGAACGGACAAACCGACGGCCGGTGTTTCTCGTTCTGAACAACGAAACCGCATTTGCCCGGCTGATGGCGGGACGGGTGGATATGATTGCCTGCTACGGAACGAGCGAAAATCATTCATCGGAATTTCCGGAGTATCGGATGTCCGAAGGATATATCGGTGTGACCGGATACAGTCTTCTGGTTTTGGATTACGGAGCAAAGGATACGGTAGATTGCAGAATGATGACGATGATTAAGGACAATTTGATTTCCGGAGGAGCGTACAGCCTGATTTTGAAATCCGTGTTGGTGACTGCGGTGATTTTTCTCGGTGCGGTTTTGCTGAGCGGCGCTGTCGGACTTCTTCTGAATCGGGCCATGCACAGTCGGCATTCGGTTCCGGCCGGAATTGCGGCGGGCCTCGGATTTTTGTTCCGCAGTACACCGGTGCTGCTCGGAATGCTGCTGCTCGATTTCGGCATTTTCGGAGCATCTCACGGACCGCAGCTGATTCTGGCGGTACTGGCAATCGGTCTGTACGGCGCGGGATGTATGGCGGACGTGCTGAGGGATACCGAAGAGACCTCAATATCCAAAATTCTCGTGTCCGGCCGGAAGGAGTGGAAACGCCTGCTGCTGCAGCTGCTGCAGTGGACAACCGTGACCGGATACATCGGGCTGAACGATTTGACGGCGGTCATGCAGGGCATCGGAAACAGAACCATGTACCCGACATTTTCGATTGTGTTTACGATTGTGATGTATTTGCTGGCAGTGCTGGTTATCGAGCTGGCATTTCGCCTGTGGGAGAAAAAAGAGGGGAACAGCGACGAAAACGCATAACATCGGAAACGGAGGGGATGGAAAATGGCAAGGAGATTATTTTGCACACTGAGTCCGACATGTTATAAAATTTCGCTGGAAAAGGAAATTCTGAAGCGGAAACTGAAAAATTTATTCGGACGGGAAAAGATTGCGAAAAGCATACAGACGGAGACTCTTCCGAATATCGTGAAAAGCCACAGCTCCGTTTTGCTGCGAAAACTGAACGGCGTGGATATGCGGCTTCAGGAAAATAAAGTGACCAACATGGAACTTGCCTGTAAACAGCTGGACGGGCTGGTCATCCGCCCCGGGGAAACGTTTTCGTTCTGGTCGGCAATCGGCCGTCCGACGGAGAAAAAAGGATACCGGGAAGGACTGGTGATTACCCACGGCAGGCTGACCTCCGGAATCGGCGGCGGATTGTGCCAAATGGGCAATATGGTGCACTGGCTCGTGCTGAACAGCCCTTTGACGGTGACGGAACTGCATCATCATTCGGATGCCCTGTTCCCGGATGAACGGCGCCGCGTGCCGTTCGGAACCGGAACGTCCGTGAGCTACAACCGGGTGGATTACCGGTTCCTCAATACGACGGATCAGGCGGTACAGCTTCGCGTCTGGTGCCGCGACGGGGAACTGTGCGGGGAATTGCGAAGCGAACGGGAATTTCCCGAGAGGTACCGGCTGGCGGAGGAAAATCATCATTTTCAAAAAGAAGGCGAGACGTATTTCCGCATTTCCCAGGTGTATCGAACGGTGATTGACCGAAAGAGCGGAGAGGAACTGCGGAAGGAACTGATTTTGGATAATCACTCTGAGGTTCTGTATGATTACAGCCTCATCCCGCAAAATGAGATAAGGAACGAACCATGATACTGGAACGACTGAAACAGGCAGCGGTCGGGAATGCCGAATGCATTGCCTACAAATCCGGCAACGAAACGCTGACATACAGAGAACTGTGGGCACGCGCCGAGTGTTCCGCGGAGCTGCTTCGGCGGCAGGGAACGTCACCGGTTTTGCTGTGTGCGGATAAACAGGCGGACATGCCGGTTGCCATGCTGGCCTGTCTGATGGCCGGCCGGGCGTACGTGCCGATAAACGGCTCGATTCCGACGGAGCGGCTTCGCAATATCGCAAAGCAGACCGGCGCGGAGCTGTGTCTGACGGCGCCGGAACGGAAAGAAAAGGCCTGCGAATGCTGCGACAATGCCGAGGTGGTTACGTTTCCGGAATGGAACGACCGGGCCGCGAACATCGCGACCCTCGAGGAAACGGCGGCAAATGAGGACAACGGAAGAGCGGGACGAACCGGAACCGACGGGCGGGAGACCTGCGACGGGCAGGAACCGGACCGCGCCGAAGCCGGGGATGACAGGGCATACATCATTTTTACATCGGGCAGTACGGGAGAGCCGAAAGGAGTTCCGATTTCCAAAGCCAATCTGGATAATTTTGCGGAATGGATCGGCAATCTGGCTCCGCTGTCGGAGTACCGGCACTGCGCGGTGCTGAATCAGGCATCGTTCAGCTTTGATTTAAGCGTTGCGGATCTGTATTATGCATTTTGCAACGGGCACACGCTGGTTGCCGGACAGACCGATGTGCGAAATGATTTTACGAAAATTTTCACGCAGCTGTCGCAGGAACATATCCGGGTTGCGGTGATGACGCCGACCTGCATGAATCTGTGTCTGACCGAACCGACGTTTACGGCGGAGAACTATCCGGATTTGCAATGCGTGTATTTTTGCGGAGAGCGGTTGGAAAAGAGAACCGCCGCAACGCTTCTGCATCGGTTTCCGGGAATTGCGGTACTGAACGCATACGGTCCGACCGAGGCGACATCGGCAGTGTCTGCCATACGGATTACGGAGAGTATGACGGAGTCGGAGGAACTGCTTCCGGTCGGGGAAATCGATACTGCGGCAACGGATATCTCGGTTGAGAACGGGGAGCTGGTCCTGCGCGGGAAAAGCGTTTTCGGAGGGTATCTGGGCGGACAGACCGGCGGATGGTTTCGGGAAAACGGACGGAACGGATATCGGACCGGCGACCTCGGAGAAATCCGAAACGGGCGGATATACTGCCGCGGACGAAAGGACAGCCAGATCAAATGGAAAGGATACCGGATCGAACCGGGTGAAATCGAGGCCGGGATTGCGGCGGTGCCGGGAGTACTGGGGTGTGCGGTTGTTCCGACCGAAACGCCGGGCGGAGCGGTTCGCAATCTGAAAGCCTATGTGCTGGGAACCGCGGATGCCGAAAGCATTCGGGAAGCACTGCGAAAACGTCTTCCGGACTATATGATTCCGACCCGTATCACAATTGTGGAGCAGCTGCCGGTTACGGTAAACGGCAAGCTCGACAGACGGGGGCTGCAGAGTATGCAGCAGGAGGAGAACTCCCCCGAATCATAAAGTATGGGCGGGAAAATCAGAAGGGAGCAGGAACCATGGTGGATGTCAGACAACTGATTTGCGAAATCTGTGACGATGAAACAGCCTGCGATGACGGAGTGGATTTGCTGGAAAGCGGTCTGCTGGATTCGCTGGCATTTATTGAACTGTTTGCACGACTGGAGGATGAGGGCATTTTCCTGCAGCCGACGCAGATTGACAGAAACCGGCTTCGTACGGCGAAGGGAATCGAAGAACTGATTCGGGAGTATGAGGAACAGAACGGCGGTATATGCAAGTAAATGAAATTGACATCCTGCCGCAACTGTGATACAATTACGGTGTCTTTACGAAGATAATCGAAAATCGGTCCGAAGAACACTTCGGAAGAAAGCAGGGGAAGATGTTTCAAATTGGTGCTGCCAGAAAAGAAGAAAGGCGGAATGCGGTTGTTGCGGAAACGGAGATCATTTCCGCTCAGAAATACAATCTGATTCTTTGCGGAACCGTTTTGTGGGGCTTGGTATTCAATTACGTGATTTGCCGTTCCGGTATTAATGTATTTGATTATGTGAACAGCGTTGTATTTTATATCGGATACCTGGTTTGTGCGATTGTGGGAATTCTGATGTCGGCGAAATCCAAAAATCCGGTAGTTTCCTTTATCGGGTATAATTTGGTTGTCGTTCCGTTCGGTTTGGTGATTTCATGCACCGTTGACATGCTTGGCGGAATGAATTCGTCGATTGTTTCACAGGCATTTTTGATTACGATGTGCATCGTTGGCATGATGTTGTTGGTTGCCATGTATTTCCCGGATGTGTGTGCGAAATTCGGCCGGATTTTGCTGATCAGCCTGTGCGGTGTTATACTGGCCGGAATCCTGTCGTATGCACTGAACCTTCCGAACAGCTGGATTTCGTGGGTCAGCGCTCTGGTTTTCAGCGGCTATATCGCGTATGACGTGTATCGTGCACAGGAGTACGAAAAGACGGTTGATAATGCGGTGGACAGCGCGGTTGATATTTATATCGATATTGTCAATCTGTTCCTCAATATTCTGGAAATTGTCGCAAGAAGCAACAGTAAAAGCCACCGCGATTGAAAACTCTGCGGAAAAGAATGGAACGACTGTAAAAAATGTCCTTGACTTTCACAAAAAGTGATGGTAATATAGTCGTTGCTTGCAGTTGTGGCGGAATTGGCATACGCGCATGATTCAGGTTCATGTCCATGTACTTGGGTGTGGGTTCAAGTCCCATCAACTGCAGATTTCCGGGTAGCGAAAGTTACCCGGTTTTTTTGCATTATAGGAAATTGCGTCCTATAATGCAAAAAAAC
>JAZUGQ010000024.1:0-4700 GCA_045641285.1 Lachnospiraceae bacterium
CCTGATAGCCGCTGTTCTCTTTGCCGTTCCTTCCGGAAAATGCACCTGTATGCGGTCAATATAGCTTCTCGCCTGGTTATAGTGGTCATTCATGATGTCTCTCATGGAGAATGCTTCCGCCGATATATCTTCGGTGCCTGTCGCTGCCAGTTTTCGTTGCTTTCGACTGTACTGAACCAGCTCTATAATCTTTCCTCTGCCGTTATTTCGCTCATAACAGCGCAACTTGCTCATTCGATCTGCACCGGTCTGGCTCCACCCCATCGGTCGCGAGCTCATTCTGTCGGAAAGCACATGACTCACATGGCTCTCTGCGCTGCAGCCTGTCACAAGCTTGTTACAAAGCGTACGCCGTACGGCACTCCAATTACCAAGTACATAGGCTCGAAGCTGTTCTACTTTCTCCGAAGACTTCGCACACTTCATCATCTCACCGGTATATATGTCAAACCGTTCTTTCGGGTGCTTACTCTTCGAATACAGGATATGCCAGAGGTTCGCCTTTACGAGATCCTTTTCATCCAGCATTTGTGCTGCGGCGGCATTCAGGTACTGCATCAGATGATATTTATCCGCGCAAAACACAGCATTGCCAAGCACGGATGTTCCACTCTTTATCCAGCCGGCACCATCACCGCTGATGAATATCCGGCGCAATGCATCCGTATCATAGTTCTGCTCGATGAAACGATTCACTTTCTCCCAGATGCTTTTCACTCCGTCCTGACCGGGATACAGACCACCGAAATAATACGTGTTTACAAGCTCATAACGCCCGGAAACATCCGTTTCCTGCTTACATTCGTAAATATATATGAGACGGGACATAAAGCTTCTATTTCGGGCTTTATCCTCTGCTTTTCCGTGCTGCTCGGCGATATGGTCCTCGTCAGCTTCAATGAAAAGATACGGTACCGCTTTTCGTTCCCGATAGGCAGTATCCGGGATTTCATCTGCAATCCCATGCACTTTATTCATGACCGTTGTCTTTGTGATTCTCTGCTTGGACGGAAGCACTTTCGTTGCTTCCTCATAGCTGGTCTTTAATGCTTCGCAAAGCAGCGAAACCTCGGCCGCTTCCGTAAACCTCTCGTTTCGGTCCAGACCAATCAGCTCCTCCGTCAGATGGGCAAAGCCTTCACGTTCACCGATACCATGATAGTATGTGCTGTCGAATGTAATGTCTCCAACCGTACTGATTATGGTTCTTTTTTCCTGGCGATGCACTGTGTATTTCCCTTCTCGCCAGCTGCTGTTACGGATGCTATCGTCCAGACCGGACAGCACTTCGCCAAGGAATTTTGCGGCAAAATTCTCCGTAGAGGACTTGAGTGTTGTCTCCAAAGTATGAAAATCCCGGGGATTTTGTAAAAAAATCTCCTCTGCCGATAAAATATCCTTCAACAATTCATCAAAAAGTGTTACAATGGCCATGAGAGTAATCCCTTTCTTTTTATGATTTTTTTGCCAAAAGACATTGTATCAAAGAATCCAAGATTACTCTCTATTTTTTTCTTTTACAACAAACAAAATCTTTACTCTATGGTCGTTTTCGACAGTTCCGCAGGATGCCGGCGGAACGTTGACAAACTATCTGCATAACAAAAGGGGGGAATCTTCCCGATTCCCCTCCGGAAACACTTTTCTATTCAACAATCAATCCGTTTTCGATTCTGATTATTCTTTCTGCACAACTGCCTATCTTCTCATCATGCGTAATCACAATAACGGTCTTACCCCTTTTATGGATGTCTGAAAAAAGGGTCATTATTTCCTCTCCGGTTTTTCGGTCCAGCGCTCCGGTAGGTTCATCCGCCAGCAAAAGCGGAACGTCAATTGCAAGCGCTCGAGCGATAGCCGTCCTCTGACGTTCGCCACCTGAAATCTCATTCACATTCTTCTCCGCGAGCTGAAGAATTCCTACTTCCTCAAGGCAACGGTTTATTATATCTTTACGTCCCTTTGTCTTCCTTGCCAGCAGAGGCATTTCAACGTTCTCATATACACTATAGCGATTCATCAGAGCAAAATTCTGAAAGACAAATCCGATGTTATCTCTGCGATGTACTTCCAATGCATGTCCCCTGAGTTTCGAAATATCCGTTCCACGAAACCGATACTCTCCGCTCGTAAGCGTTGTCATTCCCCCTATGATATTAAGCAAGGTCGATTTACCCGAACCGGATGGCCCCATAACGGCAACAAATTCGCCCTCATCAATGTGCAAATCAATCCCGCGAAGCGCATTCGTTACGCCACACCCGGACCCATATTCTTTTGTAACATTCCGTAAATCTATCATCCGATAACCTCACAATCTTTCGTAACATTTCACCGTCTGAAAAACTTCGTCCTGCCGTCCAATCTATTCCGTGAAACGGATGGATTCGATAACATCCTGCTTTTTTAATCCGATAAATGAAACCATAATCTGAATTAACAAAACCAGAAGGATGAAAATACCGGCAAATAAGAACACCCTTTCCTGACGGGCCATTTGCATTAATAAATCTCTCTCCGTCGAAAAATACCGCGGAAGGAAGATATTAAGCGCACCGGCGCTTATTACAACTGAAAGCGACATACCAAAAGCGAATTTGAATGCCATAATCCACCTTAGCGTTTTCGAATAGAACCCGTTAATAATCATCAATGCGAGATGCCGTCTCTCAGTATAGAAAATTTCCGCGCCCAAAATAATGACCAGAAGGACAAAGGCGGGAATTAATACCACAAGCCCTCTCTTTGTTATGTCCATGATTACATTCGTTTCATAGTACAATTTGTTGAAAAAAGCGCGATACATCAGTACCGACAGATCGCCGAATTCTATTTCCGTGTCCTTTGCAGCGCCGGAAACGGTATCCATCATCAGATCGGGTGTTTTCGTTATGAAATACCAGGATGCGGCCTCTTTTGACAATACTACGATTTCGTCATCCAACAGAACGGTTCTTGTCATTTCCGTTACGTTTTCACTTTGAATCTTGAGAGGGTTTATTGTATTCTGATTCGGCTCAAAACAGCCCAGAACTATCCAGCGATAATGGTAGACCGTACCATCGACAGTTTCTTCATCCCAACGATACTCCGGCTGCCAATCGACGTCTTTGTAATTAGCACCCAACAGCACAAAGTATACCGCTTCGTATTCTCCGGCCGAATCCTCCTGATTCTCACCGGAAATCAGACCGTCCAGAGACCTGCCTTCATTCTCAAAGCGTTCCACCACATATTCCCAGTCAATTCCGTCCTCTAGCTCTATTCCGGTGTTCTGCAGGAAACAGGGATCTGCGAATAGCACGTCCGAATATTCCGAAATATTGGAATGGGATTTATACAGGCTGTTTCTAATGCCATCATCAAGCGCGGAAATCAGATTATCACTATGAAATTCCGATGCCGCGTATATACCGGAAATCTGTTGAAAAGCTTCCTGCAGTCGCATTTGAGATTCCCAATTCGTTTCAACTTCAATCACGCCAAATCTTTCAAAATTGCCTCCAAGTGCCTTGTCTATATCATTATAGGTTGACTTTTCCGAACAAAAGAGTAAGGAAAGAAACACCGTTAAAAAGATTCCGGCAGAAACTAAAATGACGGACATGATGTTTTTACGCAGATTAACGGACATCAGGTCAAGCACATTTCTTACAACCATATTCATTCCTCCCTCAATTCGCCCAAAAGACTTCTGCCGGAACGAACAATACACAGGGAGCATGTAACAAGCATAATGAGCACGCCTATACACAATATCTTAATCAGCTCTCCCGGCATACTTACTTCGAGCACCACACCAATCTCCCGGTGGAACAGAATGTAATGGAGCGCTATTGCTATCACAAGCGAAGCGAAAACCCTCAAGAAAACCTTTTGCAGGATAAATGCTCTCAGTCTTCTCTTTGTATATCCCATCGCCAAACGCACTGCGCACTCGTATGACCTCTTTCGTAACCATAAAGACAATGCATGATAACTGATAAACAGAGCAAAAGCAATGCAGCACGGATATAAAACTCCGCAAAAGTTTTGATACCACTCATCTGTATAGGACAGACCGTCTATATCACTAATAGCCGTCTCCAAGGGGTTATCACGAAGCTCCTCCTCCTTTGCCGTCTCATAAGATTTGCCGTCCCATATCATCGTAATCCGAATATTTTCCTCTACAAGTAAGTTGCGAAAATATGATGTGCATTCCCCAAGCTCCTTCTCATAATTTCCGTTTGTATAAACCGATAGCGCGCCCCAAGGAAAATGTTCATACGATAAAAGCTTCTGTTTATCCTCTTCCGAAAAGGAATTCCAAAGAATATACACGGTCATATTATCTTTTCTGAAAGAATAATCCTCCAGAAAGGCTCCGACCTTCATATTAAGCCCACATAAATTAATCCGGTCCTCTCCCTGACTCTTATATACTTTATCTCTCCATCCTTCTCCAAGAAGCACAACGCTCTCCCCTGATGATATATCCTCAAAAGATACTCCTCCCTTCAGGGGAAAGAGAAACTCTTCATGCAAAGAATAAATCACATCAAGTCTGGTACTGCCCGAATAATCATCCTTACCAATAATCGGAAACATTATCACACCAAATTCGAATGCGTCCATAGTCTTAAACAAAGGTTCATCCGGGAACTCTTCGATGAAATAAAAAGCACCATTGAAGTCGATACAATCGAGTAGGAGGCGGT
>JAZUGQ010000025.1:0-5331 GCA_045641285.1 Lachnospiraceae bacterium
GAATATTTTTCTCACGTAACTTTGTAAAAAGAACATCTCTTTCAACAATATTGTGTTTGGCAAAAATGAAGTTTGTCTTTGAATCGCCAAAGGAAAAGCCCAGTTTGCTAAGTTCTTTCTTTGTGTATTCACGTGTCTTGACAACCTGATTCACTGTCTTTTCAAAGTATTCTGTATCTTTCATGGCAAGCGCCCCCAATGTAAGTGAAGGCATATTCATTGTATATGAGTTAAAAGAAAACTTTGCATCCATCAGGTACTTTATTATTTTCTTTGACCCGAAAGCATAACCGATTCGCATGCCTGCCATAGAACGGGACTTGGAAAATGTCTGTACCACCAAAAGGTTTTCATACTTATTTATTAAAGGAAGAGCAGATGTGCCTCCGAAATCCACATATGCTTCATCCACAATCACAACCGAGTTCGGATTGCGCTCCAAAATTCCGCGAATGGCCTGAGCCGGCATCGCAATGGACGTCGGAGCATTCGGATTGGCCAAAATGATTCCGCCGTTTTCCGTGTAATAGTCCTCCGGATTGATGGTCATATCGTCCCGAAGCGGAATCTGGCGGTACGGAATCCGAAACAGTTCGGCCCAGACATCGTAAAAGGAATAGGTAATGTCCGGAAACAGTACCGGCTTCTGTCCCGCAAAAAAGGTCAGAAATGCCATTCCGATAACATCATCCGAACCGACTCCGACAAAGATCCGGTCTCCTGCCACTCCGTACACTTCGGAAATCGCATCCGTCAGCTCGCTTGCTTCCGGATCCGGGTATTTTCGAAGCATTTCATAATCCATCCGGCCGATTGCCTCCGCTACCTTCGGCGACGGCGGATAGGGGTTCTCATTGGTATTCAGTTTAATCACACGGCGCTTCGGCTGTTCTCCCGGAACATACGGGACGACCGTGCGCACGTTATCCTTCCAAGAATTCATACGTTTCCTTTCTATGTCAACGGTGCGGCTGCCCGCACGGACAATTTACCGTAATCCGTATTCCTTTGCCAGAGCCTCAAAGCCCGGAAGGGAACGGACAATCATATCATACGAAACACAATATGCCAGTCTGACATATCCGGGACCGCCGAAACCGGTACCCGCAACCATCAGAATGCGATGCTTCTTTCCGGCATTGACAAATTCCTTATCGTCTCCGTTCGGAGCCTTGACAAACAGGTAAAATGCTCCCTGCGGCTTAATGCAGGAAAATCCGAGTTCCGTCAGTTTTCCGTACAGAAGCTCACGGTTCCGATTGTAAATTTCGACATCGACAGCCGCATCCTGGCAACGTCCGACCACTTTCTGCATCAGAGACGGCGCATTGACGAAGCCGAGCACACGGTTTGCCGCAGATGCTCCCGGAATAATCTCCGCCGCATCGTCCAGCTCGTCCGGCAAAACCAGATAGCCGATTCGCTCGCCCGGCAGAGACAGGGATTTGCTGTACGAATATCCGACAACGGTATTGTGATAATACCGGGTCAGGTACGGAACCGTAACTCCGTCATACACAAGCTCCCGATACGGTTCGTCGGAAATCAGATAAATGCTTGTTCCGAACTCCGCTTCCTTCGCCCGAAGCACATCCGCAATCGCAATAATCGTCTCCTCCGGATATACCACACCGGTCGGATTGTTCGGGGTATTGATAATCAGCGCCTTCGTCTTCTGTGTAATCACCTCGGCCAGATTTTCCGGCACCGGCATAAACGTGTCGGGATCGGTCTTGGAAATGACCAGCTTGCCGCCGTAATTCTTCACATAATTTCTGTATTCTCCGAAGAACGGCGCAAAGGTAATGACCTCATCGCCCTCATTCATCAGCGTTTTTAAAATGACATTCAGACCGCCGGCAGCACCGACCGTCATCAGAATATTCTTCGCCGCAAATGCGGTTCCGAACGTGGTGTTCAAATGGTGGGCAATCGTCTCTCTGACGTCCTCAAAGCCTGCGTTGTTCATATATCCGTGCAAAATCGTCTCATTTTCGTTGCCGACGATATCCATAAGCGTTTCCTTGATCTCCTGAGGCGGCAGTACGCTCGGATTTCCGAGGCTGAAATCATACACATTTTCCTTGCCGAATTCCTTCGCCATCTTGGTTCCCTCTTCGAACATCGCGCGAATTGCGGAACCGTTTTTGTTCAGGTCCAAAATCATCGAATTAATCATTTGTACACCAGTCCTTTCCGTGGGCACTTTTCGGAAATGCACACACAAAGTAAATATACCACCGGTCATGCCGTAAGTAAAGCCCTTCTTTCCCGTCAAAATCATAACTTTCCGCGAATTCCGGTAGTTGTTTCTGCTCCCAAAATATGTTATAATCGCCATATGTATATGCATTTTGGGAGGCGGCTATGAAACTGGACGGAAAAATTGAATTTGAACAGGACTGGGTACTTTCTTTACGAAACGAAGAAACGCTCCCCGTCGCTGCCATAAAAGAGATTCTGGAAAAGGAATTCGGCGATGAACTGACCATATTGCGCGAAGACTTCGCATTTCTTTCCTTCACCCTGAAAAACGGCACCTGTGACGGAATGTCGCATCGTATTGTGGAACTGATGCGAAACCGCTTTCAGCTCGGCGACGGTCGTCAGGTTCACGAAAGCGCCACAATGATTTACAGCATTTTCCCGGAGGCACTTCTGGTCATCAGTGAAATGCCGAACGAGGTTTCGGAAACATCCCCGCTCTCCTGTCTGGACTCTCTTGTCGGATGGGATGCGCTGAAGGAATTCTGCCGGGAAATCAATCTGATTGCTCCCCAAATCAAATCCCACAACACCCAGATTTCCTTTCAGAACATGAATCTTCTGATTTCCGTGAACGACGGCTGCGGTCTGACAACAGCCCTCAATACATATGTGGATTTTATTACCGGTCTCGGCTTGTTTCCGTTCAACCGGGACGAAAGCGTTTCGGAACTGAAGCTCGGTCAGAAATCCGAGGACGGCGTGTATTCCGCCTATGATATTGTTTCCGCGCTGGCCAAGGTGGAAAGCCGCAACAAACTTGTCTGCTTTGATATTTCCGCCTATACCGAACGCGCCCGTCATAACGAACTGAAGGAATTTCTCCGAATGCTTCTTCCGTATGAGACCGATTACCTGTTCGCATTCCGCGTTTTGTACATTGAACCGACCTCTCTGAAACGGCTCCAGGATGTCATTTCCGATATTCTCTCGCTGCGTACGCTGTCCATTCCGCCGTACACTACAGAGCAGCTCAAGCAGGGCGCGGCACTCGCACTTCGGGACTACTCCTTCTGTCTGGCCGACAATGCCTGGGACGTCTTTTATTCCCGCGTTGCCGAAGAAAAGAGCGACGGCCGTTTTTACGGTATGCAATCCGTTCGGAAAATCGTCTGCGAAATCCTTTGGCTGAAGCATCTGCACGATGCACAGAACAAAACCGAAGACGAGCCTCTGACCGACAACGGTCTGACCGTGATTTCCAAACAGGATATTCTGGCGCTCTCTTCCACCTATCAGGAAAAGCAGTCCTCGGGATTCGACGAGCTGGACGAAATGATCGGCATGGAAACCATTTCGGAACGGATTCGCGAAATCGTTTCTCAGGTTCGCTTCTCTCTCAATAACAACTCGCTGGAACGCCCTTGCCTTCACATGCGCTTCGTCGGAGCACCGGGTACCGGAAAAACCTCCGTCGCCCGAATTTTGGGACGCATTTTCGCAGAGAACGGCATTTTGCGCAACGGATACTTTTTTGAATATATGTCCCGCGACCTTTGCGGAGAATTTGTCGGACAGACCTCTCCGAAGACATCGTCCATTTGCCGTGACGCGTACGGCTCCGTTCTTTTCATCGATGAAGCTTACGGTCTGTACACCGGTGAGTCCGGCACGGATTTCGGCAAAGAAGCACTGACAACCCTCATTTCCGAAATGGAAAATCACCGGGATGATATGGTTGTCATCATGGCCGGATACAAAGAAGATATGGATAAACTGATGGAGGGAAATGCCGGTCTTCGTTCCCGTATGCCGTTCCAACTGGAATTTCCGAATTATACCAAGGAACAGCTGGCTCAAATCTTTATGCAAATGGTGACCAAGCACTTTACGTTCGAACCGGACCTGGAAAAAGCCGTAACCGACTTCTTCCGGTCGCTCGACCAGGCATATCTGGATTCCAAGGATTTTGCAAATGCCCGCTTTGTCCGCAACCTGTACGAACGGACCTGGTCCAAAGCCGCAATCCGTTCCCAGCTGAGCGGTTCCGACTCCGTCCTGATTACCGTAGACGATTTTATCGTTGCTTCGTCGGAGCAGGAATTCAGCGAAAATCTGAACGGAACCGAGCACAAACTCGGTTTCCTGTAAACAACACGGCCTGAGCGGCCTGCCGGGAGCCCAAATCCGGTCTCCGGAAAACGACACACTCGGCCCGAAACAATACTTATTATGATCAGAAATGAGGCAAATCAACATGGCAAACACACAGGAAGAACTGGATACCATACGTCTTTTCAAAACACTGAAAGGGGTTATTTCCAATATTGTGGAACATTTCGACTGCAACGACGAGAAGCTGGAGTTTCTGTTTTCCGTCGACTCGAAACCGTTTGAAGTATCCTACAAATTGACCATCCACCCCGCGGAACAGTTGCTGACGATTTATTCCAAGCTTCCGTTCACCGTGGAACCGGATTTTCGTGCCGGCTATGCGCAGACGATCTGCCAGCTGAATTATGACCGCATGTATGCCTGCACATATGATTTTTCACTGTCCAAGGGAAGTACGGTTCTCCGCTATCCGCTGTCCTACAGGGGATGCCTGATTTCCGCGGATTTGCTCGACAACATGATTCGGCATATCTACGACGTCGTAACCAAATACAACGAGTATCTGTACGATGCCTCCCTCGGTCTGGACGCTGCGATTCCGCCGGAAGCAACCGTGTAAAATTTGTCAGTTCCCGTTTGAACGAACACAAACGGCCTCCGGTATATGCCCGGTGTTCTTAAGGACAGCAGTTCAAAAGCACGGGCATTGGCGAGGCATAAGAAAAGCGGCAGGATTTTGAAGTCCTGCCGCTTTTATCAATTCTGTTTTTAGAGATTCGCGTTTACTTTTGCGGTGCATCGACCGGGAATTCCGTTACAGTAGTATCCCATGTGGTAACGGCGTATGCCGCGCGTGTGGCACCTTTGTACCAAAGCTCAAAAATAAGATTGCAAGCTTCATCCAGATAGTATTCCGTTCCGGAGATATCCGTGTATTTCACACAGCTTACGCCGCAGATTTCTTTTGTATCGGAAGTTTTTTGCTGATTCTCGAGATAGTCCACGGTGAAC
>JAZUGQ010000026.1:0-16426 GCA_045641285.1 Lachnospiraceae bacterium
TAAGACCGCTTGGCCTCCGACTTCCTGTTGTTGATGGAGATTATAATACGACAAACCGGTCGGATAATATCAAAATCCGACCAATCATTTGCAAAATCCTGCCAAATATTATTCAATAAACCTTTTACGGTATTCCTGGGGTGTCACGCCGACACGACCTGTAAAGCATGAAGAAAAATGAGAGGCGCTTCCGAACCCGGTTCGCAGTGCCACGTCCGTGATACTGATTTCCTTCCGTTTTAACAGAAGCTTCGCCATCCGAATCCGCACTTCAATCAGATACTCAATGGGGGAAAGACCGAATTCCTTTTTGAAATGACGGTTAAAGGAAGTGGCCGACATTTGCCCGACCTGAGCAAGGGTTCTGATGGTAATGGGTTCCGCATAATGATTCTCGATGTAATGCTGCGCACGCGCCAGTGAATAATCAGAAGCCACCGCACGCATGTCAAGCGTCTCTCCCATAATAGAGCGGATGGTCCAATGAGTAATGATCTCCGCCTGCGCCGAGAGTGTCACATCAGAATTCATCATATTTTTACTGACCTCAAAGACAAATGTATTCAGCGTCTTCAAAATGTCCGGGCAGAAATCAAATTCATACACGTTATAGATTGGAATCTCCGGCTCATACATACGGAATCTCTTTTCAAAATACTCCTTCTCCACAAGTATGATATAGCAGTGACGGCAGCCTCTGCGCTTGTGAACCACACCGGGCGAAGTGATACATGCCCGAAACTGATGCGTATCCGGTGAAGACACGTTGAAATCCACAATCACCTCATAGCATGGATAACTGTATTGCTTCGACAGCTCACACCGGTCGTCTGTAATCGGGATAAAAATGCCGAGTTCATTATGAATATAGAAATCGTAGCCTGATTTGTCTTCAAAAAAGTCTTCGAACATATTGCCTTCACCTCATTTCACCAAAAATGCCAATTTCATTAACATACTGATGTTACTCTTGTTTTCAAATCTTTTTTCTGATTTATTACCGCAATTTGATAATCGTCCTCATAAATTAGTTCTCCCGGAATTTCTTCACATTCAGTCATTAGCAGCTTTAATCCATATTTGGACGCCATATTTCTGTAGAACTCCATTTCCTGATATATTCTATTTCCATCTTCTGTATCCTTGAACCAAGTGATGGCATTTTGAGGATTGCCGTTTTCATAAAAAGGCGGAACCGGTAATTCCTTCTCAAAATACTCTCTATTTCTCCAATATTCTTTTTCCTCATCTTCTGACAAAATTTTCGCCTCAACCAACTTATAAATTGCTGTAAAAATACCCCTGGGCTGTTGTGTCAAATAGGCAATGTCCTCTGAATGCACCCTATAATATTTCATAAGTGTAATACCTCCTCCGTTTTTGCAAATAGAAAACGCTTGTTAAGAATTTTCCCTAACAAGCGTGGATCAAGCGTTCCGCCTGCGATGGTTGAAAAGATAAGAGACTATTTTGACGAAATGGTCGTCTATAAGGATCTGAAAAATAACAATTACTTCTCTTCATTGGGGCTTCCGGCTTTTTTGCGCGATTATTTGTTAAAGACCTTCAGTGATGATTACGGAAACTTCAATATGGATGATGTTACCGAGTTTGTAAAGAAATTTATACCGAAGAAAGAAGATTGGATGAGCATAAAGAACAAGATCGTTTGATTATGTGCGGAATGGATCAGAAAATCACATTCCAGGAAACATAAGTTTGTCGTTTAAAAATGCTGATGGGGAAGCACTTCTTCATAGACTTGATTTGATGGGAATTTGCGTTTCTACAGGTTCTGCTTGTGACAGTGTGAACACACGGGTTTCGCATGTGTTACAGGCAATTAATTTGAATGAGAATTATGCGAAGGGGACAATTCGCATTTCACTTGGAAAGAACAATACTCTTGATGAGGCGAGGATAATCGCGGATTCTATCATCCGTATTCTCAAACAGTAAGAGGTGTTAATTATGGATATAGATGCTAAACTTAGGCTGTTAATATTTGATTCAGATTCTTAAGGAAAATACTGATGAGGACAATTATCTGACTACATCGCAGCACTGCGATATCCTGAAGAAAAAAATATGGCATTGACACTCATAGAACAACAATCAAAAGAGACATTGAGGTTCTGCAACAGGCAGGATTTAGTGTCATTGAGAGACGATCCACCCAGAATCAATACCAGTTTGTGGATAGAGATTTTGATATTGCGGAACTGAAAATGATGATAGATGCGATTGCCTCCTAAAAATTCAATTCATTGCCGAAGATAAGAGTGAAGCACTCATCAGTAAGTTTGACGGTTCTTGCCGGGAAAATAAAGCGAGAGAGCTTAAAGAAACGCTATAGTGGATGATCGAGGAAAACACAATAATCCGCAGATTTTCATTGGTTGTCGCATCTAATAGCACATGGATATGAACTGACTAGTTCGTTTACAATTAGTCGTAAGAAAAAAACAATAGCGAAATAATCAATAGAAGAACTAATTGAATTGACAGTATTTGTGGATATGCCCAATTAATGTCCGAGGAAGGAAACGGGTGTGCAGGGGTTCAATTGGCAGAAGCGAAACCAAACGAATTGGTGTTAATGTGTTCTTCGGATGCCAGTACACAATGTGATGGAAGAAAATGTAATTTTTGTGCAAGTGGTTTCACAAGAAGAATGAATACTTGTTTCCGGAATTAGTTGCTTTGAGAGCCGTTATTCGTTCACAGGCGCGGATGGCAATTTCTATGAAATTTCTTATGATTTTGTCGATGAACTGGATTACCGGGACGGAACACACAGAAGATCTATTCAATCACATGAATCTGACAGCATTTCATGGTTTCGAGCGCAGCCTTGTGCGTTTCGGGCGTTACGCCGGCGCAGCAGGCCGCATCCACCGTCACGTCAATTTCCGGGAACATGGCCTTAATAATCAAAGCGTTCGAAACCACACAGATGTCGGTGCAAAGACCGATCAATTCGACTTGTTCAAAGTCAAATGCGTCCCATCCCAAATACCCGAAGCTCGGCTTATTGATATACGTCGCGCCATCCACAACGAGCTCCGGATGAATCTGCCAACCGGGCGTATTTTCGATGCAATGCACGACCGGGAGATTTCGGCCCTCGTTCGTCTCGGGATAATTTTCCTGATGCGTATCTCTCGTGAAAATGATTTCGTCACCCCGTTCCCGGTATTCCGCAATCTTGTTCTTCACGTTCTCCAAAATGGCAACCGCTTCCACGGTCCCCAGTGCGCCGTCAATAAAATCTTTCTGCATGTCAACCACAATCAGTGTTCTCTTCATGAAAATGTCCCCTTTCGGTTTTCGGATTTATACAATCATTTATGAAACGTTACGCGTACTACAAGAGTAGAACCGTTTATCCAAGCCCCACTAATCCTCCTCGCGCTTCACCGCTCACTTCATTTGAAAATGCCCCCGGCAACTTATTCCCGATTGAATACTTCCTGAGCGTACTCGTATTTGTCGGTGCCTTTGACTTCTCTTGGAGCGAGTATCATTTTCAGGGAGTTGCTGCCGTCGGCAGGCTTAAACAGTTTCATGGCGCTGTATGCTTCTTCGCCGTTTTCATCGAGGCCAGCACCGATTATGACATAGCTGCCGTCGGGGCTTCGCTGAAGTTCGGCAGAGTAGTAGGCACGCATTTTCTTCATGGTGCTTCCTTCGTCGACATGAGTGATATCCATTCGGGTAATTGCGACGGTATTCTGATCAACGAGTTCGATCTTGGTTGCAAAGCCGCTTGCCCGCTCAAAGACGCACCAGGTTCCGACAAACCAATCGGAATTGTCCGCGGACGGGTCATTTCCGGGCTTATCGTTGGAGCCGGATTTGTATGCACCGATGTCCTTGAGATACGTACAAAACTTATCGACAGCCTCTTCCTTCTTGTACTGGGAGGCGTACCGGATCCATTCATTCAGAAGGGTACCATAGTTGTAATCGCTTTTCTTAAGATTCTTTAACGCGGCTTCATCCACGTATTGCGAGATAAATTTCCGGACATTTACAAGACGGTCAAGACGAGCCCGCATGTTAAAATCTTTGTCCGACGCTTCACCGAAAAACTGCTTATAATTGCCTGCTTCCAAAACACCATAGCTGTAATTGAGCATTTCGTTGATACAGGCGCGTTCGTCCTCTTTGATTTTCTCGGCTTCGGCTTCCTGGGAACGACGAAGTTCAAAATATTCCATTAAGCCTTCCTCGGCTCTTGCCTCGAACTGCGCCCGGTATTTTTCCGGAATATCCTTATATGTTTCGAAATCCCAGCCGTACTGCTTACAGATCGCATCAATATTGTCAAGATTGTAGAAGCGTCCCACGCCTTTGGCCATGGTAAATCCGCTGGAAGTGTTCAGATACTGCAGGAAGGATTCCCGGTCCCCCGGATAAACCTCATTATGCCAAATGTCGGTGACCCCGTTTTTATATATTTGGTACAGTTCCTCGACCTGGTTCGATTTCCAATTGGTAAATGCCATGTTGCCAAGGGCTGCCAAAAATCCTGCCCCTTTGGTCACTAATTCAGCCTGAGGCGCAACGCTCTGCAAAACACCGCCCAGCTCGTTCGCGGCATCCGTCCAGTCGCCTTCCATCATATATCCGGCCATGCGGGCGATTCCGCCGGTACTTCCGAGAAGTGTCTTCGAACTCGCGCCGGCAAATTCGCTTCCCAGCACCTCGTCGATTCGTTCGGAAAATTTCAAATCCCCCCAGGCGTGCATCAGCGCGCCGCTCAGCGTATCCTCAAGTCCCCGCTCCATGGCATCCCGGTCACCGTCAATCACGCCGCGCGTCAGCGTCGTGACAAATTTGGTTCCCGTTTCAATGGTATCACCGTATTTGTAAGGATCATTTTCCGGGCCCTTGAAACAGCTGCCCATATAATTCAGCGTGCTCTGAATCAGGTCCTCGGCAGCGGCTTTGGTAATCCCCATCGCCTCAACCTTGGCTCTGACATAAGGCTCCAGTTCGGCGGCAGCCGTTTTGCTCTCAAGACGCTCCATGGCAATCCGCATACTGTAGTCATCGAGGAACACTTCGATCTGCTCCTCGGGCGTCAGTTCGGCAGCTCCGAATATAGAAAAATGAGGAAGATAAACCGACATCGTTCTTTTGTCGGTATCAATGATATCGGGTGTCAGATAACGGGCATTCATTTTGTCATCAAAATAAATGAACACCAGGCGGTCGACATCCGCATCTCCGGGAATATCGACCGTATACAGAACGTCATCGCCCAAAATCACACCGTCATATTGCTCGGATTCAAAGGAAATCGGAGTCCCCAAAAGCGCGTATTTGTCGGCATTTTCACAGCGCTTGGCTGTTGCCTCATCCACTTCGGCCGCATCCACCTTGACGCCGTCGGCGATATCCGGGGAAACGGTATAGGTAAACCCGCCCCTGAAGGACGCGCGATCTTTGGGCTCCCGCTTGGAAGGCCCCTTTTTTCGGAACCATCCGGGAGTAATAAACATGCAAATAATCAATGCGGCTATTATGAGTGCGATAAGGGTCATTTTGATAACGGTTGATTTCTTCATGGCTCAATACCTCCCTGTGGCTTCGCGGGTTCGTTCTATGGAACTTACTATGTAAATAATTATAAATTTTTTTGACATTAATTTCAACTATCACTTGGGATAGGGAACCGGGAAAAGAGAGAGAAAGAAAAAAACAATCGCAAATGACGAAAATAATGACGAAAATAATGACGAAAAAAACAAATGAATGCCTGTTTTTGGATTGGGCGGAGGGGGAGGACGGCATCACGCAGCACGGTCAGCGGGACACATTTTTATGCCCGGTCGGATTGACAGTGACTATGGAAATTCGATATAATAAGTGGAATGTTGATGTAACTGAACTGGAAATTGATGTGTATTATTTATTGGGCTGGAGCAGCGATTTATGAAAGATAATGTATTTCAACTCGAGCAGGGTTTTCAGACTGCATTTATTGATTCGGGAGTGAATTCGAATCTGGCGTATCGGCCGCAGTTTGTTTCGAATAATCACAAAGAGGGCAAGAAGGTTATCTCGTCCATAGAGGACGAGCTTTTGCATTGCGACCGATTTCAGATAAGCGTTGCATTTATCACCATGAGTGGTGTTACGCCGCTTCTTCAGACGTTGAAGGAGCTTGAAAAGAGACGCATTCCGGGAGAAATACTTACAACGAATTATTTGAGCTTCAGTGAACCGAAGGCACTTGAGAAACTTAGCCGGCTTTCGAATATTACCTTACGTATGTATGATGTTGATGCAGCAGAAGAAGGCTTTCACACGAAAGGGTATATTTTCAAAAAAGAAGAAATATACAGGATTATTATCGGAAGCACCAATATGACGAGTGCTGCCCTGACAAGCAACCGTGAGTGGAATACGAAAATTGTTTCCACGGAGAAAGGTGAGTATGTCAAGCAGATTCTGTCGGAGTATGATTCGCTGTGGAATTCAAAATATACGCAGGATTATGATGAGTTTATCGATGAATATCGGTTAAAATATGAAATCATTAAGCATCAGCGGGAAATTGCAAAACGGGAGCAGGTCATTTCAATTGAGAAATACAGACTTACGCCGAATAGTATGCAGGTTGGGTTTATTGCGAATCTGAAACGAATCTTGGCAAATGGTGAAGGCAGGGCACTATTGATATCCGCAACCGGTACCGGAAAAACGTATGCTTCGGCATTTGCAATGCGTGAATTGGGATTTCGAAAGGTATTATTCATTGCGCACAGAGGGCAGCTGATCAAGCAGGCAAAGAAGTCGTATGAAAAGGTTTTTGACCGCTCCGTTTCGCTGGGTGTTGTGGGAAACGGTTCTTACGAATATGACAAGGATTATGTATTTGCGATGGTGGAAACACTCAATAGAGATTTTCACCTGAACAAATATGAGAGGGATTATTTTGACTGTATCATCCTGGATGAGGCCCATCACAGTCCTGCCAATACTTACCAAAAGGTGATGGAATATTTCAAGCCGAAGCTGTTTCTTGGAATGACCGCTACGCCTGACAAGCGGGATGATAATCTGGAAGGCCATAATGTTTATGAAATTTTTAATTACCAGATTGCATATGAGATTCGACTTCAACAGGCAATGGAAGAGAACCTTCTTTGCCCGTTTCATTACTTTGGAATAGCGGATCTTGATATTATTGGGGATGACGAGAAAAATGTTGATTTCAGCATGCTCACATGCGACGAACGCGTGAAGCACATTGTTGAGCAGGCAAATTATTACGGCTATAGCGGGGAGAAAGTAAAGGGCCTTATTTTCTGCAGAGGAATCCGAGAAACCGAGGAATTGTCGAGAAAGCTGAATCGAACGGTGAACCCGGCAAACGGTCGTTATTACAGAACAATTTCTCTGAACGGCAACGCTTCGGAACAGGAACGCCAGGAAGCGTTTGAAAGACTTGCCATGAACGAGGAGGATGCAACCGAGTCCAGAAAACCGCTTGATTATATTCTGTCTTATGAAATTCTAAATGAAGGTGTGGATATTGTTGAGGTTAACCAGGTAATCATGCTTCGGCCGACACAGTCGCCGATCGTTTTCGTTCAGCAACTGGGACGTGGCCTGCGAAAAGCCGACGGCAAGGAGTATGTTGTTATTCTTGATTTTATTGGAAATTACAATAACAATTTTATGATTCCGATTGCTTTGTCCGGAGACAGAACCTACAACAAGGACAATATTCGCAGATACATTGTGGAAGGTGGCAGAGTAATTCCGGGAGCATCGACGGTGCATTTTGATGAGATCAGCAGAAAGAAAATATTTGCTTCCGTTGATAATGCCAATTTTAGCGATGTTCGGCTGATTAAGGAAAACTACACGAACCTGAAAAATAAGCTGGGGAGAATTCCGGCTTTGCGTGATTTTGACGATTACGGGGAGATGGATGTTCTCAGAATTTTTGATAACAACAGCCTGGGCTCATATTACAAATTCCTCGTGAAATATGAAAAAGAATACACCGTTCGGTTATCGGAAGCCGAGGAAAAGGTAATTGAATTTGTTTCTAAAAAGCTTGCTGATGGAAAGCGAATTTATGAGCTTCAGATGTTTAAGAGAATTCTTGCAAATGCCAAAGGACTGGCTAAAATGGGGCTGTTTGCGGCCCTTGCAGAAGATTTGCGTCCATATGGGAAAACGGTAAGCACAGAACATAAAAATAATATTATCAACGTTCTGACAAATCAGTTTCCTGCCGGAAGCAGTAAGAATACGTATTCACAATGCGTGTTTATTGAAGAAGAAAACGGCGATTACGGCATAACGAAATCATTTTATTCCATGCTGAGAAATCAGGAGTTTTATGATGTTTTGAATGAGCTGATTGAGTTTGGAATCAGCCGCTATGAACGCGATTATAAAAATACATATGCGGAGACGGATTTTGTTCTCTATCAGAAATATACGTATGAAGACGTTTGTCATTTGCTGAACTGGGAAAATAATGAAGTGCCGTTGAACATTGGTGGTTACAAGTATGACAAAAAGACCAAAACGTTCCCGGTGTTTATCAATTACGAGAAGGCTGAGGGGATTACGGCAACGACGAATTACGAAGATCATTTTGATCCAAACTTTCGAAATAAATTGTTCGCGATATCCAAATCAGGCCGTAGCTTGCAGTCGGAGGATGTTCAGAATTTCCTGCATGCGAAAGAGCGGGGAATCCGAGTGGAACTGTTTGTCAGAAAAAATAAGGATGACAAGATTTCAAAGGAATTCTACTATTTGGGCCATATGACCGCAAGCGGGAAAACACGTGAGTTTACAATGAGCAACACCGATAAGTCGGCAGTCGAAATAGAGTGGATACTGGATGTTCCGGTGCGGGAAGATATATACGAATATATAGTGAATGAATAAGGAGCCTTAAAATGAAAACTGTAAATGTTGTGGCGGCGATTATTTCTGCAGAGGATAACGACGGGCAGAAGATGGTTTTGGCCACTCAAAGAGGTTACGGAGATTGGAAAGGGGGATGGGAATTCCCCGGGGGCAAAGTAGAAGCAGGAGAAACTCCGGAACAGGCACTTGCCCGTGAAATCCGCGAGGAGCTTGACACAGAAATTGAGGTCGGAGAGTATCTTGATACCATCGAGTATGATTACCCGACATTCCATCTTTCGATGAGATGTTATTGGTGTACGGTTAAGTCCGGCGATATTGTCCTCAAGGAACACGAGGCGGCTAAGTGGCTGACGAAAGATACGATAGAATCGGTGGATTGGCTGCCGGCGGATATTACGATTATTGATTGCATTCGGGAAAAACTACAGCCCCGCTTCCCGAAGGAGAAAAATAAAATGAAATACGAAAACGTATTTTTTATCACAGGAACCGCATATGCCGGGAAGTCCACTATGGTTAAGCTGCTGGCGGAGAAGTATGACGGGATTCTGTGCGAGGAAAATTATCATGACAGATGGTTCCCGGAAATTGACAAGGAGGAATTTCCGTGCCTTTCCTACACTCGTGAACTGAAGGACTGGCACGAGTTCGTAAGAAGGACGCCGGAAGAGTATAAGGCTTGGAGCGATGGCAGCAGCAAGGAGTGCGAAATACTGGAACTGCGCATATTGGAGGGACTCATTTCCCAAAATAAGCCGATTTTTGTGGACACCAATATTTCGCCGGAAACTCTTAGGAAAATCAGTGATGAAAATCACGTGCTGATTATGCTGGCCGAGCCCGATGTTTCCGTCCGCCGTTTCTTTGAGCGGCCGGACAAGGAGAAGCAGTTCATTTATCAGCTGCTTATGGAAGAGCCGGATCCCGAGAAGGCGATGGAAAATTATCGAAAGACGCTGATGCTGATCAACTCGCAGGAAAAGTATGACAGCTATTTGAATTCGGGTTTCAAGGTCATCAAGCGGGACGAAAACCGGACCGTGGAGCAGACGCTGGCGCTGGTGGAGCAGGCGTTTGGGCTGGCAGGTAAATGATTGGCACAGCCGATTGACCGCAAGCAGGAAAGCGACTTAATACAAGAGGGGCTATACCATGGAAGGTATGGCCCCTCATTTTTATCGGATTTCACCATGCTTTTGGGGGGCAAAGGGAGTTGCTACCGCCGTCCCCAGCCCCGGCCGCGGCCGCCCGGACCGGCACCCATGGTCGGCTCGGGAATTTCATCGACAGTGGTACCATTTACGATGATTGTACCGCCCGTATATATCGCACCGCGGTCGTAGTCGAAGGTTGAACCGCCGCTTACATCAATCGTTCCGCCATTGACAACAATGATGCCGTTGGCGTCCAGACCATCCGTATCCCCGGGACCCATTTCAATCGTAAGCTCGCCGCCGTTAATCTCAATCACAACGTCGTAATCGGGGCATTTGGATGATGCATTGACGCCGTCATCCGATGCCTGAATCGAAAACCGTCCGTCGTTAATCTGTACGTACGTCGCCTCCAGGCCCTCCGCCGCAGTAATCCGATATTCGCCGCCGTCCGCAACCAGATACGAAGTCGCCTGAATTCCGTCGCTGTCCGCGTCGATTTGGAAGCTTCCTCCGGCAAGATAAATGAACCCTTCCTGCTCATCATTTGCGCAATGAATGCCGTCCTTTCCGGCATCAATGGCAAATGAGCCGGCTGCGATCGAAACGGAGTCGTTGGCCTCGAGCCCATGTTTTCCGCTGACGATGTTATAAGTTCCGCCGGTGATGCACAAATCATCCTTAGACGTAATCCCGTTGCCGCTTGCGGAACGAACGGTCAGAGCACCGTCACCGTTCAGCGTCAGGTCGCATTTTGCGAAAATAACAGCATCGGTGTTGACATCCCCGTCTGAGCGAAAGGTGCCGTCCACAGCCAGCTCATTTTCGCCCGAAAGCGTCACGAAGCATTTGTCCGCCTCCTTCGCATAAATGATCGGAAAATCCGAATTCCGGATTTTTGCGCCCGCCAAAACAATCTGAACCTTGTCCTTCGCAGCGGCATCCACGACTACCGAAAAATCATTTGCCTCGCCGGACAGGACATAAATCCCGGCCGTATCAATCGTGTAAATCTCCGAGTCCTTCGCCTGAATCGCGACCGCACCCGCAAGCTCCGGCTTGCCTTCCAAATCCCTGTCGCTGAACAAATCATCCTTGTCAAAGTCAAGAGGCGTATAGGTGACCTCGCCGCCCTGCTCGCCGGGAAACTCCGGCGGAACCCCCGGGCGGTTACCGTCGTTGGGCATTTCCGGAGGATTGCCGTCGTCGGGCTGTCCCGGCATTTTGCCATCGTCGGGCCGTGCCGGGCGGTTGCCGTCGTCGGGTAGTTCCGGAGGATTGCCGTCGTCGGGTAGTTCGGGGCGGTTGCCGTCCTGCTGCCCATCCGGCCATTCTTGGTCTGTCCGGCCATCGGATTGATTCGGATCATTTACATCGTAAACGGTGTCATTTTCTTTCCCAATCGAATCGTCAGATTGCTTCGAGCAACCGGATGTCAGAACGGATATTCCGACAAACAAAGTCAATATAATAATTTCCGAAATAATTCTTTTGGTCATCCTGGTCATCTGATATTGCCTCCTGTAAGCGAAGTTTCAAACCGGTCTCAATTGATTTATGCCTGGGAAATCAATTTCAAGCTATCAAAGCTCGGACAATCAAGCGGCTTATTTTGATTATAAGTAACATTTGTGAACTTATGATGTATTTTCTTTACATTTTCTGCAAAAAAAACGGGAGCACGTCGGATTCCGGAATCATTCGTCATCAGGTGAGCGAAAAGACCGACGAGGCAAATAATCAATTCTGCGTAATGGGAAGCATATCGCATGGGGGAGGTGAGTCTTTGGCTGGGATATGACTCTACAGCAGTAGAACTATTACAACATACGGAAGAAACAATCAATACGGTTAGAACTAATCGGAGCATACTGACTGGGATATAGAGTGATTTTTGCGACAACAGGAAATATCGTAAACCTCCTGGAAATGATGGGAAAACCGTGATAAAGGAAGCAGTGAAGTACCATTTTAGGAAAAGTGCCGGAGTAAGGATGAATTCGCCCCGGAGATTATTGCTGGGAATTGTAAATATAGAGCTTTTTGAGAAGCAATCTGCAATGTTATTTTACAAAAAACATACGTATACAAAAATATGCTGGCAGCATAATGAAAAACTTGTATACTACTGTCACAAAAGGTATAATAAATTATATCAAAGGTAATATTTTATGTAGACGGAGGTGTGCTATGAGAAAACGAAGTGGGATTATTTTTTGTGTATTAGTGATGTTGTGTGTGGCCGGATTTTCTAATGTGTGCATGGCAGACAGTGAAGAAGACAATAAATACTATATTGGAGAGAAAGTTAAGACCGAAAAGAATGCAGGATATTCCGGCAGAGAAACAATCGATAAGGATGATCCACATTATGGATGGGATTTAGGC
Source organism: Lachnospiraceae bacterium (assembly GCA_045641285.1). GTDB lineage: Bacteria > Bacillota > Clostridia > Lachnospirales > Lachnospiraceae > ISDg. Next base: position 12,456 of record JAZUGQ010000026.1, read on the forward strand.
CGGTTTTATATTACAGGGTACTCTAACAGGACGGAACTTGATGGAAATCCGTGTTTTTTAAAGACTGTTGGTGACAATATTACTTTGCATTTTGAATTGTCACAAGATATCAAAAAATTGAATGGTGACAAGGATTTATCTATTAGCGAAGATACTGATGGATATGACAAGTATTTTGGTATTGAACAGACAAATTTTGGTTATGGAGCATTGATTGTTCAGCATACCGATTATCAAAATAATAAAAAGGAACCTGTATTGTATGCGAACTATCTTAATGCCTGGGTTAAAGGTGCAGATATCAATGTCCAATTGTTGGAAGAAGGAGATTACGAAGTAACCTTGGATTATGAAATTTGCAAGGAGACCATAAGTCTTTTCGGTCATTCGGTGCTTCCGACATATCATAATTATGAGATTTATTTCAAGTTTTCCATTAGGAATGGTAACTGTATGATATATCCGTTTGATGTGTATACACGCGGAGAATTGACGAATAGTGCATACACAGAAAAGGGGTTCTATTTGGATTTCGCAAATTCACACTATCTGGATATGATTGTCAAGAAGGAAGTATATGCAGATGGAGCAGAGGGACTTACGGAGGATGTGCGTTATAATAAACCTGCAAAAGAGGGAGAAAAGTTTACTGAAGAGGGAATATATACAATTACTGCTTATAACAAATTCACGAATCAAACTACCACGAAAGTGATTTATGTTGGAACAGATCGGGTGGTTAAGGCTCATGTTGTGACAGGATTATCTTTTAATGAGATTAAGCAGAAAATGGACCAAGGATTTACCATTTCAGATGATGGTACACTGATAGAACCTCTTCCAACGGTAATTCCGACAGTTACAGAGGTGCCCAATTTAGAGAATGAAGGGAACGTTAGTCAAGAGAATGCTAATGAAGATGTTAAGCGGAGCAACAATGCTGATTCTTCCAACACATCAAATACGGTTGGATGGATTACTGGCATATTAATTGCCGTTGCCGTATTAGTTTGCATCGGAGGAATTGTTTGGAAGACCCTTAAGCGGAAAAAGGCATTAGATGCTGCTAGTGAAGAAAATGATATAACGACAATAGATGCTGCTAGTGAAGAAAATGATACAACTATATCATCTCAAGACACTACGGAAGGAGGAACAAATGAATGAAAAAGATTATTGCATTAGTATTGACGTTTTCCTTGTTGCTAGTCGCATGCGCTCCTGAAAACACTGGTGATAACGGAGAGACAAGAAACCTTCCAAAAGATGACATGAAGCAAATGGAGATTCCGGTTGAGGAAATGGGAGATGATACTCCTTATGAATATCATGCGGATTTTGTATCACTTAATGATGAAGATCTCTTTCGCTATGTACAGGATTCGTTGTATAATGAAATGGTTAACGCCATAGACAGTGATCAGTACGTTATTGATGGAATTGAAATTACTTATATTTCAAAAGAATTCATTCAGGAACTTGACTATAATTCCAGAAAAAACATCTTTTTTGGATACACATTGGCAGAATTGGATGAGTATTTTCAGGGCCAGAAATATGTTTTTACTCTAGGAGATGATGGACAGACTACGGTAAAGGCATTTGAGGGCTATGATGATACTTTTGAAAAAGCTCTTAAAAACGTTGCAATAGGCAGCGGAGTTATTCTGGTTTGTGCAACTGTTTCGCTTGTGTCGGGGGGATTAGGTGCTCCTGCAGTAAGTATGATTTTTGCTGCATCAGCCAAGACTGGTGCTACATGTGCACTTAGTATGGGAGCACTTGGTGGAATTGCTGCCGGAGCAGTGACCGGTATTCAGACAAAAGATATGAGCGAAGCCCTCAAAGCCGCAGCATTGTCCGGTTCAGAGGGATTTAAATGGGGGGCTATTATAGGGTCTGTTTCCGGTGGCGCTAACGAGGCAATTGGATTAAAGCAGGCAACGAAGAATGGATTAACGATGAATGAAGTAGCCGTAATTCAAAAGGAATCAAAGTATCCGTTGGATGTAATCGGAGAAATTCATAATATGGATGAATATCAGGCGTTAAAGGTAGCAAATGCAAAACCGGTGATGCTAAATGGAAAAACGGCATTGTTACGACAGGATATTGACCTAAAACGTGTTGATGAATACGGAAGGACGAATTTGCAACGTATGCAAGAGGGATTAGCACCATTAGATTCAACGGGGGTTCCTATTGAATTACATCATGTAGGGCAAAGTAGCAATGGCACATTAATAACATTAACAAAAGCCGAACATGATAATTCTGCCTTACATGGTTTCAAAACAACGTCTGAGATTGACAGAAATGAGTTTGCAAAAATTAGAAGAGAATTCTGGAAATCTGTAGCCAATATTTCATGAGAAGAGGTGACTGATGTATGAAAATATGTGATTATTTAGAAAAACAGGAAGGACTTGTCTTTGCAGGTGGAAAAGATGACGATAGTATTTTGGATGCAGAAGAGAAATTGCAAGTCTCATTTGCGGAAGAGTATAAGTCATATCTGCGAAAGTATGGTGCAGTGTCTTATGAAGGGCATGAACTTACAGGTTTGATTCGCTCAAAACGCTTAAATGTAGTTGATTGCACGATAAAGCAACGGGAAGAAAACGATTGTATATTACCGGGGATGTATGTTGTCGAAAATCTTGGTATTGATGGAATTGTTGTAATTCAGGCAAGTGATGGTAAGGTTTATATGCTGTATTCATACGATAATGAAATCAGTAAGGTTGCAAATTCATTGTTGGAATACTTACAAAAAGGTTAGAATAGATCGAAGGAAAAGAACACAACATTTGAACGTCTGTGCGATGAGAAAGTAGAATTTTTGATTCTTAACTGGGCATAAGCTTTTACTTTTGTTAATGGTTGAGGCAATCGAAGCAAAGATTAATTTTCAGAAACTCATCAGCGGATAAAGGAGGCAGAAAAATGGCATTGGTAAAATGTATGTTTTGCGGAAAGGATATTAGTGATAAAGCACCTGTTTGTATTCATTGTGGAACGCCGCGAGAGATAACGCAAACATGTAGCGAATGTGGAGCAGTAATTTCGGCAAACGCAACAGCGTGTCCTGAATGTGGCTGTCCGATAGAGAATGTTACCAGAGAACAACCGGTGTTTAACCAGCCACAGACGAAGTTTTGTCAGAGTTGTGGCACAGTTATTCCGGCAGCAGCGGTTATTTGTACAAAGTGTGGCTGCCAGACTGGCCAGATGAAAATGGATACACCTAATATTGTTATTACTAACACCAATATGAACATGAACGCGAATGTCAATAGAAACGGTGGTTACGGAAAGCCGAAGGATAAATGGGTTGCATTCTGTTTGTGTTTGTTTGGTGGGTATTTTGGGGCTCATAAGTTCTATGAAGGGAAAACAGGAACCGGAATTTTGTACCTGTTTACCGCTGGATTGTTCGGCATTGGCTGGATTGCTGACTGTATTAGTTTGCTCGCAAAGCCGAATCCGTATTATGTATAATTATGAGTCATGCAGTATTTTGAAGCTTAATCAGATATGTTAAAAGATTATTGGCATTAAAAATATACAATTTAGGATAACAAGCGGGAATCCTCGGTTCTTCAAGTGCCGAGATGAAAGCGTATGAACGCAAGAAAAATCGTTGAGACTGAAAAAATCAGAACATACATTCGATTTTTCTTGCGTTTTACCATACTTTGTGGTATACTATATGTATGAAAGAAAATCTTATTCATTACCGCACATCTGTGTGCAACATTAATTACCATGTGGTATGGTCTGTCAAGCACTGCCGTAAGGTTCTTACAGCCGAAGTTGAGTCCTATCTGAAAGAGCTTGTTCAGCAGATTGCGGATGACAAGGGCTTTTCTGTTCAGCTTTTTGAATGCAGCGAATGTGACCATGTCCACTGTTTCGTTACCGCTCCGCCCAAGCTTTCTGTCACGGATATTGTCAAGTACCTCAAGGGG
>JAZUGQ010000027.1:0-6820 GCA_045641285.1 Lachnospiraceae bacterium
TCCGAAGAATTTTACGACAAGTATTAAGTATATGTATGTATTTTCGGACCACAGATACGATGTATATCTCGGGGACAAGGCATTTACCTCACTGGAACTGACAAGACAGTGCGGAAACGGAACGGCGACGTTTGATCCGGACACCAACACGTTAACGCTTGAAGATGCAACAATTACCGAAGGCGATCACTATGATTCGAACACGATTTACAGTTCCATTTTTGCGAGAATACCCCTTACCATCGTATTAAAGGGGACGAACCGGATTCAGCACTCGGTGAACACGACGAAATACATCGAAGGTATCGAGGTGCAGGACGATTTGACGATTAAGGGCCCGGGAAGTCTGGTAATGGATATCCCGGCGTCAATGTTTGACGGAGACGGCGGTATAACAATGGCTCTCTCGACAACCGGCAAATTGAGCATCGAAAATGCCGATATTACGATTACGGCAGCGGGAACGAACTGCTATGCCATTTATGCAAATGATGCTATGGTAATCAGGAATTCCGAAATCTGCTGCAAAGGAAACAAGGCAATATTCTACAAGCCGGGGAACACTTCGGAAGGAGAATCCGTCAATGCCAATCTGACACTGACGATTCCGAGCAATTGGAAAGTTTATGTCAATGAGGCGGAAACGGCCGTATGGGACCGGACAAAGACCCTGGCCGAGTATTCGTATGTCCGAATCGCACAGCCGCTGGTTCGATACGGGGTCTGGGTAAACGGCGAACAGTTTACATCGAAAAACAAAACCATCGTCTGCGGCGAAGGAACCGCAGCGTACGATCCTGATAGCGGTACACTGACGCTAAATGAGGCAGAGATTACGAAATTTTCCGAGGTGGATGATGTTCGTGCCGGAATCTACTGTACAGACGAGGAAATCGAGCAGCTCACCGTCAATGTAATCGGAACGAACAGTATTACACTGAACAGCAATGCTTATTATAACGAATCGTACAGAGGAATCAGCGCCGACTATGACCTGAAACTTCTCGGTACGGGTACTTTGACAATCCGAATTCCGATTTCGGAAAGCCTGCGAGGAAGCGGCCGTGACGGTATTTATTCCGAAGGAAACATCACGCTGGAATCCCTCGGATTGTTTGTGACGGAAACGGATACGGCAGTATTTGCATCGCGAACCGTGACCGTCAACCCGCTGGTAACGACACTGGCCGGTAAGGATTACAGTATTTTTTCATATGAAACGGAACCGGTGATTTCCGTTTCCGACGAGACGAATCGGATTTCCGTGTCAACACAGGAAAACGGTGCCAATGCGGTCGACTGGACGAAAGACACCCGACTCCGCAATTACAAATATTTCAAAGTTACGCCGGTTACCAGATACAATGTGTTTGTGAACGGAATCGAATTTGCTTCGGACAAAACAACCATTGCATGCGGAAGCGGAACCGCAGTCTATGATCCCGAACTGAAGAAAGTGACGCTGACCAATGCGACCATCAGTGATTTTTACTGCGAAAATACGGCCGAAAGCGGCATTTATTCTATGGACGATCTGACGATTGAAGTAATCGGAACGAACCGAATCTGCCGGTCAGACTCCAGCAAAACCTTTGGGGGAACGGGTTCTCTGGATTTGCTCATGATTTTCAGCGAAAAGGATGTTCGGATTACGGGAAGCGGTACCCTGACTTTCGAAAGCAACAGTGATTATTACGGCATCTACGCAAATGAAAGCATCACGCTCAGCAATCTGACGATTGCCTTTGACGATGTTCCCAAGGCCGGTATTGTCAGCGGCAAAAATGTCAGCCTGACCGACGTGAAGGGATTCATTTGCGGTACGACGTCAGCAATTGACTGTTCCGTCGGTACACTGACGGTGACGGTAAATCCGGATGATTATATGATTCTGCATTCCGATTCGGTTGACGGAAGCAATGCGGTTGTCTGTGACAACACGACGTTATTGAGAAACGTAAAGTATATCGGAATACAGCCGATTGTGAAATATCCGATTTATGTGGACGGGAAACAGTTTACATCGGCGCAACTGACGATTGTATGCGGAGCCGGAACGGCAACGTATGACCCGTCTGCCGATACCGTGACGCTGAAGAATGCGAGAATTTTCAATTTGAATTCGGCCAACAAAGCGGCAATTGATATGGGAACCTGCACGAACCTGGTTCTGAACGGGGACAACATCATCAATATAATCACGCAAAAGCCCGCCGATACCGAAACGAAGTACGGAATCTACAGTACCAAGGCATTGACGATATCCGGAACCGGTTCTCTGGTACTGACCGCCGGAAGCAACGATCAGGTAACAGGAATCGGTGTGAGAACAAGAGGCAAATTTACCGTTAACAATGCAAAGCTGCAGCTGCAAAGTTCGGATTACTGCGTCGATTGCGGCGTTTATAACATCGAGATAAATGACAAAGCCAACGTGACCATGGTAGGCTCGACACATGCGGCATTGACAAGCGGTTCGGTGATTTTTGACAAGACCAAGACCGTAGCGTACGCCGGAACATCCGGAAGTCTGAGCGAAAGCGTATACTACGAGACCATTAAGAACCCGGCACTTTACCGGAGTATTGTTCTGAAACCGATGGAGAAGTATCCGGTTTGGGTAAACGGAACACAGATGACGGAGATAAAGCTGACGGTACAATGCGGAAGCGGAACCGCAGCGTATAAGCCGGAGACCAGAACCCTGACTCTGAACGGCGCAACCCTCGGCACATGCACGAAGGTAGGCCCCTACCAGAACGGAATCATTGCCTCCGATGAGAGTCTGATTGTTGACTGTATCGGAAACAATACAATCAACTTAACTGCATCAGGCTTGGAACCGACCAGCAACGGAATTTATGCAAAAGGGAATCTGACGATTCGGGGAAGCGGGACTCTGACTGTTAATGTAAAACAGAACTCAACGAGCAGCTTTTACGGAGCCCGTACAGGAGAAACACTGTCGATTACCGGTTTGACGCTGAATATATATTCGTCCGGCTTCGGTATTATGGCGAAGGGTATTACGATGAGCCAGGCTCAGGTTGAGATTTCCGGAGCAAAGCAGGCCATTTACGCGACATACGGTAATTTTGCGGTAGAGGACGATCCGGATACGGTTGCGTGCCTGGCCGGTACAACCACGTTTATGCAGGACGCAGCGGAATGGGACGGCAAAGTTCCGGGCGAAACAATCCGGTATTTCTCGGTCGTACCGGTAGAGGGAACGGGAATCCGGGTGAACGGTGAGGAATTCACCGACCGGAAGCATATTATCACATGCGGTACCGGAACGGCGGAATACGTCGAGAGCGAAAATAAAATCGTTCTGACCAATGCCGCAATCACCAAAGGGCAGGCAAACGGGTACGGTATCGAGATGCCGGGAGATATGATACTCGAGGTGAACGGTACCTGTACCATCAGCAACGTCTCGGTCGGAATTTCCTGGTGTAAGAAGTTGGTATTCGGCACCGATGCATCCCTGAAGATTCAGGCAAGCAGCATTGCGCTGCTGTGCGGAGGTCAGAATGTCGACATGGGTGTCGATATAAATGCATATTATGTTTATTTGGCAAAGAATACGGCCGGAACCGAAGGAAAGCTCTCATGGTCTTCCGGTAGTGTGGCCAGCACTTACAAATTTTTGAATGTGTATCCGGCAAAGAAATATCCGGTATGGATTAACGGTGTGCAGATGAATGAGAAGACATTTTATCTGTCTGTCAACGGAGGAACCGCAACGTATACGGATCTCCTTAAAACGATCTCATTAAAAGATTTGGAATTAACCAAGTGCAACGAAAACGGATACGTCATCGAGGCATCCGGTGACATTACGGTTGTTCTGGCGGGAAATAATGTGATTCGTTCGGCCCAAAAGGGTATGTCCGGCAATTTCCGGTTTACGCCGAACGAGGACGCCACTCTGCTGGTACAGGCAGAACAGTCCGCTTATGTCAGCACCAAGGAACCGTTATGGGGGAGCGGCAGCAGCAATAACGACGAATTCTATATGGTCCGCTCCGACAGTTATGACGGAACCGGGGCAGCGGAAAAGAGCGGAGTCGTTCCGGCGACGGTACACTATTTCCGCATTTATCCGGCAACCAAATACGGTGTTTTTGCCAACAACCGGCAGTTTAACTCCAAGACTCTGCAGGTACAATGCGGCAGCGGTACGGCAACATACGATCCGGACAGGGATTGTCTGACGCTGACCAATGCAACGATTACGGGAACGAATCGGTTTGATTATGCGGTTTACGGAACGGCCGACACGACGATTGGCATTGAAGGAACGTGTGTCATCAGTGTTGCCGGCAAGGGAATCGGAACCTGCAAGAAGCTGACGATGGCGGAGAATGCAAAACTGACCGTCAAGACATCGCAGGACAAAGCGGTTCCGGACAACGATCCGGGCAAACTGGGGCTTGCGTATGAGGAATACAGCATTTTGGTTTCTTCCGATCAGGACGGAACCGATGCGGCGGAATGGGTGAACGGAGAGACCGGAGAGGAAATCCGGTATGTGCAGATTCAGGCGGCAACCCGGTACGCTGTGAAGATCGGAAATACTTCGTTCACATCGAAACGCAGTACGGTACAATGCGGCAGCGGAACGGCGGTTTACGATGACGCGAAGAAGCAGCTCATTTTGACCGATGCGGTCATTTCGACAAGCGCTTCGAACGCGGTTTCGGTACCGTCGGATGTGCAGCTGGTGATTAACGGAGCCTGCACGATTGAGACGACCGGTTCTTACGGAATTAACGGAAACAACGACATTGTTATGGGAACCGACGCAACTCTGCTGATTCGTTCCAACCAGAACGCAATATGGCCGAGCAATACGCTGGCACTGAATGTTTCGCTGGATCGGTACCAGGTTCGGGTTGCGGATAACCGTTACGGTACGAATGCAGTTTTCTGGCGGGGAAATGCCCTGAACCAGGATATGGGGACGTCCGTAAAAGTGAAGTATATTCAGATTCAGCCGATTGTTCATTACGGAATCTGGGTCAACGGGGAGGAAATGACATCCCGCAAGACGGTGATTTATTGTGACGAAGGCAGGGTTACCCTGGATAAAAACGGAAATGCGCTGATTGTCGGAGACGGTACGAAGATGACCAAGGTGAACAGCAGTGGGTATATAATCTATGCTATGAATCCTATGACTCTGATAATTGACGGCTCCTGCGAGATCCAGTCGGAGAGATGCGGATTTTGCGGAATCAAAACCATTCAAATGCGTAAGGTTGATCCCGATAAGATTCCGAGACTTATGATTCGGTCGCAAAAACCGATAAGCTCGGGTGACGACGGAATATCCGTAATCACCCCCGGTGATTATCAGGTAATGGTGTCGGGAGATAAGGACGGAACAAATCTCAAGCCGATGACTACCGATACAATCGGCACAGGAGTCCGGTCTCTCTGCATTGAGCCGATTACTCATTATGAGGTATATGTAGACGGGTTTGAATTTACGTCCATGAGCACGAAAACCGACGGAGCGGTATTCAATCCCGAAACAAAGACACTGACGCTGACGGATGTGACAATCAACAGTGAGTACCGTGCGATTGATGTCATCGGTAATCCGAATGTTACACTGAAAATTAACGGAAACTGTAAGCTGATTTCCAAGATGTACGGAATTGTCGGAAACGTATCCGTTGTGCTTGGCGACGGTGCAAGCCTTCTGATTCAGGCCGGTACCGGTGCGATCGATATGACAGAAGAACTGACGCTGAACGTGACTCCGGAGGAGTATCAGGTTCTGGCGTCCGACAATACAGCCGGAACGAACTGCACCGAATGGCAGGGAGGCAAGCCGGCCGCTTCGATTCGGTATTTCAATATCAAACCGATGGAATATTATGAGGTCCGGGTCAACGGCGTGCAAATGAACTCCCGTACGCTGACGGTTGCCTGCGGTGACGGAACGGCGGAGTACGATGCTGCGACCAAGACACTGACGTTACGGAATGCGGATATTACGGAAATCGGGTCGGTCGATGCCGGCATCTGCGTGCCGGATGGCGTAACGGTTGTCATCGACGGTGACTGCAGAGTGCTTTCGTCTTCTTACGGAATTCGGATGGGTGACAATGTCATTTGGACAGGCTCCGGAAGACTGTATGTGAGCGGAATCAAAGCGGTTGCGAACGGTGCGTTGAATCTGTCCGGAGACCTTGCGGCGTATGACATTCTCGCAGGAACCCGAACGGACGGCGGAAATGCCAAAATTTGCGACAGCAATACGGATTTGTCCGGATACCGGTTTATGCTCCTTGAAAAGGATACCACGACGGTTCCGGTTCTGACCATGACCAATTCATGGTACGGTGTGACGATTAAATGGAAGGCAGCAACCGGGTATTCCTACCGGATTTTGAGAAAGGCCGAAGGAGAAACCGATTGGACCGTTCTGGCAACACAGACGGCGGTCGGATACTATGACAAGACCGCACAGAACAATACCCTCTATACCTATGCAATCGCACTGGTTAAGAAGAACGGCGGGGTAAATGACCCCGGCGAGTCGATGTCCGGCATTTTCATGGCACCTCCGGCTATCGATGAGGTTGCCAATGTCAGCGGCGGAGTCAAGGTCAGCTGGTCTGCGGTACCCGGCGCAAACGGATATTTCGTTTACCGGAAGGATACTCAGGAAGGAACCTGGCATATGATCGGTTCCACCCAGAAGAACCTGAGCTTTACCGATACGACGACCGAGAGCGGCGTGGTATACTACTACGCCATCAAGAGCTTCGTAAAGGTCGGCACGGAGACGGTAACCAGCGCGTCG
>JAZUGQ010000028.1:0-7840 GCA_045641285.1 Lachnospiraceae bacterium
CTTATGATATATACGGGAAGCCACACCATAAGAAATCGCTAGCGGGTAGCACCGCCATTAGTATTCGCTGAAGCGAAGGCGGTGCGTAGGTCATAAGGAATCTTCCCATACTTCGTATGGGCCCCTCTTTATGACATATACGGGAAGCACTGCCATTAGAGTTCGCTGACGGGTAGCACTGCCATAATAAATCGCTGACGGGTAGCACTGCCATAATAAATCGCTACGCGATGGCAGTGCGTAGGTCATAAGGTATCTTCCCATTGCTTCGCAACGGGCCCCTCCTTATGACAAGTTCGCGAAGGCAGTGCGTAGGTCATAAGGTATCTTCCCATACTTCGTATGGGCCCCTCCTTATGACATATTAGCAAATGTTACCATAAATTGCAAACGAGAATAGACGGAATATACAATGATATCGGGCCGTTTCGGGACGTATAAAAGGAAATTGACATTTTTATGTTGATATTTCACAGTAAACGAGAAAACATTTCGTTAATATTTACGATAAAACAAAAAATGATGCGTAATCTTATGCAATATAAACAAAACAGGAAAACGTTATTTGTACATTTGCGATATAGAATTTTTTATTTTCATAGTGTATCATAGGCACAGTGATGTGGTGCTGTGCGGCACTGCATGTTTTTTATGAAATTTTAGGAGGCAAATTTCGATGGCTAGTTTGAAACTTATCAACATCAACAAAACATATCCGAACGGATTTGTTGCTGTTAAGAACTTTAACCTTGATATTAAGGATAAGGAATTTATCATTTTCGTAGGACCTTCCGGTTGCGGTAAGTCCACAACCCTTCGTATGATCGCCGGTCTGGAAGAGATTACCGGTGGTGAGCTTTACATCGGAGACAAGCTGATGAACGATGTTGAGCCGAAGGATAGAGATATCGCCATGGTTTTCCAGAACTACGCTTTGTATCCTCATATGTCCGTATATGACAATATGGCATTTGGTTTGAAGCTTCGTAAAGTTCCGAAGGATCAGATTGACAAGCTTGTAAATGAAGCAGCTAAGATTCTTGGTATTGAGCAGTTGCTCGATCGTAAGCCGAAGGCTCTGTCCGGTGGTCAGAGACAGCGAGTTGCCATGGGTCGTGCAATCGTTCGTAATCCTAAGGTATTCCTCATGGATGAGCCTCTTTCCAACTTGGATGCAAAACTCCGTGTACAGATGCGTATTGAGATTTCCAAGATTCACCAGAGACTGGAAGCTACCATCATTTACGTAACACATGACCAGACCGAGGCTATGACACTTGGTACCAGAATCGTTGTTATGAAGGATGGTGTTATTCAGCAGGTTGATACTCCTCAGAATCTCTATGACAAGCCGAACAACTTGTTCGTAGCAGGTTTCATGGGATCTCCTCAGATGAACTTCCTGGATTCTGTTGTACTTGTTGAGAACAACAATGTATATTTGCAGTTCGGCAACAACAAGATTCTTGTTCCGGAAGCAAGAGCTAAGAAGCTTGTTGAAGGCGGCTATGTTGATAAGGAAGTTGTACTTGGTATTCGTCCTGAGGATGTTAAGGATGAGGAAGCTTTCATCATGGCTAATCCGTCCGCTTCCTTCGAAGCTACCGTACGTGTATACGAGCTTCTCGGTGCCGAAGTATTCCTTTACTTTGCAGTTGATGATTACGATATCACCGCTCGTGTTGATCCTCGTACAACCGCAAGACCCGGCGACACCATCAGAATTGCATTTGACCTTACCAAGATGCATATTTTCGACAAGGAAACCGAGCAGATTATTACTCACTAATCTTCGAAAATGCTTTTTAAGCCCTGCACAATTTTGTGCAGGGTTTTTTTTATCTCATAGGAAAGTGCGTCCTATGAGATAAAAAACGCTCCGCGAGGATGCACACGCCTGTGCAGAGGAAATATGTCGCTTTGCGACGCACAGGCGGCGCGAGCATATCGCAAGCGATATGCTTTGTTCCGATGATGAGCTTTTCCGTAGGACGGAAGGAAGGCGGCGTTATAAAATAAAAAACTTCTACCAGATGGTATTGACCCGTCTATCAATATATGTTATTCTATAAATAGTAGACATGGTGATTTTGTAAAGGCAGTTGACCTCAAATAAGGCTTTTTGCGAGCGGTATAAATTTGAGAAAATATGAGAAGCGTGTTGATAATATATGGGAATATCCATGGAGAGGAAGATTTTTATGAAACGAAAAATTGTATTGATATTTGTGGCAATCTGTATTCTTTGCTGTGCATGCGGAGAGAAAAACGGATCGAAAGAGATTTCGAAGAATCAGTCACAGGCAGAATCGACGAATCAGCCGGAAGAAGAGGAAAAACAACCGGAATTCGTTTGCCACAAATTTCTGGGACAGAGCTTTTTGACGGAAGAGTATGCGTTATATCATAATCAGGACAGTCGTTTACAGATATTTGATTCAGAAAGCAAAATCGGAATGCCCTTTTGTTTTGATGCGGGTTGTATACACGAACAGACAAAACGTTCGATAGACGGTAAGGTGATTCAGGAGGGATGTGTTGCATATGAATTTTCCAATCAACCGGTAATGATACAAGGGGAAAAATGCTATTTTCTGAGCGATAACGGTGAATTGTACTGCTCCGATCTTCAAGGGGAAAATCGGAAGTTAATCGGAACGCTGCCTTCGTATGCGTCATATCCGGATTCGGTATTTTTTACCAATGAAGCTATGTTTGCGGTATATCAAAATCCGTACGATTTGATTGAAACAAAAAACAGTGACGGAGAAACTCAATGGCTTGTCGGTGAAATGAAAGACGTTAATATAGCGGGAATTATGAGAATTGATTTGGAGGACGGACAGTTCTCGGAAGCTTTTCGGACCCAAAATTATAATGCACGGGTAGCACAATGTGATGTTCGCGGAAATCATATTTATTTTCTGTCTTTCTTTTTGGATATTCCTTATGTCGGACCGGATTTGGACACGTACGGAGACTCGGGACAGATACCGGATGGTCTGACGAAAGAAAATTATTGGGAAGAGATGCCAAAACATCAATGGGCAGAGATTTATGACTATAACATTGCCACAAAAGAAGTGACCTGCATATTGGATAAACGACAATATTCGGATGTTTATTTTTGCGAAGATTTTTTCTTGCTCGACGGAGAGGATAATAAAACCGGAATGTATCGATACAACGGAGAATATATTCGAGAATTGGATTTCGAAATTTGGAAGGTTGTTCGAACCGACAGTGGGTTGGTTTGCAGTCAATCGTCTGAACCGAACGTTTATCGGTTGTATGATGCGGAAACCGGAGAAGAAATAAAGAAAACGGAGATTTCCTCGACAGTATTCCGGCCGGAAGTTATTATCGGTAAAAGCTGTTATGGATTTGTAATCGGGGAAAACGGCATGGAAGCAGGATATCTTTCAACGGAAGATTTTTGGAACGGAGAAGGTCAAAATGCAATTTCATTGCAAGGGTATGAAACGGCAAAATAAATATCAAAATAATGATAACGGAGAGATACCATGGAATTAAAAACGGAAAATCTGAAAAAGGAATACGGAAGAAAATGCGTACTGGATGATTTTTCTTATACGTTTCGGGAAGGTATTTATGGACTCCTCGGACCAAACGGGGCGGGAAAATCCACCTTGATGGGGATGATTACAACCGGACTGAAGCCTACCTCCGGAAAAATCTTTTTTGATGGAACGGAGATTACTTCGATGGGCAGAGCATATCGTGCAAAAATAGGTTTTATGCCGCAGCAACAGAGATTATACGAAAATTTTACGTTAATGCGTTTTCTTTATTATGTGGCCTCGCTGAAGGGGTGCAAAAAGAAAGACGTATCGGATGAAATAGAGAACATTATTAACGATGTTAATTTATGGGATGTAAGAAATGACTGTATCGGAACATATTCCGGAGGAATGAAACAACGAACCTTGTTGGCACAGGCACTGGTTGGCAAGCCGTCGATACTCGTAATGGATGAACCGACCGTGGGATTGGATCCAAGGGAACGGGTGAATTTTCGGGAGCTGGTGGAAAAGGTGGCAGAGGAAAAGATAGTGATAATTGCGACCCATATTGTGAGCGATTTGGAAAAATTGGCATCCGAAATCATTTTTTTGAATCATGGTAAGATTATCGAAAGCGGACAGCTTTCCGAATTATATGAAAAGTACAGTGGAATGGAAGAATCTTCGGTTGAAGCAATCTATATGAGTCTTGGGATGGAGAGCAAATAATGTTGCGATACGAATGGTATAAGCTATGGCATAATCGGAAACTGATAGGACTTCTTCTGGCACTTCTGATAGTTAATTCTTTGTATTTTTGGTATCAGGCAGAATATGAGACGATTCCGGCACACGCATATCGGAAGCTTACCGACGAGCTTCGGAATGAAAATGACGATGATGCGATGCAACAGTTGTCAGTGATGAAAAATGAAGTTTCCTTGATTATATACGGGAATCCGGAAACTGCAGAAAATGCAGACTATCCGAAATACTGCGAGAACCTGTTTGCGGAACAGGAATTATATGCTTTGAAGGAAGCGGAATACAAGGAAGCGGTTGAATATGGCGAATTTGTTACCAAAGCCGCAGGTGCTGTGAAGGAATACCGTATTATATCAAGGGTGCTTGGAGAAAATGCACAAACAATGGCAGAGGCTGAAAAAACAAGCCGGGAATACGCGGCATTGCAGGAAATACGATATCAAAACACACAGACAAAGGGTGTTTCGGAGGCACTATCACTACCGAGCTTGATTTTTTTTGAAATATTCATGGCGATTCTGATTGTTTCCCTCCTGCTTACACAGGAAAAGGAACAAGGATTGCTGTGTTTGTATGCCACGATGAAAGAAGGACGCGGCAGGATGTTTTTGACCCGTATGGCCACGGTTACGATATGCTGTGCATTGATTAATCTGCTATTTTTAGTGACATCGGTTGGTACGGGAATCGTATTATACGGAAGACCATCAGCGACGTTTTTGACAGAACCGTTACAGGCGTTGAACGGATATCGACAGTCCGTGTTGAAAATATCAATCGGAATGTTTTTGGTGTTGTACTATGTGTGGTCCTGTATTGTCTCTGTAACGGTTGCTGTGCTTACGGCAACGGCAAGTATACTGGTATCATCGGCAATGAAAGTTTATGTGATTCTGTTTTCGTTTGTAGGGGCAGAGGGAATATTGTATTTAACGATTGACGATCGCAGTCATTTGGCCGGATGGAAACGAATCAACCTGATTTCCTTTGCAAATCCGGGATATACGATTGCTCGATATCGAAATGAATCCCTGTTCGGAAGACCGATAAGCTATTATGTTGTGGCGTTGTTTATTTTTGCTGTTGTAATAGTTGCTTTGGGACTGACAGATTGGATTGTATATGAGAAGGGACGCGGAATTGCGGTAAACGAAGGAAGCAACGGACATTTTCTAAAAAAAAGAAAAACAGAAAAATTAGTATCCGGAATGCATACGAAGGCTTTGATACATGAATGCACGAAATTTCTTCGATTTGAAAAAATAGGATATCTTTTTCTGATTCTTTGCGGAATTTTGGCGATAACAACAAAACCGTATCAAAAGTATTATACATCAATGGAAGAAATGTTTTATCAATCTTATCTGTATCGATTGGAACAGGCGGAACCGGATGAATATCAAGAACTTACCGTACAGTTTTATGAAGAAATCGAGACAGAAAGAAAAAAAACGTCTAATGCAAATGTCCTTTACCTGAAAGAATCGGCATTGGAAAAGATACAGGATTATGTAAATTATCTGCAAACCCAAGAAGGGGCCAGAGCACTTGACAGCCGCGGATATGAAAAATTGTATAAGGAACAAAAACAAAATGGTATCTTAGGAATTTGCGCAATCATTGTGTCGGTTTTGTGCGGAACTGCGATAATTGCGACAGAGTATAGAACCGGAATGGCGGAACAGATACGGATTTCACCGGAGAGAAACAAAGTAATCGGTTATAAGATTCTTATTCTGACCGGAACAATAACGGCATTTTACGTATTGATATATGGGCGATATCTGTATCAGGTGCTTGTGGGATATGGAACCGACGGAATCGGATATCAGGCAAACAGCATTAGAGATTTTGCATCCTATCCGGCAGGAATTTCCATAGCCGGTGTGATTACCCTGATATACTTGAAACGATATGTCGGAATGGTACTATGTACGATTACGGCGGCATTTTTGTGCAGCCGTTTGAAAAGTTTTCTTGTTGCATCAATCGTAAGCATTGCGATAATTGTCATTCCGCTGCTTTTGAGCATGACGGACTCAGGAATACTGTCATATGTGATGTTTAACTGGTTTTTTATCGTATAGGACAGTCTTGCCCTATGCGATAAAAAGCTCCGCGAGGATGCACACTCACGCGCAAGGGAATCAGTTGCCTCGCAACACGCGCTCGGCGCGGGCATGCCGCAAGAGACATGCTTTCCTGTATAACGATATATATGATAGAAAAAAGCGTTGACACGTCTACCAGGTACGTGTTATACTACCTAAAGGTAGATACATAAAAAATCTACTAAGAACAGTTTCGCTATCGGAAATGACCGGACGGGACGAAATAAAACTTATAAAGATTGTGAGGGAAAACACATGAAAAAGACGTTTTTCAGAATTGCCATAATCGTGATATTGTCCCTGCTTCTTTCGGCGTGTGAAAAAGAGAATTCGACAGAGAATCTGACGACCAAAACACCGACCGAACCGGTAATGACTCCGACGGAAGCAACGAAGGTAACTCCGACAGCGGAAATATCGAGTACGCCGACCCCAGCAGCGGAAATATCGAGTACGCCGACTCCGGTTGAGGACGATCCGACACCGCATATTGTCTGGGCATTGCATTTTTCAGGTTCTGCAAGCGAAGAAGTACAAGAAGAAATCCAAAAATTTATTGACGAAAAAGGAATCAATTGTCGTATTGATTTTATTCGTGATGCGTATTATATCGGCGGAAAGGAATATGGACAATGGGTGGAAAATCAACGTTCCCAAAATGCAGCACCGGATATTCTGACTTCATGCGCCTGGGAATATTCAACTTTGGACAATAAGTTTGTGGAAAAGAATTTTCAGCCTCTGAATGAGTATTTCGAAACCGAAGAAGGTCAGGCTCTGAAGAATAATTATTCGGATGTTGAATGGAAACGGATAACGCTAAATGATGTTATTTACACAATACCGAGAAGACTTCAGTATACGGATGATGGTATATATCTGTATGTAAACAATCAGTATACAAGTTACTTTGATGAACTGTATGACGGAAGTTATGAATCGATACGTCGTATCTGGGAAGTAATTCCGGATAAGGATGCGAAACTGAGGTTTTATACGTTTTCCGGAGCAACATTGGCGTTTCTCGGATACCGGGATTGGCTTCATGCGGATTACAACCGGTTAACTCAGACCTATACAAATGTATTGTGTCAGGATGATGTAAAAGAGTTGCTCACTATGGTGTACGAAGATTTTGCAAACGGAAAAATCACGGTAGCATGGGGGGATCAGGGAGATCCCAACGAAGAAGAGATTCCGGCTGATGTCCTTGCGGCCTTCTATGCGGGACAGCGAGGAGAAAAGCAAGGCTTTACGCAATATGAAGTATTTCCCGACCAGTTTTACACCTCTCTTGGGATAACTTATGGAATCTTGAAAGATGCACCGCATAAGGATCTGGCATGGCAGGTTTATTGTGCCTGCTATTCCGACCCGAGAATTGCTTCTCTTTTATATTGGGGATATGCCGATGAAGAAAAATGGAACCGGTGGACGGAA
>JAZUGQ010000029.1:0-95709 GCA_045641285.1 Lachnospiraceae bacterium
CCTTTACGACAGCACCCATACCACTGTCATCGGGCTTGGGGTGAGGTGAAAGTGGAGCAATGACAGTTCCGCCTTCCGATAGGGTCTCAACGGCCCTCAATGCATCCTCTTTATGATCCATGTGAATCATCAGCCTTACGGCACCGCCATTGACAACCTCGAACGGCGAATCACTTGCGCTCATCTGTGTGTTGCCGAGATCGAACTCCGCATGCATGACCTTTCCCCACCGGGAAGGGTCGTCACAGTTTTCCTTTTCCCAATATGAGATATACTTCACTTTCCCGCCGAACACACGGATATATCTGTCAACTGCTTCTTTACAGTTGCCGTTGAAGGCGAGATATGGGATAACAGAAACATTCATAAACGATAAACCTCCTTCTCAGGGAACGATGAAATAACGTTGTATGTCCTTAAATTTTCATACCATGACAGGCTCAGTCAGGGTACGTCTGATCAATCCATTGTCGTCACGCCAAGACCGGCATATGGAATTCCTTTGATCAGACATTCAGACGCATCCTGAATATCTTCATCATCCGGCAGTTCGCCATCTCTTGCACAGCACTCAAATTCATCCACGATGTTTTCAATCAGCACCATATCGATGAAGAGCGGCAGCTGCGTCAGCATCTCCTCCGAAATTTCGGTTTCTGTCCGATAGCCTGCAAGGATCGTGTCAAAATAATGCTTCATATAAGCCATGCGTTCGTTGCCATCACGGATCGAACGGCACCAGCCTTCACCGTGTGTCCACAGGTTGGCGAGGTCAAACATGTACCAGCATTTCATACAGTTATCGAAATCAAAAACTGTGATTCGGCCGGTAGACATATCAATATGATAGTTCCCGTCGCTGTAATCGAAGTGAACCATCCCAAATACATTTGGATCAACAGGCAGATTGCAAAACAGATCAAGGCGATGAAAGATCGCTGCTTTCAGCGCCTCATAGTGATCAGGAATCAACTTGTCGATGTGTGCCCTGTTGTATTTCTCCCGATAATCCACACGAGGATATTGCGGGACATATTGCTTTGATATCCGATGGATCATACCGAGCGCCTTGCCGGTATTGAAGAAATATTCTTCCAGCGGAACACCTTCCCGATAGCGATATTCGTTGTCGGACAGCAGTATCCCTTTTGAATACGCGAACATGCACAGAAAGATAATCTGCCCGTCTTGTTCAACCTGTTCAACAAATTTTTGATTGATGGAAGGGAGAACGTCTGCCACCGGCGCGCCATTTTGTGCAAGAAAGTGAACAAAGGCTGTTTCTGCGAGATAATCAACTTCCGTTCTGTCCGGTAGTTCAGAAGCCCGCAGAACAGTCTTTTTTCCATCGTTCGATGTGATGATAAAAATCGTATTACGCCCGCCATCATGCCCGGGCACACGAGTTATCCTGCAGTTATCAAGCGGATAGAACTGTTCTGCCTGCTTGATGAGTAAACGCTCATCCATCAATATTCACCTCCGGTCTCATCCGTTCCGGGTTCAAAGGTTTCTACATGCAATACCAAGTCAAATGCATCCCATTTTTCGATTCTGTACTCCATCACGCTGCCTCCTTCAATGATGATCCTGACGATATACCGATTCAAAAAGCGAACGGGGCTTCCGTTTTTAGCCTGCACCGGAGATACACCATGGTACCGGCTGAATGCCTTTGCAAAGCTCTCCGGGGAATCATAACCATATTTGAGCGCTGCATCGATCGTTTTGACCCAGTCCATCGGATCACCGCCTTTCAGTTATATTCTATCGTATGGAAAGCAGATTGTCCTGTTTTTGTTTGCGATGTTTTGTCCTGCATAGCAACTGTACAATTTTCTTTACATGCCGATTTTTAAATTCCTTTCATGCGGCAGGAAAAAAACACAAATCTCATGTCCATATAGAATAGAGGGACCATTCCTTACAACCTCTGTTGTGCCGTTCCGAACCTGCTACGGTCTATTCTTCGTCCCGGATGCTGTCAAGCGCGGAGTTGATTTTGCGCTGATTGATGACGCCCATCCAATAGGAACCGGCCCAAACAAATCCGTAAATAATCACGAAATCAATCAGCACGGCAACTGCCCCCGACATTCCCGTGTACCATTGAAACAGATACCCAAGCCCCATAACAATTCCCAACGTAATCAGAAAGTGTATTGCAACTCCGATTAAAAACTGTTTTTGCGGCTTCAGCATGACTTTATCAAGCACCAGCGACGACCACGGGCAAATCACTCCTGTCACAACCGGTGATATCATATGCCTCATGCTAAAGGTTACCGTCTCGCCCCTGATTGCAAAATAAACTGCAAGGAGTGCCAGGCTGCAGGACACGCCAAACGTAATCATCAGCATCTGCTGAAACATGTTCTTCCACCATTCTTTCATAACTCCAGCCTCCTTTTTATCTCCTTCACATAGCTTCTGGATATGATAATGTGCTCGTCATTCAAAAGCGTGGTTTCCATTCGGCCTCCGAAATCCGATTTCACGGTCCGGATTTTTCGCAGATTGACAATCATTGCCTTGGAGCATCGGACAAAATAATGGCCTAACATATCTTCGAGCTCGTACAGCCGGTATTTCGTTTCGTAACAGCGGTCTTTTGTATAAATAAAGCTCTTTTTGTCCACGGATTCGATATAATAAATCGCCGATTGCCTGCACAGATACGTCACTCCGTCACTGACAACCGGGATTCCTCCCGAATTGCCCTCCAGCAGCTCTATCGCCGCAACGATATCCGGTGTCTTTAGCGTTGCATAAATGACCGCCTTTTCCGAATCGGCGGATTCCACCGGAACAAACTCCACATTCATTTTGCTGCTCCTCCATCCTCAAAAAAACACTCAACATGGTACAAAAAACGGGGAATACGCAGTGTCGAATTCCCCGTTCCGGTTTCGCATTAATTCAATCCGCTTTCATCATCCGATTCGCGGTCCGTAATCTCTTTGTACTCTCTGTGTACTCCCACATACTTGTATGCCGGACGAATAATCTTTCCGTTATTGATAATTTCCTCCAGACGATGTGCGGACCATCCGCTGATTCTGGATATCGCAAAAATCGGAGTGTACAATTCTTCCGGAATTCCCAGCATGTCATATACAAAACCGCTGTAGAAATCGACATTGGCACAAAGCGGCTTAAACAGCTGACGGTTCTGTGCAAGGATTTCCTTTGCCAAACGCTCTACCATGAAGTACAGCTCCAGCTCTTCCATGCGGTCCTTTTCCTTTGCCAGCTGAATCGCATAATCGCGAAGAATCACCTGACGCGGGTCGGAAATCGTATACACCGCATGTCCGATACCGTACACAAGACCGGTCTTGTCAAATGCCTGTTTGTTGACCAGACGGGTAATATATTCACGAACCTTGGACTCATCGGTCCAATCATCCACATTTTCCTTCAAATCCGCAAACATCTGACGAACCTTCAGGTTTGCTCCTCCGTGACGGAAGCCCTTCAGCGATGCAATCGCCGCGGCCGTTGCGGAATACGTATCGGTTCCGGAAGACGTAACAACATGCGTCGTAAATGTGGAATTATTTCCGCCGCCATGCTCTGCATGGATAACCAGACAAATATCCAGAACTTTGGCCTCCAGTTCGGTGAACCGTCCGTCCGCACGCAGCATGGACAGAATATTTTCCGCCGTAGAGTACTCCGGCTTCGGATTTCTGATAATCAGCGTATCGTCCTTGCAGAAATGCAGATACGACCAGTATGCATAAATGGAAATGACGGGCAGCTTCGCAATCAGGTTAATGGACTGACGAAGTACGTTGTCCGGAGAAATATCTTCCGCATTGTTATCGTACGAATACAAGGTCAGAATTGCTTTCTGCAAACTGTTCATAATGCTTCCGCTTGCCGCCTTCATGATGACGTCGCGGATAAATTTATTGGACAGCGTCTGAAATGAGGTAATCAACTCGATAAATTTCTTCAGTTCCGTCTCGTTCGGCAAAGAACCGAACAACAGCAAATACGTGGTTTCCTCAAACGCATACCGGCGTCCTTCAAATCCCTTTACCATTTCCTGCACGTTGTAGCCCTGATAATACAGTCTGCCATCCGCCGGAATCTTCTTGCCGTCCACCGTGTTGTATGCGGTAACATCGGAAATTTCCGTCAAACCGGTCAAAACACCGGCACCGTTGGAATCGCGAAGTCCCCGTTTGACATCATATTCCACATAAAGATTCGGATCGATTCCGCCTGCCTTTTTGCATTCGCCGGCAAGCACCTGAAAATCCTTTTCACATTTTTTATCAAGTTTCATCATTGACGATTCGCTCATAGCCTAACTCCTTTCAGGGCAATTCAGTCAAGAGGCTGTATTTTCTTCTTCTGCGATTTTCCGACAATCTTTGCAACGGTCTTGCGGGATGCCAGACGGGAGAAGAACAAACCGATCCGGATACCTGCGCCCGGTACAATCAACGTCTTGCCGTTCTCCACCTTCCGAAGCGTATAATCGACAATCTTTGCCGGGTCCGCGCCGTTTGTCCATTCGGTACCGCGTGCCACCTTGGTAAATTCGGTATTGACCGGTCCGGGACAGAGTGCGCCGACATAAATGCCGCTTCCGGCTTCCTGCAGTTCCTGTGCAAGTCCCTGCGTAAAGCTTGCCACATACGCTTTGGTCGCATAATATGTATTCAGATAAGGGCCGGCCGGCAGCAATCCGGCAACCGAGGCCACATTTAACAAAACTCCGTTATCCGCTTCTTTGCGCAAATCCAGGAAGCGTCTTGACAAAATATGAACGGCACGGATGTTCACGTCGATCATATTCAGTTCTTCCTCCGGTTTCAGCTCCGTCGTTTTTCCGAGAAGGCCGAATCCGGCACAGTTAATCAGAACCGAAACATCCTGTTTCGCAATCGTATCCATCACTCTGTTGCATTCATCCTCCCGCGACAAATCGGCAGGAAGCACCTCACACGGCACCTGCAATTCGTTGGCAAGTTCCTGCAGCCGCTCCGTTCTGCGTGCCACAAGAATCAGCCGGCATCCTTTCGCCGTCAGGGCCTTTGCAAATTCCCTTCCGATTCCGGAGCTGGCACCGGTAATAAGAACCGTTTTTTCCGATAAATTCTGTTTCATACATTCTCCCTGTTTTGCCTTCGCGGGCCGTTCTGCACCTCGGCCGGCAGCGTTCTATTCGTCAATATTCTGCCCGCTGTCGTTCTGCACCTCGACCGGCTTTTCCGCATTGTTCTTCACGCGATCGATTTTATCAAATTCAATATGCTCCGGCGGCGTCAACAGTTTCTCCGGATGCATGATATAGGTTCGGATTCGACGGAAACCAAGCGCATAGATATATCCGTCAGCCGCACGCTCATCCACAACAAACTGCAGTTTCAGACGGGTTCCCTTTTTTACGCTTCCGTCCGGCTGAAGTTCGCAATACCCTTCCTTTCGGCCGATTGCTCCGAAAATGGAGACCGTACCGAACTGATAAATATGATGATATACGGCATCCAATCCGATGGAGCCCATATTGGTCAGGAAAAAGCTGGAATGGAACGGGCTGACCTTATGAATGGCCTTCGGCATAATTCCGAAATAATCCATAATCTTCAGAAGCCCTACCGCTCCCGCCAAAATAAATCTCGGCAGAATACTGAGTGCCGTCTCTACGATATCGAAATCATTCTTGTTCTCATCGTCCCGCACCTTCGTGGTTTTATCAATTTCCCCGGTTGCCTCTTCGATTCGTTTCACAACGTCCTGCAGCGTATCTTCGCACTCAAACTCCGGCAAAATGATGGTTCGATCGCTGTCTCTCTGCATACCCTTCATTACGACCATGGAGCCGCGGATCATTTTTCTGGAATATACGCGTCTGTGGATACAGAACCGGTTTAACTCCGGAATTTCCACCAACGCACGCTCAATCGCCGCGAAAATAATCTGGTACATCGTCAGATTCGGCATTGCGCCGGCACGCTGCTCCCGAATGAATTCTTCCGTGTGTGTGATATCTACTTTGTCTTCAAACAAAACCCATGCATCGTATGTCTTCGGCATAATATGCGGAACAACAATACTCATCGGATCCAGGTTGCGAACCTTATATCCGTCTCGTCTGTCGCCTAATCTCCATTTTCTTCCCTGATGCGGTTTCATGTTACCCCTCCGTCACTCGTCATTTACGCATTTACCCGTTTCCGGGACTCTGAAGTTGATGATTCCCAACTTCACACAGGATCTTCCGTTTACTCCTGTTTTCCTGCTTCAACGCATTACCATGATATTTTATAATAGAGTTGCGTATCTGTCAACGAAAAGCGTGCATATCTGTCAACGAAACGAGTTTGTATCTGCCCATGAAACGAATTCGTACCGGCCCGCAAAACGAGTCTCTGCCGTCCTTCTTTTCAGGAGCCCGCAAGAAATGTAATTTTTGTGATTTATTTGACAGTCCGAACGGAAATGAATACAATGGAATCAGGCACACTGTAGCAACAGAAAGGAAATGACTCATGAAACGACTGATTGTTCTGACCGTAATTGTTTTCAATATATTGATTCTCGCCGGCTGCGGCAAGCAGCAGGAGAACCGGATTACCTTCTCCGACAGCGGTATTGAAGCCAATGTGTCCGGTGCGTCCGTTTCCGGTACAACGCTGACCATTACGGAAGCCGGAAGCTACACACTGACCGGTTCCTGCGCACAGGGAAATATCATCATCGATACCGTTGCCGGGAAGGCCGTGTACCTGTATTTGGATAACTTCGAGCTGAGCTGTTCCGAGACATCGCCGATTCAGGTAAAGCAGTGTCCTCTTCTCGTTATTTCCGCAAATGACGGAACCCAGAACATTCTGACCGATAACCATACTTACTCCGAACTGTTTGAGCAGGGCGAATCCGCGAATGCCGAGTCTCTTCTCAACACGGTTCCGACTGCGGCAATCGATTCCCGCAGTCCGATTCTGATTTCCGGAAACACCGATGCCGACAAGGCCGGCAAGCTCGTGATTAATGCCAACTGCTATAACGGCATTTCCTGCAGTGACACCGTGACCGTCAACGGCGGTATTCTCAATATCGTTGCCAAGAATCATGCCATTCGCGGCAAAGATTTTGTCGTTGTTTCATCCGGCGTTTTGACTTTGAAAGCCGGAAATGACGGAATTAAATCCACAAATACGGAAGATGCCGGACTCGGCTATATCAATATTACCGGCGGCGTCATTTATATTCAGGCCAGTGACGAAGCCATTTATGCTCCTCACTCCGTTAATTTCAAAGGCGGAAATGTTACCATCAAATCGAAAAATACCGGTATCAAAACCGAAGGTGTCATTGCCTTTGAAGACGGCAACGTGGACATTATCGCTTCCGATGACCCGATTCTCTGCGAATCCAAAATTCTGAAGCCCACCGCCATGGTAACCGCCAACGGCTCCGGACTGACCGAGTAACCGGCCGGGTTTCCGGACCGACCGGGCAACCGGACGAATTTCCGGACTGACCGAGTAACCGGACGAATTTCCGGACTGACCGGGCAAACCGGACGAATTTCGCAAAACAGCGGGTTTTCCCCGTTACTCGCCCAGCTTCAGCAGCCCGTTCGGTGTCAGTCGATAGACTTCATCCGCCGTTTCAAAAATAAACTTTCTGTCGTGTGAGATACTGATTACCGCTCCCGGAAATTCCGAAATCAACCGGCGAATCACCGGGCCCGATAACGGCGAAAAATTTCTCGTCGGTTCATCCAGGATCAGAACATTTGCATGAGACAGACTGAGTTTCAATAAAAACACCTTTGCCTTCTGTCCTCCGGACAGTTCCCGGATCGGATGCTCCATCTCATCTGCAGTATATTTCAATGCTCCCAAATACGTTCGAATCCTCGTTTGTTCTTCCTTTTTCCCCGACGTATCCAAATACTCCACCGGAGTTTTGTCCATATCGAGAAGCTCCTCGTAATTCTGCGGCATGTATTCCGCATGAATATCGGTTCGGGCCAGCAGCTCCTCCGCAATCTTCTTGATCAATGTCGTCTTGCCCGCACCGTTGTCTCCGATAATGCAGATTTTCTTCGACCCCCGAACGAACAAATGAACCGGTTCCGCCAAAACCCGGGTATGATCCGGTGTATAAAGCTTATCCAAATGAAATTCGATGACATTTTTCCCTGCCGGAATTTCCGAATCGGCATCCCCGAGCTTAAAGAAAATGGCCTCCTCCTGTTCCGGCATCGGTGTCATTTTCTCATCTTCCCGTTCAAACCGTTTTTCCATTGCTTTGACGCTGTGCATCTTATCCTTCAGATTTTTCCCGATTCCCGGTGCCTGTCTCGACACATTGCCAAGAGCCGAACTCACGCTTTGCATAATTTTCATAAAGCGTTCATCGCGTAACCGTTTCTCCCGGCGGTCGTTCATCGCCTGCCGTTCCTGATTGTCAAATATATTCTGCCGATTTTCCAGATACTCCGGATACGACATATGTGCGACCGTATATCGGCATTTTGTTTTCCGCATCACCTGCTCTATATGGACCACCATGTTTGCCGTATGCTCAATCAGCACTTCATCATGCGAAACAAACAATACAATTCCGTTCCATTCATTTATGATATGCTCCAGAAGATCCAGCGTGCTCATGTCGATATCGTTGGATGGTTCATCCAACAGCAATGCCGTCGGTTCATCCAGCAAAATTCTCATCAGCTGAGCCTTTATCTTCTCACCGCCGGACAGAGACTCCATCCGCTGTTCCGAATACCAGAAATCCCGATTCACCCGAAAGGTGCCTGCCAATTCCGCCAGTTCTGCCGGGTTTTTCTCAAAAAAGAACCGGGCCTCACCGAAAAACTCATACACCGTTTTCCTTCGGTCTTCCTCCGGAAGTTCCTGCGGAAGATAAGCCAGCCGTTCTTTTCCGAGAATTCGCTCGCCCTCGCATTCCGTATAAAAATCCACCGAATCCGGATCATAAATCCACTTCAGAAGCGTGGATTTGCCGTTTCCTTCTTCTCCGATAATAACCGCTTTGTCTCCGGGATTCAGAACCATATTGAACTTCTCCAAAATGACACGAAGATCCTTACGGTGTGTAATTGTCAAATTTTTAACCTGTAACATTCACAGTTCCTCCCTGTTTTTCGTGTCAGACAAATGCCCCCTCACGTTCTTTCTCAGGAAAGCATGTCGCTTGCGACATGCTACGCCGCGTTTGCGTCGCGTTAGCGACAAAATACCGCTGCAAAAGCGTGCGCATCCCCGCGGAGCGTTTATGCATTATAGGACGCAATTTCCCATAATGCATAAAACCGACAGGAGCCCCTGCCGGTTTCAATCAGTTCTCTTGATTCATTTTCACGGCTTTCAGCAACCATTGTATTCCCTTATAAAGTCTCGTTTCAGGATCAGAAAAATGGCCGCCGTCATTCCATTCCAAAATAACCTTTCCGCCTATATCCGATGTCAATTGTTCGGAAAGACACCGTTCCTGCATTCGCGTCGCCTCTCCTACCGTTCTCATTACCGGAGAGCCTGCCTGTTCTTCCTTTTTTCCAAGGCTCAAATATATCCTCTTGTCCGGCCCGACGCAATGCTCTTTCGCATATTCCGTCCAACCGGGATACCAAAGTGACCCGGAACAGCTGGCACAGCCCTGAAACAAATCGGATTCATACACCGACCACAAGGAAAACAGCCCGGCCAGAGAATATCCGACCAGATACAACCCTTGTCCTTTGTCACGCCCCGGTTCCTTTGTATGTCCTTGTCCCTTCGCTTGTCCTTGCCCTTGTCCCGCGCCTTGTTCCTGCCCCGAGCCCTCTTTTTGACGCGTCAAAAGTCCGTTCAGTTCCGGCACAATTCGATTCTCCAGTTCCGCCAAAAGCTGCGGTCCCCGGCCGGTAAACCGACGTTCCGCATCGTCCGAAGCCCACGGTGTCAGCATCTCGTCCCAATCTTCTACAAGCAATTCACAAAAAACAAAATGCCTGCCATGGTGTTTTCGCAGTCGATCATACAGTCTGCGGCCGCTTTCATCCGAAAACGCACCCTCAACATAGATAAAGCAAGGGCCCTCCGACGTTTCATCGTCCCGGAATACGGTCAATCGGCATCTGTTTCCCAAAATGACATCCGTTTTCATCCCGTTTCTCCCTGCAGGTTTCCGTATCACAGTAATCCGGTACGAAAATGTTCCATCATTTCACTGGTCAGGCTGACATCATCCGCCCGGTTCGGAATTTCCTCTCTCGGAACCCACTCCGCGACGGATAATTCTCCCTCCTCGCGGACAATGGTATCCTCTCCGTCCAAATCGCAGACATATCCCAACAGCAGTGTTCCCGACAACGGCCACGGCTGGCTCTTGTAATAACGGATATTCTTCACATGCAGTCCGACTTCCTCCTGCACTTCCCGGATTACCGTTTCTTCCGGTGTTTCTCCGGTTTCCACATATCCGGCAACCAAAGCATACCGTTTATACGAACTGTGCGATGCCTGGTATTTTGTCAGAACCGCCCGGTTTCCATCCCGAATCAGCACAATCACCGCAGGTCCGATCGGCGGATATACCGTTGCTCCGCAACCGGTACAAACCATGGCCCGCTCGTTTTCCGACGGTTTCATGCTTTGACCGCAAATTCCGCAAAATCGATGCGACTGATAAAAAATAGCGATTCTCGCCGCAAGCAACGCTCCGTAAGAACACCACATCGGCTTTCTTGTTCGCAGTTCTCTCATCGGCAGGAACTCATACCCGGAAGGAATCGTTTCCGGTTCTTTCGGGCACATTCGGAATACCGCATCATCAATTCTTACCAAATACTGAAGGTCGTCTCCTTCAACCGCCAGCTCCTCGGCTGTGGGAAGCTTCGTCTGTTCTCCGGCCGCAACCAGAATACTGTCTTTTTGAAGCACAACAACAAAGTCGGTCGGCGCAGCCGCCCGCTTATCATACTCAATATGCATCCGATACGGTGCAATTTCATGAAGCATCATCTTTATCAACGTCCTGTCTTAGTTTTCGCTTGCCAGTTTATACAAAATCTCCACGCATCCGTCAATGCCAAATCGGCTGCTATTCAGCGTGATATCATAATTCTGTGTCTTTCCCCATTCATTGTCCGTATAGTATTTGTAATGATTGGCTCTGGCCTTATCCCGCTTCTTCAGTTCCTTCTCCACGGTATCTTCCGCCATGCCATACTCTTCTACGGCCCGCTTTTCTTTGTCCTCTTTATCCGCACAAATAAACACGTGCATGGAGTTTTCCCGGTCCTTTAAAATATTGTCCGCGCAGCGTCCTACAATAACGCACTTTTCCTGATTTGCAATATCCTTAATGATATCGCTCTGTACAACATACAACTGGTCCTGCAGCGGAAGCATATGTCCTCCGAATACCTGTCCGGCATAGGTCATATTGCTGGCAATATTAAATAACAGACTTCCTGTGATATGTTCGCCCTGTTCCTCAATAAATTCCTTTGCAAGGCCGCTTTCTTTTGCCACCCGGTCAATCAGTTCCTTGTCATAAAAAGCATATCCGAGCTTCTCCGCCAACAGACGACCGATGGTTCTTCCACCGCTCCCACACTCACGACTGATTGTAATAATTGTCTTCATATTCTGTTGCTGTCAATTCTTCCGATCAACAGCATCCTCCTTTCATCAGGATACAGTTATTGTAACAAAAAATCACAATCTTTGTCAATTCGCAGACACACGGAAATCCGCCCGTTATCGGAATGAAATAATACCTTACATTTTTTATCCCATTGCCTTAAATACCGCTATCACAAGGCATAAAAGAAACACCGAAGCAAGCCATACCGACACCGGTATCCGGATTTTTTTCTCGTCCTGAAGTTCCGGTTCATTTTCCCGATACAATAACCTGTTACCGTTAACCGTTTTCCTTCGGTCATATACATCACACACATCGGATGCTACCGGTTCCGTGTAATCCCCTGTCGGCGGCAATTCACGAACCGGAAAATAGGACGCATCGCCCGGTTCTTCGGCCAGCGTTCCCAATAATTTCTGCATACTGCTGCCACCTTCGTGACTCATCACATGAAACGCGTAGCCCCCGTAAATGGCCTGTGCATCGGAAACGTCCAAAAATTCCAAAATCCAGTCCGACAGGATCCGGATCTGTTCGTTTAAATTGTTCTCCGCTTCCGGGCAATATACCAGCATCGGTTCTCCCGTATCGGTTCGAACAAAAATGGCATCCGGATTCAGCAAAAAACTGTCCTCCCGAAGCAAATATTCCCTGCCTTCCCGTATTCCCGTGAAAATACCCGACATCAGCTTCCGAAACTCTTCTCCCGATAATTTTCTTCCGCACAGTGACTCCCGAAGAGTACGACATCCGTTGATATTGTATCGATGCAGTTTTTCATCACTGATCCGAAGTGTTTCCATCATAAGAATTCCGGGAATCGGATTCTGGAACAGCATATCCTCCTCAAAGCAGGTTTCCTCCGGCACATTGTGCACCACAAACCATCTGGTTTCCATTTGATTCTGTATTTCCGTTTCAAACATACCGTCCTCCGTATCTGCGAGGTATCGCTTCCGGTCCGCAATACCTGTACGCACTTTGACCATTTTGATATGGCATTATTCTTCTTAGCCTTCTTCCGAAATCACTACTGAAGCCGATCGATCAGTTTCCCTAAAAACGTCATGATTTCATCGATCCCTTTTACCTGTTTTCCGGTTTCCATAATGGCTCCGTAGATTCGGTTCCTTTCCGCAGCATCCGCCAAATCTGCCGTATAGCAAACGGTATCCGACATTATGGTATTTCTGTCCGCTATCGGAAGCGGACTCGATATTACATCGCTGTGTATGGACACCGTCACGTTTACCTTGCTGTTTTCGAATTCCACGGAACAGGCATCCACCGAAGCAACCCAAAAGGAATCCTCGAGCATGGATTTCATGTATTGCTTCAAGTATTCTTCTTCGGCCGACCGGTCTTTCCTCAGCCATTCGGCCGCAATATTTCCGGGTTTCAAATAATCATAAATCACCCTGTCGGAATACGGATCCACCGCATGCAATCGATATGCTCTGGCTTCTTCCGCAACACGACCGGCAATCATTTCCGCTGTCATAAGATCTCTCTGATACAATCCCATTTCCACCAGCAGCACAATCACCATCGTTACAATCGGCATGACAAAAACCGCTTCCACCGTATAAGACGCTCGAATCCGTATTGCTCTCATCCTGAACACACCGTCCCCCTGTCGTATTTACCTTCCGGACTGCCGTCATCCGTACACTTCCAAAACTCTCATAAAAATCGTCATTGTCATCGCCACATACCCGGCAGCGGCAAACGGATAGAACGGCAGCGTATCATTTTTCTTCACCTTGCGTCGGATTAGCAACCCGGCCGAAACCGCCATCATTCCGAAAAAACTGATCAGTAAAAACAGGCATAACCAACCGATTCCAACCGTTGCCCCAACCAGCAATACCAACATTGAGTCACCGATACCGATTCCTCTCTTCATGCATGCGGGAATCGACAACAGCAGTCCCGGCAAACATCCTATCAATCGCTGCGCCCCATTGATACTGCACGGCATCAGAAGGCAGGCCAACAGCCCGATCAGCCCCACCGCCGGAAGTACCAGCGGAATCGTTTTTGTTTTTATGTCAAAAACCGTCCCGATTCCGATCAGCACTCCGAGAATTCCGAGTCCTATGAAATCTCCGATATTCATGTTTACGATCCCCCTTGTTTTTTTGCACATTTGCTGCAAATATGAAGTCCGGCTTCCTCCGCTTCCTTACGTTTCATGCTTCGCACCGTTCGTTTCAATTCGCCGCAACTGATTCTTGTATGATATCGATTTCCGTATGATGTCACATACACCTCCGATCCAACCGGCGTATAATCGCAATACGTGCACTGCCGGTAAATTTCTCCGTTTTCGTTTCGAAGGGATGATATTGCTTCCGGCGACACGGTTTGAATCACCGGTTTCAGATATGTACACCCCGGCATCGTATGAAATACGGTACCGTTTTCCGCGACATACACGGTCTCCTCGTCCGGATCTTCCGCATCTTCTCCCTCCTGAGCCGGTGTTTTATGCTCCACCCGATTCTTTCCGTGAAAGCTCTTCCCTGCCGCCTTTTGTATCACATGCAGGCTCCCCATCGGAAATAATCCCACGGACGGTGAAAATTCGTACTCCGCCACCAGTTCCAGACGACCGTCCTCATCAAACATCAGACTTCCTGACGTCCCGATTCCGTCGACCCCACCGCGGATAAACGAAATCCACGGTTTTTCGGACACTTCTTTTCGCAGCAAATATCCCATGTAGCTTTGTCCCGCGATTTTCCCGATTACCGTATCCACGCCAAACTTCGCCAGCCAGTCCTCCGCCTGCTCGGCATTCATCGAATCCAGTTCGGAATATACGGTTCCGTATTCCGCCAAATGACGAATCACGGAATTCATACTTCCCTGCATATCTGCCTGTATCCGCAGGAAAATAAACAACTGCAAAAACAGATACAAACTCAGGAATACTACCGGAACAACAAATGCCGCCTCTACGGTCAGCGACCCCCGCATTCTCCCCGGAACAGACTCTTGTGTCTCACGGACATCATATCGCCTTTTCATTCTCATACATTCCTCCTGTCCGTGTCATTTCCGACAACACCAATGCAGTTCCTCCGGTCCGATTCCTGTCAATTCCGCAACATCAATCCGGCGATCTCCTTTGACAACTATCCGCTGCGTTCCCCCGGAGAAAGTAATTTGATGTTCCCGCATGAATAGCTGTCAAAGAAGAGTGCCGTCAATAAGAAACGGCACCGTTCTCGGTAATCTTCATTTGCTGAAGTACGGAATCGTCGCCTTCTACCGTTACAATTCCGGTAAAAATCGGTTTCATGGTAACCGATGCGCTTGTTTCGAACCCAAACACACAGTTTTTTATTAAAAACCGAAAGTCATACCTGGTCTGAATATTCGCCTGAATCAGATCCAGTGCCCTCAAAGTCAATATGTCCGAATCCCGAAAAAGCATAAACAGCCATAAGTACATTTCATAGGTCAGGTTCACCCCCGATGGGGGTTCATACAGCTTTGCCTTTTCCATTCGCGCCGTTTTCGACGCTGTCAACGCTTCCAGGAGCCCGTATTGAAATGTCGATTGGGTCACTGCCAGCGGTACTCCTTTTCCCTGTATCAGTTCTGCGGTTTCCAGATACGCATTTTGAATTCCGCAAATAATCAGCAGCAGATACTGCGTTCCCGCTATCAGAAACGGAACCGGCAGCCACGACCATAATTCCGTAGCGATTACCAGTGCTTCTTCCCGAATGGTCGGATTCGTCAGAACATAAATCATGTTCATGACCGTTCGAAGAGACAATATCGACAAGGTGGCCTTTCTCTGATTCTGTGCATCGCTGCGATTTCCGAACAGCAGATACTCCTGCTCATAGTCCAGCACAGAGGAGTCATTGGAATCGGTAAAGCAACCCATATGCGCCTCCAAATACACAATCAGCAGCAGTTTCTCGGATAACTCGGCTACACCGTCCGCCAAATGCCGAAGCAACAGGTTCAAAAACCCTCCGTCACCAAGCTTATTCAACGTCTTGATGTCCAAATGTCCGTCGACCGGCAGCGTATACATATACAGATCATCCAATCCGAACACGGTATTGGACGGCAAACCGGTTTGCAGCCACATCGATTTCGCGGACAACTGCCCCGTATCGGCATACACTCCGGCTGTAATTCCGTTGGTTATAATATCCTTTACCATCGTCCACCAGCCGGTTTTCCGGTTCTCGGAGATATGTATTTCCGAATAGTCCAGTTCCATTCCCTCCAACGAATACCCGGTCATCGCATCCAGTGCAGCCAGATATTTCTGTTTTTGCATATCGGGATCCGTTTCTTCCTGAGCTTCCACGAACTTCGCTTTAACATCCGCCAAAATACGGCAATTCTCCTCCAGCCGTGCTTTCAGGACCCGATACCGTTCCCACTGATTACTGTCTGTCGTTCCGGCATAGTTTTTCATAACAACCAGAGATTCTTTCATGGGATTCATAACTTCCTCACCGAGTTTTGTTTCCATCCGGTCAAGATATTCTTCATATTCTTCCACAAGCGGCCGAAACGTACTCTGCTTTTGAAACATCGTATCGATTTTTATCAATGCCTGCTCGCTGTAATCCAGCACCATTCCGGTTGCATACTGCAGAAGCAACCGTTCCCATTTGGTTTCTTCCAGCATTTCTTCGTATGACATCGTTTCCGACTCCAGGATTGTTCGCATTCTTGTCACGTCAACCGAACAGTCGTAATACTCGTTCTTCATTACGTCATACAGCATCCTGTTATTCAGCCGAACCGTGTCCATCGTCGGTTCCTGCGGCACATAACACTTAACAAATTTTTTAACGGGAGTTATCGTTCCTTTTGTATCCGCCACGATTCCGTTCTTATCGGTCGGGATCCCATCGATTAACGTCATCAGCTCCGGTACCAGCTCGTCCATCTCTTTCAGTTTCTGTTCCATCTCCTGCTGACGTTCCGTAACCTCAAACAACTCCTCTGACTGCTTGAGCAAATGAACCGCCCCCAAAAGCGATTCCGCCATTTCCTGTACACCGCTGACCGCTCCTTCGCGAACCATTTGCGCTCTGCAGATGTCGCTTCCGCCATCCAATAGTTTCACCGTTCGTGTCAGTGCCAAATCAGCCAATTCATATGCGTAACTGTAATCGGACGGTGTCGTTTCCCTTAAAAAGGATTTTGTGAAATTCGTTTTTCCGTCCTCTGTCAGATACGAACGCAGTTCTTCCTCAATATCCACATCATACAGCCCGTACAACCCGTATTCATCAAATAACGGAGCATAGTAATCGCCCAGCACCGATTCCTGTGCCGTTTGCAAATTCATTCTCAAAACGGCTGCCGCCCCCTGTTGCCGGGCAGATTCCAGACTGACCAGCAACAGAGACAGCACGAGAATAAACACAAATGTCATCAGAATCGAAACGGCTCCGCTCACACTCGCACCGGCAATCGTTGTTTCCGACTCCTTCGACATGGTCTTCTCGGTCATTTCATAATTGCCTCCGAATTCAGTTTTATGGAGTTGAATGCCGATGTAATAATCGAGCTAATCTCATTCTTAAAGATCAAAACCAATCCGATTAAAATTACCAGTATCAAAATAATCTCAACGACGCCGATTCCGCTATCGTCCTCCTTAAAGTTCTCCGCCACATTTTTCATTGTTTCCACACAACGTTTCATAAATACCTTCCTTTCCGTGCCGCCGAAGCAGAGCCTGTTTTTGTCCCCGGTCAGACGCCTGTTCGCTCCCCCAATAGCGGCCAATTCCTGTTTTTTACCGGATTTGACACCCTACAGTGTCATAAATGCCGGAATCAGGATCATCGCCAAAATGATAACCAAAATACCGGCCATCGGAACCAACAGCTTGGTTCCCGCCTCTTCGCCTTTTTGCTTTGCCTGTTCCTTTCGGTCGCAAAACGCCTCCGCCGCCTCTCTCCGAAGAATCGGGAAAATGCCGGACGAACCCATTTTCAGATTTTGAACCAGCATAGAAGAAAACCTCAGATACCGAATGTTTCCGCAGCGCTTTCCGAACTCCTCATAGGCCGTTTCCTCCGAAATTCCGGACGTCAGGTGATTTTCCGTGTGCAGCATTTCTTCGTATACGTAGCGGATTCCGTCTTTTCTGTGTGACAGATAATCCGTAACGATTCGTTTCCATGCAAATCTCGGTGTCATCCCCGCTTCCAGCAATAACGACAGTTTACTGACCAAATCCGGATAATCGCGCAGCAATTGCCGTTCCCGTTCCCTGCTGTCCTGTTTCATTCGCAGAATCAAAAGCACAAACACAATCACCAAAAGCAGTCCCGCATATACCGCAAATATCTCCGGAGACAATCGTCGTTCCCGATAGAATTCCACGGATTCTTCTCCGATTGTTTTCGGCAGCGTCACGCTCGGCTCATATGCCTGTTGTTCGTCACAGTCGTACAGGGTTTTCTGCAGGACACTTTCCGCATATCCGGTTTCTGTTTTCGATTTCGGCAGTACTCTCACCGGATATTGAAACCACCGTTCTTCTTCTCCCAAAAGCAGTGTTGCCGTGATTACCACAATACTTCCGTTTTCTTCACACTCCTCCGGAAAAATCGCACCCGTATAGTCCACAATCCGATAATCCGACGTATTCCATGTTACTCCTATGGATGTCCCCGGAACCGTCGTAGGAAACACCAGTGCTTCCGTGATCTCCTCCTCACTTTTGTTATTCCCAAGCATTGCCTTCAGCAGATCGTCCTCCGCATGTTCCAGGCTTTTCCGGATTTCCTCCGCGCTCATCCTTCGTTCCGCAACGGAAACCGACAGTTCATATTCCTTCCCTTCGTATTTTGCCTTCAACCGGGCAATTCCGATTCCGCTTTCCGGCCGCTGCAATTCATGCAGTTTCGTTTCCGAAAATGCCCCCAGCCGCATTGCCAGGAGCAGGGCTGCGCCCAATCCCGCCAGAATTGCCAAAACCGCCGTTCCGCATTTGCAGTCATTTTCCATCTGCCTGGTCCCCGGCTGTTCATTGACATACAATTTCCTGTAATACTGCGCCTCCGCCTCTTCCAAATGAAGCAGTCCGACAATCTTCCGTTTCCAGCTTCCCATCCAGTATCCGAGATACCACAACGACTTTGTTCCCGTCTGTCGGATTTCCTTCGGAATCCGCCTGCACGCGCACCAATATCCACCGATTCCCAAAACAACACTGACGCAAATCAAGATTCCGGCTACAGTCAAAACACTCATGGATCCTCCTCCGCGGTTTCTTCACGTTCCGACATCAGAAACCGGCTACACATCAATACGGGCAATTTTTTCCGCGAAAAGGCAGCATACCCGATACAGCAAATATAACAAAAGCATTAGAAAATGCCCTGTCATCCCCTGATACAACGGATTTAAAAACTCCGGTGAAAACACGAGAAAATACGCCAGCATAACATACGGCATACCCTTCATAATTCCGACCTCCAACTGTTTCGCCAAAAGCACCGTCTGAATTTCTCTCCGTACCTCCTGCTTCTGATACAGCATATCCGTTGCGGACCGGATCACTCCGATCACATCGCCTCCGGTTCTTTTTGCGATTGAAAAAATGCTCGCAAAATTCCGAATATCCTCCACACCGCTGCGCTCTCCGAATTCTTCCATCACATCCTCCACGTTGGAGCCGATGTCCAGTTTCCGCCTCATTTTTTCAAATTCCCGCACAATCGGCGCTCTGTCACCGAACATCAGCCGTAAATCCGATTCTGCACGGGCGACACTGTTTTCCACACTGTACCCGGCTTCCAGTGCCCCCAACAGACACTGCAGGGAATCCCGAAACTGTTCCTCCAGCACCTTTTGACGATGCTGCTGCCATTCCTTTCGTTCCCGAATCCCGCGAATCACAAAAATCGGAATCAGCACCGCCAACGCTTTCCAAGTCTGAAAAAAGAGAGCTGCCGTCAATCCGCATACCGCGACATAAAACGCAATTCGCACCGGCATTCTCATAACGCAGCCACCTCCCATCCGTCAAGCGACAGACCTGCTGCAACCAGCTTGTTCCGCCGCTTTAAGGAATAAGAGGTTTTAAAGAGCGTCCCTTGTATGTACCCATCCGCCGTCTCACTGATTTCGCGGAACTGAAACAACGGATGAAGAACAATCTCTCCATGATCACACTCGACAACTTCGGTAATTTCCAAAACCTTTCTGGTTTTGTCCCGTAATCGTCCCAGGTGAATAATAATATCGATTGCCGACGCAATCTGCTTTCGAACCGCAAGCAGCGGAATATCCTCCCCGAGCAGAGTCATGGTCTCGATTCTCGAAATCATATCCGCCGGGGAATTGGCATGTCCCGTGCTCATTCCCGTGTGTCCGGTATTCAGACTTTGCAGCATATCGATGCTGGCCGCGTCACGAACTTCCCCCACGATAATTCGTGACGGCCGCATACGAAGCGAAGTTTTGATTAAATCCCGAATTGTCACCGCATGATTTCCCTCCGTGTTGGCATTGCGGATTTCCAAACGAACCAAATTCGGAATATTGAAAATCTGCAGTTCCGCCGAGTCTTCGATTGTAACAACCCGTTCCTCTTCCGGAATATAATCCGACAACGCATTCAGCATCGTCGTTTTTCCGGAGCCGGTACCTCCGCTCACAAAAATGTTGTATCCGGCCCGTACCAGAATTTTCAGGTACTCGGCCGCCTCTTCGGAAATGGATCCCAGTTCGATCAGTTTTTCCATCGTAATCCTTGTCTTCGGAAACTTTCGAATCGTCAATGCCGCCCCATCCAGTGAAATGGGCGGAAGAACCGCGTTCACCCGGCTTCCGTCCCTCAGACGGGCGTCCAAAATCGGATTGGCTTCATTGACAACCCGGTTCACTCCGGATGCTATCTTTTGAATCACATCCTC
The DNA here is from genome assembly GCA_045641285.1 of Lachnospiraceae bacterium. Lineage (GTDB taxonomy): Bacteria > Bacillota > Clostridia > Lachnospirales > Lachnospiraceae > ISDg. The sequence goes on from JAZUGQ010000029.1 coordinate 20,550, forward strand.
CAGTTTTTTCTCTCCGGAAAAATGCAAATCACTTTGAAACAGCCGCCCGTCTTTCTCATAGAAAATCTCCGACGGCCCATTTACCATAACCTCCGTAATCTCGGAATCATCCATCAGATCCTGAAGAACGTCAAGCGCACATAACGCATTGAAAACATCCCGTTTTCCGCACCGCCGTTCCTCTACCGACAACCCGAGTGCCGACGCATTGTTTCGAATGGTTTCCTCTATCAGCAGTTTCAGCTGCTCTTCTTCCAGCGTTCTGGTCCCGTCGATCTCTTTCATTACAGCGTCTGTCAGCAGCTGCCGCAATTCGTCTCTGCGAGTTTTCATAATTCTGCCCTTTCCGCGTCACAGACTTCCGCCAAATGACCTCATATTTCATTTGCCGAGCGAATCCTCTCCGCCATTCCCTCGGTTGCAAGCAGTCTCTCTGCCTCTGCAAAATGATCCGACTGCCGGTCTCCCAGCAAATACAAATCATCACAAATCTCTGCCAATTCCGATATGGGACTGTCTCCGAAATCCACTACGAAAGAACGGTATCCGCCTTTTTTCAGGCCGCTTTGCAGCGCTGCAACCTCCGTTTTGCCAAAGCACCGGATATCCGAAAGGCACCGGTATCCACCGATCGTCCGAACGTTATTTTCGATTTTTCCGCAAAGCTTATCGAACGAATACCAGTCTTCGCCGTATTCCTTCAGCATATAAAACAGTTCCGATACACCGCATTCGTATCCGGATACCGGTTGCCTTCCGGCAGAAAGCCGGTCGCTGTCTTTCCGTTCCTTCCCCTTATATAATTTTGCCCAGGGATTCAGGCACAAAAACAACGTCTTTCCGTTCTGCGCATAGGCTTTGGCCTGCCGACCGGCAAACTCCGTGCTGCTTTCTCCGTCCACGGTCATGACCCCGACACACCGGCAATCCTCCGCATACCCGGTCTCTTCCTCACGGATACGTGTTACCGGTTTTTTCCATAAAACGCTCAGTTTCTCCGCAAACTCCCGGGCAGGGCGATATACATACAGCATCCCCGGATCCTGCTCACGATCCCGATTTTCCGTCAAAAACCAAACCTTAATATCCTGATCTGCCCATTTTTTCAGTCTTTCGCCGTAATCTTCCTTCGTTTCCTCCATCAAAACGGCACGAACATCCTCGCTGTCATTACGCTCTTCATAGCTCTGTACCGACAAATACCCCGCAGCCGTATAGTCTTCCGGCAGCCAGCGCCGGATCTGTTCCGTCAGGCGATCCAAATATCGTTTCTCATGGTAAATAATGACAATTCTTTTCATCCCGTATCTCCTTCCTCCTATCGTTCCGAGTTCCTTTTTTAATTCCCGTTCCCGGGGTTCCCCGACTCCGGATTTCTTCTCTGTTCCCGGATTTCCCCGGCTTCGGGTTCCCGGCTCCGTTCTATGGATTCCGTTCCCCGGATCCTTCCAAAGTCCTCGAATTGTGTGCCGCAGGATTGACGTCCTTCTCGCTCCGTTCCGTCCCGCGGCGTTTTTCGTGCCGCCATACTACAGCCCCGGATGCCGCCTGTCAACATCAATAATCCGTTACCGATTCGATTTGGTTATGTTTTCGGCGTCCCTTTCGTCCTTCGTGCAAAATGACCTGTACACATTTCACAAAGCCTCTCTCACCCTCCGAAAAAGCTGCACAAATTCATTGCAAGAAATTTATCACTTTCGCTCAAATACCGTATTGATTAAGTTGTGCACACAATTTCCGTGTTTCCCTTTTCGACAATCTCACGCGCACAAAAAAGACCATCAGCCTGCAGCACAACAAGCGGTCAAATTCCGACAGTCTCGCGCGCACAAAAAAAAGACCGGGACGCACTGTTCTCAAGTGCATCCCGATCTCCAAAGTCGTTGTAATCGGATTATCCGAACCGATATTAATATTCAGGCATTGCAGGTGCTGCAGGAGCCGCAACGGGTTCCTTCTTAATCGCTACAACTGCCTCGGTTGTCAACAGCGTAGCGGCAACACTGGTCGCATTTTCCAATGCGCAGCGGGTAACCTTAACGGGGTCGATGACACCATTTTCAACCATGTTAACGTACTCACCGGTATATGCATTGAAACCCATACCGTCTGCCATATTCATAACCTTGTCAACAATGACGGTTCCTTCGTATCCGGCATTCTTTGCAATCGTCAAAAGCGGAGCCTGAAGAGCCTTCAAAATGATGTTCGCACCGGTCTTCTCATCACCTTCCAGAGAATCGGCCAGAGCCTTTACCTTATTCATGGTATGAAGATATGCGGAACCGCCGCCTGCGATAATTCCTTCTTCTACGGCAGCCTTGGTTGCAGCCAATGCATCCTCAACGCGAAGTTTTGCTTCCTTCATCTCGGTCTCGGTTGCGGCACCGACACGAATTACGGCAACACCGCCTGCCAGCTTGGCAATACGCTCCTGAATCTTCTCTTTGTCATAAGAAGACGTTGCGCTCTCAAACTGTGCTCTCAGCATTGCAATACGATCGGAAACGGCCTGCTTGTCGCCGGCACCGTCCACAATCGTCGTGGTTTCCTTCAAAATCTTAACGCTCTTTGCACATCCGAGCATATCCATGGTAGCGTCCTTCAAAGACAGGCCGACTTCCTCGGTAATCACGGTACCACCGGTCAAAATAGCGATATCCTGGAGCATTTCCTTTCTTCTGTCACCGTATCCCGGTGCCTTTACCGCAACAACGGTAAAGGTTCCGCGAAGCTTGTTCAGAATCAATGTGGACAATGCATCTCCTTCCACATCTTCCGCAACAATCAGAAGCTGCTTGCCGGTCTTTACAATCTGTTCCAGAATCGGAAGAAGATCCTGAATATTTCCGATCTTCTTATCGGTCAGCAAAATGAACGGGTCGGTAAGAACCGCTTCCATCTTGTCCATATCGGTAGCCATGTATGCGGAAATGTATCCGCGGTCGAACTGCATACCCTGTACCACATCAAGCTCGGTCTTCATGGTCTTGGATTCCTCGATGGAAATAACGCCGTCCTTGGAAACCTTCTCCATGGCATCTGCCACAAGCTCACCGACTTCTTCGCTGCCGGAGGAAATCGTTGCAACCTTTGCAATCTGTTCCTTTCCGGAAACCTGAGCGCTCATGCCCTTCAGAGCCTCAACCGTCGTCTCGGTAGCTTTCTTCATACCCTTCCGAAGAATAATCGGGTTTGCACCTGCTGCCAGGTTCTTCATTCCTTCGTTAATCATTGCCTGAGCAAGTACCGTTGCGGTCGTGGTACCGTCGCCGGCAACATCATTTGTCTTGGTTGCAACTTCCTTAACAAGCTGCGCACCCATATTTTCAAACTTGTCATCCAGTTCGATTTCCTTTGCGATGGTAACACCGTCATTGGTAATCAACGGAGCGCCGTAGCCCTTCTCCAAAACTACATTTCTGCCCTTCGGTCCAAGCGTTACCTTTACCGTATCGGCAAGTGCATTGACGCCGGCCTCCAAAGCCTTTCTTGCATCAACATCATATTTCAGTTCTTTTGCCATTGTTCCATTACTTCCTTTCTCTATCAGTCAACGACCATTGCGATAATGTCGCTCTGTTTTACAACGATGTACTCATCCGAACCAAGCTTCACGTTGGTTCCCGCATATTTGGAATAAATGACCTGGTCGCCTTCTTTTACCTGCATAACGACCTCTTTTCCGTCAATCATTCCGCCGGGGCCGACTGCAACAACAATGGCCTCCTGAGGCTTCTCCTGAGACGCCGTGGTCAAAATAATTCCGGACGCCGTAGTTTCCTCTGCTTCCTTCTGTTTCAAAACAACCTTATCTCCCAAAGGCACTAATTTCATACTGAAACCCTCTTTCTATTCTGAATTTGTCATGTTCTCGCACTCCGCTCGGACTCGCAGTTCTTCGCCCGTCGCGCGATGTGCGGTTTCGTGCCCTGCCGATTCCGTTTCGGTCGACTTCCGACGCTCGTCGGGCAGGCACACTCTGACGACAGTTTCTGTTATATCACACATTATTAGCACTGTCAAGTGTTGAGTGCTAAAAGAGTTGTAAAAAGAACGAACGGATTTCGCCCGATTCGGGTCAAAGTTCCGTTCGTTCCTCATTTTTCTTTTGTAAAATGATGCTTCTGCCGCACGCGCTCGCTCCTCCCGGTGCCACGCCCGGCTACGGCGCGGTGTCGATTTTGTCCGTCAGGCGGTCCTCCCGGCATCACGCCCGGCTACGACGCGGTGTCGATTTTGTCCGTCAGGCGCTCCTCCCGGCATCCTGCCCGGCTACGGCGCGGTGTCGATGATTTCCTCACCGGTATGAACATATATAAGCTGCTCATGCAGAATTTCCTTCATGATGTCATACGCCGGCAGGCTCGTGCAATGTCCCGTAAAATACAGGCACGGCAGCGTTCTCAGATACTCCGCCGTGGCCCGAATCACAGCCCGCTCCCCGTCATCGTACTCCCCGTTTTTCATCATATGAAATCCGCTTACCACCGCGTTTGGATAGGTCCCGTACAGGTCCCGATAACGCTCCAGAATGTTCCGGATTCCGTTATGTGCACACCCGGAAATGAGAACGGTTTTTCCGTTTTCCCGAAGCACGGTGTACTGCTCGTGGTCGAACGTGTCCTGCTCAAACGTTCCGTTCACTTTCTTTTTTAAAACGGAATTTCCCTTTGGCAGCAGTTCCTTTTCCGTCACATTGCCGAACACCGCGATTTCCTCGTCAATCTCATAGGTTCCTTCCCGCAGAACGGTCTGTTCCAGGTTCAAAATGGCCGGATCGATTCCGATGTATTTTTCGTTTCCGTCCCGCAGATTGTAATAGGCGCCGGCAGCCAGCGGATGCATATAAATCCGCGCATTCCGGTTTTTTTCGGCAAATCCCATGACTCCGCCGGTATGGTCATAATGTCCGTGGCTCAAAATCACGGTATCCACCTTGGAGATATCAATTCCGAGCCGTTCCGCATTTTGCCATGTCGCATTGCCTGCTCCCGTATCGGCCAGAATCCGGTGATGCGCCGTTTCCGCATACACGCAAAAACCATGTTCCGCCGTCAGTCCCGCCGTTCCCGGCGTATCTTCCATCAAAATCCGTAGTTTCATTATCTATTCACCGCCTCATACCGCATTCCCGTCCCGAATGCAGCTTCTCTTTGCCGTTCACCCTGCGCTGGCCGGCTCAATGCATCCGGTTATCCCGAATGCCGCTTTTCTTGCCGTTCACCCTGCGCTGGCCGGCTCATGTCATTTTCCAATCTCAAACAGGCACATCTCCTCAAAAGCTATGTTCCAGTTTCCTCCAAGGATCAGACTGACCGTTTCTCCGACCTTATCACCGTCATATTTCAGCATTTTCTGCCATACATATAAATCAAAAGGTCGGAACGAAGCAAGCGGAACTACATAACTATCGAAACTCGCATAATCGTAACGCTGATTTTTCTCATTGGTGACTGCCACCGTTTTTCCGTCTGTCCCGGTCAGAACAAATTGATTTCCGCTTACTCTGCAGGCATCGGGATTCTGTTCCAGCTCAATCTGAAGATTATTCAGCTGTTCCCACGGTTCTATCTCATCCACATAACTCTCCCACGGTTCTGTTTCGCGTTCCCGGTAGGTCCAGCCGTCGCTGATATCAAACTTCAAATTCATCCGTTCCGCATCCGTTCCGTCGGAATTGTCTTCATAAATGACGTACGTGGAGGACTCATTCAGCTGCTCCCCCGTTTCGTTGAACTTCGGCTGCATCTTGGTCTGTATTGTCAACGTTCCGTGATATCCGTCATTTTCCTTACAGTATATGACGTTTTCATCCATACTTATCACTGATGAGTCTGCCTTTTCAAAATCGTTATAGCTCCGCATTTTCCGGTTAATTTCGATCTTGCCGCTGACTTCTGTACCGGTAATATCCCATCGCGCCGTATAGCCTTTTTGTACGTACCCGGATTTTTTCAGCTCGTCCGATTCGCCGGTGTCTTTAAAAATAAATGCCCCGTTTTTTTCTATGTCCGGTCTGTCTGTGCTGTCCGTTCCGTCGGTTCCATCGGTTCCGTCCGTTCCGTCGGTGCTGTCCGCCCCTGCCGGTTCGTCATTATTTTGATCGGTCGCCTTTTCCGACTCATATAACAAATCTTCGGAAAACACAAACTCACCATCCGCATCCAAATAATAGAACGAGTCATTGTTCGTGTTTTTGTTAATCATCAGATACAGCATCGCATCACACGGCAGCTCCTCTGACGGGTCATTTGCTTCCTCGAACACGTCCTGCATCATAAAATGGATTGAAAAATTCACGGAACCGCCCGATTGCAGGTACAGACTCGCTTCGTCCTCGTATCTGTAAAACCGCAGCGGAAAGACCCCCTCCGCCGGATAGAAATACTGCTGCGAATCGTACCCCGAATTCCAATAGTCCGTGATGTTATTCCCGTTGTCCAAAATATCGTAACTCACTTTTTGGTCAAACACCACGGAATCATTTTCCGTTATTGTTATATAACAGCCTTCGATATCCGGTTCGACATCCATGTGCAGCAGTTTCTTTTCCTTTACGTACACATCCATTGATTTCGGATATGTTCCGTATAACCCCTGTGTCTCCACTCCTTCCAAATGAAAGTACCCACCGGAGCTGTCCTGTTGAAACATGGTTGATATCTCATTGTCCCGGATTCCGATATACGAGCTGTCGCCGTAAACATTTGCCTCGGATTCCCCGACATCAATTACTTCCGGGGCGTCCTCATTTGGCATCGAATCCATCTCACAGCCAACCGTCAAAACCATGCACAGCAAAATCAGGGCCAATGCCTGAATCCGTTTCACCGGGCTTCTGCGATTTTGTTTTCTGTTCATAGGTCCCATTTTCCCCTCCGATATAATCGTTCTTTATCCGGAAAATGATGCAGTCAAGGTTTGCAGAAACCTTACTGCTCATATCCGTTTCTTTCAATCGTTACGTAATCGCTCATCTTGAAGTCCCCGCAGCAGCAAAGCGACATCAGCTCCTCTGCAGGATTCCCGAACGGGTCCTCGCCGCGCCACAGATTCGGTTATTCACAACGCTCATCGTAATGAGCTCCGGTATTCCGTCCAGATTAATATCGTAAAATGCGTACCGGTCAATGTGCTCTCCCTTTATTATACCATCGGATTTGAACGCACGCAATCCGTCCCCAAAAAATCTTTACCGCTGCACCGCGCACTGTTTTTCCGGTCCAAATGTAAAATTTTTTTTCATTTTTCACGGCTCCGGCGCGTCTCATTTCTTTTGCTTGAAATGCCCACTGTTCAATGCTATACTGTATGCGTGAATATTCATCATTGAAGGTCTTCGGATTTTCATCATTTTAAGGAGGTATTACCCATGGGAAAATTTGTTATTAAAGCTACCAAAGATGGCATTAAGTTTGATTTGAAGGCTACCAACGGACAGGTTATCGCAACGAGTGAGGTTTACACAACCGAGATTGCCTGCAGAAACGGTATCGCAAGCGTTGTAAAGAATGCTCCGATTTGTGAGATTGAAGATCAGACCGAAAAGGGATTCAAGTCTCTGAAATGCCCGAAATTCGAGATGTATACGGATAAGCGCGGTGAATTGCGTTTCCGTCTTAAGGCTTCCAACGGACAGACCATTGCTGTCGGCGAAGGTTACAAGACCAAGGCCAACTGCATCAACGGTATCGAAAGCATTAAGAAGAACGTTATTGATGCACCGATTGAAAAAATTGACTAACTTCATAAACTACCTATAATTAGCAAAAAAGCTGTCGTGGCATTTTATAATGCCGTGCGACAGCTTTTTTGTTTTGATATTTTGTTTTGGTTTGGTATTTATTCGGTTTTTCCTTTTACTTTTTATTATCTCATTGATCTTTTGCAATTATCCGTTTTGCTTTTGCAGTATCCCTTTTTCCAACCGCTCATGCCGCATCGCGGCATTTTTGTCTGCAGGGGCGGTGGCTGTCCCAATGCAATATCAGCAACAGCAGGCATCCGAGCAGGCTCATCACCACGCCTTCCCGGAACAGCGGTGCCCGGTACATCAGCTTGATGTCATGATCTCCGGCTGTCAGATACGCTCCGACAAATCCGTTATCCACCATAATCGGCGTCGTTTCCTCTCCGTCGATTTCCATGGAAAATCCTTCGTCAAACGGGAACGTGAAACACAGTACCGAATCCGTGTCCACATGAATCTGTCCGGTAAACCGGTTCGAGGTTTCTTCCTTCAGATCGGTCACCATATCCACCGAATCTTTCATGGCAAATACCGTATCGCACGGAATCCGGTAAAACTCCGGTTTCGTGCAGTAATAATCCTGATTGGCAGGAAACTCAAATGTCAGCTGACTGCACGGCTCATTGGAAGAAATTACAAAACGGAAATCGAAATTATCGTTCGGGCTCGAATTTTCAGACCCGGACAGCGCATTTTTCGTTTCATTGACAATAATTTCACAGCGCTTGATTTTCCGTTCGGAAATGTGCATCGTAACCACATATATATATTCGTTCAGAGAATCGGGAATGTCCATCATGACCATTTTCGGGCTCTTTCCGGGAGCCACATGCAGCAATCCGTCTTTTTCCTCAAATCCGAAATCCGTTGTCAGCGAAAGCTTCTCAAACTGCGACGTATACACATCCGGCAGTTCCTCGTCCACAACCGCAAACTGAAGCAGCGCCAGCTCACGGTCCATCGGAGACAGTGTCTCGTACTCTCGCAGGCTCATTTTCCGCGACATTGCAAAGCCCAGCGAATACGCGTGGTGTGAGCGGCCGATTCCATACCGGCTGACGGGGCGTTCAACCGATGCCACCTCTTCGTAGCCCGCCGGCAAGCGGCCCGGTCCGGACACATAGCGGACTCCCATCAGCATTTCAAACAAAACATCGGGTGTCGTGGAAAAGGAAATATCGTTCACGGTCGGATTTGCCAGTCCCAAATCGCTGTACACCAGTTTTCGGAAATTCCGGTTGTACAGGGAGGAATAATATCCCATGGAACGATAATTCGGATTGTACACCTGGTTGCTCGTGTATTTGTATTCCGTCAAATCATTGCTCCGGTACATTTCCGGGTCCGACATCAGGGTCCCGTTAATCAGACCGAGCCGCTCAATGGCATAAATTTCCGAACGGTATTCTTTTTTCACATAATTATCCATATTGTTGCAGTACAGCATCGTGCCGAACGCAACGACAATCAGCGGCACATACAGAATCAGCGGCTTCTTTTTTCGATCCGCCAGATACATGCAGCCGATGGTCAGCGTCATATCCCCCGTCAGCAGCAGTGTTTCGCGCCAGTACCCGCTCATCAGGCCGTACACGATTGCCAGTGCGAGTGCGACCAGCGACGCATGTGTAACCCGCCTCAGGGAAATGACCGATCTTCGGATATTCGTCAAAAACATCGCAATCACAAGCGCCAGCACCGGAACAAACGGAATCAGCGCTTTGGTTCTCGCATACAGAAAGCCGTTCAGTGCCAGCCGGATAATCGGCGTCGATGCGCAAATCAGAATCATTCCGGCAAGGAACCGGCCCGCGTGAATCACGTGCGAGGACTGCTCATTATTTCGCCGAATCAACAGACACACAAGCGCAATTACGGCGATGGCCGTCATACCGATGCCGTATGCGGAATACAAAATGGCTTTAATCGGAAATTCGGGAATCACCAGCCTCAAAAATGCGTCTTTCTGTCCTTTTTCGCTTCGTCCGGACAAAATCGCATACAAAGAGGGCAAAATGATGATTCCGGAGAGCAGCACGCCCGTCACCACGCTGACGGCGAACCCGCCCGCCGCCTTCAGAAATGATTTCCAGGAATACTCTGCCGCCGTCAGATAGCGGAAAATACCGTAAACCGACAGCATCACAAGCGCCGGCACGGCAAAGAAATAACTCGTCAGGAACAATGCCGCCACACTGACTGCCAACAGGCCCTTCTTGCCCCATGCAAACACGCGGTCCACGCCGATCAGCGCAAGAATCAGAAACGGCATATAATCCACAAACATGATCTGCTTGTGGGACTGATATACGAGCGGCGATGCAAATGCAAACAGCACGGTCGCCACCTGAATGGGCGCATCATACAGCACCATTCCCATTTTTTTCGTATGGAATTGAAGATACCGGAGCCAAATCAGAAACAGCCAGACAGACAGAATCATCATCAGGGCCGATGCCAGCGACACAAACAAATCCATCGGCACATGCGGCATCAGATAGCTCACCAGAATAATCGGATTCAGATATCCGTAATATGCAAAATTGTAAATATTTTGTCCCGCTCCGAGGTTGGACGTGAACTGCGGAAACAATTCTCCCGTATTGTAAAAATGCTGCCGAAAATATTCCGGAACCACGCTGTGCTGACTGACCCAGTCAACCATGGAGCCGAAAATAAATGTCCCGCCGGACAAAAACGCCATATATGCGAGAAGCAGAACCGAAAGTCCCACCAGCACATAGCGATCTCTCTTCGTAATACATGAACCGTGAAATCTCATCGTTGTTTCCTGTCGTAAATCCTTCCCGGTATACCGTCTGTCGTAAATCCTTCCCGGCATACCGTCTGCCGTATCCCCTAATGTCGCAAATGCCCGTCGTTCGTCCTGTCCGTCGTTCGTCCTGTCCGACACTCTTCGGGCAACACCGATTATACTGAACCTGTCAGATATTTGCAACATTGAAACGACAAAAATTATGAGAAATTTCTGTGTTTTCGTCAAACCCGGCGGGGTTTTCTTTTCCGGAAGAGTATGGTATACTGTGGCATGTCGAAAATGCCGCTTGCGGTTGTTTTCGCATGACAAAGAAACTTTCGGGGTATATCGTATGAATTCAGAAGAACGGCCGCAGGAGGCCGAAAAGAAAACCAACAACACCGGCAAAAAGCGAACACGGCTTCGTTTCCTGCTGATTTTGCTTCCGATTACCGCAATCCTGACGGCTGCGGTCATTTACCTGAATATTTATTGGGATTACATCGGAATGGAGCCGGTCACAAAGGAGCGGCTGGACGGGCTGAACCTGGACGGATACAACAAGCTCATGATTGTGGCACATCCGGATGACGAATTCATCTGGGGCGGCGGGCATTTGCTGTCCGATGATTATCTGGTGGTCGTTCTGACCGGCGACAAAAACGTAACCCGGCACGCCGAATTCGATGCCATGATGGCGAGTACCGGAAACCGCGGGCTGATGCTCGGATATCCGGACAAAGTGGCTGGCAGACGCAGTAATTGGACGTTCCTGAAGGATAACGTTACGGACGACCTGAAGACTGTTTTGGCGTATAAGGATTGGGAGCTGGTCGTAACGCACAATCCCGACGGCGAGTACGGTCACCAGCATCACGTGTACACGTCCCAACTGACCGGGAAGGCCTATGACGAGCTCGGCTGCACGTTCGATTTTTATTATTTCGGGCAGTATTACAAAAAAGACGAGGTGCCTTCCGCGCTGGAATCCATTTCCGACGAACTGTTCGAGGCCAAAAAAGATCTGGCTCCCATTTACGAAAGCCAGACCGATACCGTCAATAAGCTGTATCATATGCTGTCACACGAAAACTGGCAGAAGCGAACCCGGTAGGCCGGTGCTTCCGGCCAATACTCCCGGTGGATGCAAGCGCCACGTTCAGTGCTTCCGGCCGGTGTTTCCGGCCAATGTAACCGCGGCATCCGACAGCATTCCCCTACTCTGTGCCTTTCAATGCCTCGATAATCGACAATGTAAACAACGTCTCTTCCGGAAGATACAAATGCCGTTCGGAATAGTGTTCCACCTGTTCCGGCTGATTTGTCTTCCCCGCAATGCAGGCATACAACGGAACAATTCCGTCACCGTTTTCGGATTTTATAAAGCTCAGCCGGCCGCCCGACAGGGTGGCCTTTTCCGTTGTTTCATACCCGGTTCCGCCCATGTACACCGTCGGCACGGAATCCATAATGAAATTCCCGTCCTCGTCATACAGGCGCTTCATCGCCGAATTTGCCTTCGATGCCATGGATTTGTCAAATCCGGAAAGGTCGTCACAGGCATCGAGAAAATCACTGTAGCTGCTGCAGTTTTCCACCATTCCGAGCGATTCCACGGCCACCTGAGACGGAATCATTTCGTAAATGCTCGGCAACGTCGCGACAATCGACAGAACGACCGAATCGGCAATACTGCCGAACGAACCGAGGCCGAGTGCCTCGCCGAATCCATCCTGCCATGCACCGAGCAGACCCGGCGTTCCGTTCCACGGCACACCGACCATCACCGCTTTCGAAACGGTTTTTGCCGCATTTTCACTGTACGCCAGTGCCTGCGCGCAAACAAGGCCGCCGAAGCTGTGGCCGACCAGCATGACATTGTCAAAATTCTTGTCCGTAATATATTTCGCCAGCCGCTGTCCGGAATCCTCCGACGATTTCCGCCAGTCGTATGCGAAAAATTCCACCGACCATTCATCGCCGAAATTTTCCGTAAAGGCCAGATACCAGTCTTTGTACAAATCCATATATCCGTACCGGCTTCCGCCCGCATAAATGCCGTCCCCGGAAGACGGTGATTTCAAATCCAGAAACCGTTTTGCCGCCTTCAGGCTGAAGTTCTCCGACAGCGAATTCAAAAGATCCAGACTCCAGACATACTGATTATCGCTGTTTTTCAGTTCCGAGCCCATAAATCCCGGTACAATCAGAATCACGTTGTTGCTGACGCGTATGTGAGCCGTCATTTCCTGTCCGGTATATCGGTGAATCACTTTCACGGTTGCGGTTCCGGGCGCCACCGCGATCATTTTGCCTTTGCCGACACTCACGACATCGGGCCGGTCGGAAATCATGTAAAAATCGTCCGGTTCCGCCATTCGCCGGCATTCCAGGCCGAACGCGTCATATACGGTCAGCGTTTCGGATTTTGTCATGGTTTCGCTGATCTCGGTTTCCGATACCGTCAATTCCGAAATCGTGCACTGCTCCGACGACCCGTAGCTGTATGCCCGCACCGCTTTCCAGCAGTCGCTTCCGGCATTTCTCTGATAATGAAAATGAGCATCTGCCGTTCGAAGGACCCCTCCGTCATCGAGAAGCGTCCGTCCGTACCGGACATTGACGAACCGGACACTGCCGTTGTCGGGTACCACACGCCAAACCGCTGCCGGCTCCGTATTGTCCGAAAATGCGCCGGCAGAATATCCGGGCCGGCTTCCCAGCGTCACAAGTCCCGATTCGGTGCACTCCACGCACAGCCAGGTCCCGGCCACACGCAGGCAATACTGATTCATTCCCACACATTCCGCGACAAACGCCGCCGTTCCCGGGCAGTTGTCGATTTTGCCGGAGTACAGTTGCAGGTCGGAATCCACACTCAAAAAAGCGCCGGAATACGTATTTGCAAAATAATACGTTCCTTCGCCGTCAAAACCGTATCCGACGTCATCATACGCTTGCGCCGGCCGGCAAAAACCCATCAGTAAAATCAAAAATATCAACAGTTTTTTCATTGACTTACCTCACGCAAAAAACAATACCCGTTCCTGTCCGAATCTCTTTTCAGTATAGCATTTGTCGAATCGGTTCGCAACCGTTTTGTCAAGAAAATCAGACTGTACGGAACGCATTCCGGTGCCTGTCTTCGGCTCCCGGACAGGGACATTTCTCCGGATTGGTTTCCTCTGAGATACGGATTTGTTTCCCCGTCAGTGTCCCCCGGATGCGCACATTTTCCGGGAGATATCTTGACTTTTCGCTTCGGATGTCTTAGGATTTCTGTGGATTTCGGACGACCTTTCGTCCTTCGAAGCCCAACATTACCGTTTGTGCATCCCTTGCAGGGGTCCGCACTCCGTTAAAAAAGGATTTACAATATGAAAAAATTTCTCCGTTCCCGGTCAATGACCCGGCCGAAGCTCATCGTATTTGCAATCATTGCCGGAATTTATACCGGCATTGCAGCTCTCCTTCCGTTTTTCCGGGATACCTCATTTCAGGACATTTCCATCAGTTTTGAATGGTGGATTCTGTTCGGCATCCTGATCATTATGACAAGCCGTTCCTATCCGGATTCGGCACTGAACTGTTTTCTCTTCTTCCTGATCAGCCAGCCAATCGTTTATCTCGTTCAGGTTCCGTTTACCGGATTCGGAATTTTTTCCTATTACAAAAATTGGATTCTCTGGACTGTCCTGACCTTTCCGATGGGATTTGTCGGGTATTATATGAAGAAGCGAAATGCGCTCGGTCTTCTGATTTTGACCCCCATCCTCTGTTTTCTCGGGTGGCATGAATACGGATTTCTCCCCGATGCGATATTCCGTTTTCCGCATCATTTGCTGAGTTATGTGTTCTGCGTTGTCACATCATTTTTGTATGTGCTGCTCATTTTCGACAAAAAGCCCCTGAAACTGGCCGGATGTCTTCTGTGTGCGGGCATCACACTGGCCTGTGCCGCCGTGGTAATCATTCCGAATCTGCACTCGAACAACACCGCGTATGAAACCACGATCAAATACAGTGATGAGGAGTGCCCGTTCGACGATTCCTTCACCGCTGCGCTGCAGGACGAAAGCCTCGGAACCGTGACCGTAACGTCGGAACCGATTGACGGTGTTCCTGTATTCTGCATTCATGCCCGCTTTACCGGGACCGGGACGACCGAAATGACCTTGACAAACGGCGATATCACCTATGTGTTCTCGCTGAAAATCGGACGGAACACGTATCATTTAGAAATAAAACAATAGCAATTTGTCAAAAATATCAAATAATGCTTGTGAAAATCAGAAACTCGTGATATATTTTGAAAAGGGATTCGGAATCCTTCCGCACCCCTTTTCTTTTTTGGAACACCGGTGCTGCGGAGTGTGTAACGAAAATCCCCGTGCACGACTATGTTTACGTATATTTTTCAATACTGTTTAGGAGGAAAAACCATGTTTTGTCCGAACTGTGGAACCCAAATACCGGAAGACTCCAAATTCTGTCCGGAATGCGGTCAGAAATTTGTATTATCTTCCGCAATGAATCCGCAGGAGCGCCCGGCTCAGCCGACCGTTCCGACTCAGCCGAACGTTTCCGTACAGCCGACCGTTCCGACTCAACCGAACGTTTCCGTACAGCCGATCGTTCCGACTCAACCGAACGTTTCCGTTCCGCCCATGGCACTGATTGACGATCCGCCGAAGCCGAAAAAAGGACATGCCGGGATTATTATCGTTCTCATTGTCCTGTTGCTGCTCGGTGCCGGAGTCGGAGTGTATTTTATCACCCGAAACGGCGATGACGAAAAACCCGTTTCCCGTAAAAAGCAGGCAACACCGACAGCAACCGCAGCTCCGTCTCTGTCCCCGACCCCGACGACGGATCCGGCCTTAACAACGGAAGCCCTGGCATTGTCACAACTGATTGATACCATCGATGCAACGGAGTCGAAGCTTCGCGACATGGAATCCCAAATGCAGGAGATTACCAAAGCCGGATCAAGTAACGGTATTCTCTCTTTCCAGCAGTGGTCGGACGTCACCAAATCCACCCGGACTGCCGTTAACGATCTGAAATCGTCCGCTAATTCCATAACCGGATTGTCCCCGATTCTTCAATCCAAACGGGATCTGTACTATGAACAGGCCACATCCTATGTCAACGGATATTGCGATTTGTATCAGTTCATTTACGATTTTCTGGTCTTTGCCGAGGAGTACCTGGATGCGCAGCCGTTACTGAAAAACTATGCTTCCGTTACGGACTATTACAATGCCTTGTATTCCTGGAGCAAAACAACCAGAGAAGAATTTGCGAAAATCAAGTGCCCCACCAGCGTTGCAAGTGAAACGGCATTGTTTAACAACTCCTTTGCATTGATTGACCGTGTTGTTCAAAAAGAATATCAGGCAGTCAACAACAACGACTGGTTGAAACATTTTTCCTCCGGCAAACTGATTGATCGGTTTGTCAAGATAAATGATGTATGGTATCAGGATTTGTTGTCACGACTCAAGGATTTAAAAGAGTTCCATCAGTTCAACCGGGACTGGGCAAATCAGATTGCCGGGTTGTTCCATGAATATGCTGCCCTTCCGGATAACGAGAAGGCTGATTTTGCTTTCGACAAGGACGATGTTACAAACAAAATCCAATTGAAGTTTGATTCGTTGGATACCATTTATCCGTCCCTGTACAACACCTATAACGCATTTGCCATTATGAGGACCGGTTGCCTCTCCGGAACGCGAAAGATTGTTATCGAGGCGGAAATTCCCGGATTGTCACAGAAATATCGGGAAAGTTTTACGCTGACCAATTCATTTCAAACAATTTATATTAAGCCGGCAGCCCTTCAGAGCGATATCAATCTGAAGACCGCCTTTAATTCTCAGATTACGTTATCCGTCTATGAACAGGACGGAACGACACTGATTACCGCAAAATCCTTCCCGGTTCAGGTCAAGAGCCAGAATGATTTTGAATGGATCAGCGATGAATACGGCGTTGTCACAAAGGACAACATCCTCTGCTTCCTGACGCCGGAATCCGATTCGATTACCCGGTTAAAGCGTCAGGCTATTGAGGAAATCGCAAAGGTTTCCCCGCTGGAATCCTTTGTCGGTTATCAGGAGGCCGTTTCCAACTGGAATCACTACGGACTCACCTATCTTCAGGTTGCCGGTCTCATGCGTGCCATGTATGAATCCGGTGTCCGCTATAACATGGATACCTTCTCCGTCAGCGGCAGCAACCAGCACATCAGCTTCCCTTCGGAGGTGCTCAACAACCAGAGCGGTCTCTGCATCGAGACATCCCTGACCATTGCAAGTGCCCTGCAGAGTGCCGGAATGCACTGCTTCCTCATTTTCCCGCCGGGACATGCACAGGTTGCCGTCGAAGTCTGGAACAAAGGTCAGGGTCAGGGCGAATATTTCCTGATTGAAACGACCGCTCTCAGCTCTGCGAGCAACAACTGGGAGGTGATGGCGAATTATGCCAACCTGCTGTTGGCTAACAAATTCGACGAATTGCCGCAAAGCGGACCGATTGTCTATTTGACAGGCGCTCAATGGCAATCCCTTTTGTCCAATAACATTGAGTACCTCATCGACTGCGATGATGCACTCTTGCTCGGAATGACACCGTTCCGCGAATAAGTCCGGAACGACGGAATCTCAAAGCGGTATCGCCCTTCGGTTTTTCCCGAACGGGGGATGCCGCTTTTTCACTTTTGGAAAATGCGGTTTCTCCTCCCGCAAATATCCCTTCGACACGCTTCCGACTGTTGACCTTGCCGACATATAATGATATCATATTTTGGACAAAATGTTCCGTTGAAAGGAATGTCTATATGAAAAAAAAGTTGACATTTTTACTCAGGCGACTGCTTTGGATTGCCTGCCTTGGATTTCTTGCAAATTGGGCGGCATCCCTAATCGTAAGATATGAAGAACTTAGACCTCCTCAATTTGATATTGAGCTTTTGCGTAATTTAGAGGATGCAAGGTGGACTTGCACTGTTTTCCATTTGTTTCTTGCTCTTTTGGGTAGTGCCACATTCCCATGGAAAGATAATACTCTTTTTCCTGTGCCAGAGTCAGAGTATAACGAATCCAAAGGAAAAAAAGCGCGGCGTGTCATCCGGGTTGCACTGATTCAGTTCTTTCTCCACCTGATTCTGCTCTCCGTTGTCACACTGTTCCTTGATATGAAGTCAGACCAAACTTATTACTGGCGCGAATTCGATTTTTACAGGTGGTCACAGTATGTAAATTACCTCAAGCTCTGTTTAGGTTTTGGCTTGGTCGGATTCGCAACGGTAATCGTCGTATCGATCAAACTGGAGAAATGGCTGTCAAGAAAGCGCCCAAATTCAAAAAAGAAGGCAAAGAAATCAATGAGCCTGTCAAGAAAGAACCCAAATTCAAAAAAGAAGGCAAAGAAATCAATGAGCACAGATCAAAACCGAGACCCGATTCCTGTTTATTATAAGGAAATGCTTACACGCTGCGGTCTGACGAATGTTGCCGTCGATTCGTCGTTCAAACTGCAAACCGAACAACTTCGTTCGGCCGGTCTGTTGGAAAGCCGCGGCCTGTTTCGAATTCGTTCCGGCCCCGCCACACAGGGAACCTTCAACGGGCGTAACCTGCAAACCGCCAAGATTCGCATTTCCCGTTTTTTCCATACCGACAGCATTTGCGAAGGGACTTTCCTGACGTTGCAAAGTCCGCAGGATTTTGATTTCCGCCTGTGTATTTTCAGTCCGGAGCTTATGACAGACCTTACTCGAAACGGCTTCCAATCGGAGAAGAAACGAACGAATGACCGTCTGCTTCCGGTCATTCTTCCGGATAACGACCTCCCTGTAAACGACTGCCTCATTTTCAGTGATAACCCTGAAAAAGCGCTGGATTTCCTGCAAAACGATGCCTTTGGAGACCGTCTCGAAACCTATCTGCGGCAACGACCGCAGGAGCCGTTTTTTATCGGGATTCAGAATCGTAAAATCAACTTTTTTGATGCCAAACGGGACCCCATTCCCGAGGACGGTATCGACGAGACCCTCTTCGCACCGGAGTTCGCTCCGGCTCAAACGTCTTCCTTTTTGCCTTTTCTGGTCCAGCCTCCGCAGATATCGTCGGATTTCGATTCGGCCCGGATGGCTTCCATCAAAGACAAAATTATCAATGACTGTGCCAATGAGGTTCATCGGGAACTTGACTCGCTTATCCTTCTTGCTTCCGACGACGACCGTGATACCATTCTGTTCAGTTCAATGGATTCCGAGGAAGTCGATATTGCTTTAAAAGCCTATCTGACGGAATACGCAAGAAAGAACAAGCCGAAGCGAACACATCTCAAGGCGAAACAGCAGGATCCCACAAAGAGGGGAAACGCATCCCGCAAAGGGGGGAAACGCATCCCGTAAAAGGACAAACGCAGAAAAAAAACAGAAACACTAACGAATATCGAACTCCCGCAAAATGATTCCCAAATCTGCCCGGACAACATAGTTGCCGACACGCGGAATCCCGCAGGATATTTTCAAACATAATTCGGTGAACAATGTTAACGAAAGGAGGTCGCCGGAATTTATTATGAAACAGCTTGTAATCGGTATGCTGGCACACGTGGATGCCGGCAAGACCACCTTATCCGAGGCTCTTCTGTATCGGTCCGGCGTCATTCGTACACCGGGACGGGTCGACCGCGGTGACTCCTACCTTGACACCGATTCCATGGAACGCAAACGGGGAATCACCATTTATTCCAAGCAGGCCCGGTTCCAACTTGCCAATACGGACGTTACCCTGCTTGATACACCGGGGCACGTGGACTTTTCCGCCGAAACCGAGCGAACACTGCAGGTGCTCGATTGTGCGATTCTGGTTATCAGCGGCACCGACGGCATTCAAAGCCACACGGAAACGCTTTGGCGCCTGTTGCGGCGATACCGGATTCCGACACTGATTTTCATCAATAAAGCAGATTTGCCGGCCGCGGACTGTATGCGGGTCTATCACTCGCTGCGTGCCCGTCTGTCCAATTCCGTCTGCTGCTTTTCCGCACCGGACGATGCTCCCGTTTCCGCAGACGGGCCCCTGTTGTCCGGATTACCGAAGGACCTGACGGAAGACCTTGCCTCCTGCGACGAAGGCCTGTTAACGGAGTATCTGGAATCGGGGCTGCTCAACGAGTCCCTGTTGCCGGAGCTCATCCGCAATCGGACGATATTTCCCTGCTTTTTCGGTTCGGCACTGCGTTTTCAGGGAATCGATTTTCTTCTTTCCGCAATTGACCGGTTCTGCATTCCGGCACCGGTTACGGAGGAATTCGGCGCAAGAGTGTTCAAAATCACCCGGGACGCCCGCGGAAACCGACTGACCCATATGAAAATAACCGGCGGCGTTCTTCGCGCCAAGCAGTTTCTGCAGCCGGGCCTGTCGCAAAATCTCCGTACGCCGGATGTTCCCTCGGACGATTCCGAACCGGACGATTCGCCGGAACGTGTCGAACAGATTCGGCTGTATTCCGGAGAGCACGTCATTTCGGTACCGGACGCGTCCGCCGGCATGATTTGTACCGTTACCGGGCTCAGTAAAAGCATGCCCGGAACCGTTTACGGGGCTGCTTCCGCCGCTCCCGAGCCGTTTCTGGAACCGGTTCTGTCCTATCGGCTGATTCTTCCGCCCGGCATCGATGCCGCCGCGGTATTGCCGAAGCTGCGCATTTTGGAAGAAGAAAAGCCGGAACTTCATATTGTCTGGGATGAACTCACCAAGGAGCTCACGCTTCAGGTCATGGGACTGATTCAGCAGGAAATTCTCCGCTCCGAAATCCTCTCCCGATTTGACCTCGATGTGTCCTTCGGGCCCGGACGCATTGTTTACAAAGAAACCATTGCCTCCTTTGCGGAAGGCGTCGGTCATTTTGAACCGCTTCGCCATTACGCGGAAGTGCATCTTCGCCTGTCCCCGTTGCCGGCCGGCAGCGGACTTCTGTTCGATACGGATTGTTCCGAAGACGAATTGGCGGGGAACTGGCAGCGTCTCGTTCTGACTCATTTACGCGAACGCCGCCACCGCGGAGTCCTGACCGGCGCTCCGATAACCGATATGCGAATCACTCTGGTCAGCGGACGTGCCCATATCAAGCACACGGAAGGCGGAGATTTCCGCCAGGCGACCTATCGTGCGGTTCGCCAGGGGCTGATGCAGGCAAATTCCGTACTGCTGGAGCCGTTTTTTTCCTTCCGGCTGACCGTCCCTCAGGACTGTATCGGACGCGCCATGTCCGACCTGCAGCAAATGAAGGCCCGTTTCACGCTGGATCAAACCGGCAGCTCCGATACCGACCTGCCGCCCGCGCATTCCGTCGGCAGCTCCGGTCAATCATCCGGACTTCGGTCGTCCGATTATGCAAATGCCGTCATTACGGGACTCGGCCCCGTATCCGAGCTGACCAATTATCCGGCGGTTCTGACCGCTTACACCGGCGGTCTCGGCAGACTGTTCTGCGAACCGGCGGGATACCTTCCGTGCCACAATGCCGACGATGTCATCGCGGACATCGGCTACGATCCCGAACGCGATCTCGGACAGCCGACCGGCTCGGTGTTCTGCGCCAACGGCTCCGGATTTGTCGTGCCCTGGTACGAAGTCCCGATGTATATGCATTTGCCGTTTCGGCTGAACGGTTCGGCGGAGAGTTCCGACACCATGCCGGCCCCCGGTTTGTTTCATACGGAATCCTCTTCCGACGGTCCGTCTCTCGGTACGGAGGAAATTGATGAAATTCTCCGAAAAGCCACCCATGCCAACCGGCGTTCCGACAACCGGCCGTCTCATTCCGCACCTGCGGAAACCCGCATTTACAAAGGCACGGAGAACAAGCAGAATACGTCGGTTCGCTATCTTCTTGTGGACGGCTACAATATCATTCATGCATGGCCGGAGCTCGAGGAACTGTCCCGCGTCAGCTACGATGCCGCCCGCGGACGGCTGCTCGATATTCTGTGTAATTACCAGGCCGTTTCCGGCTATTATCTGATTGTCGTATTCGATGCGTACCGCGTCAAAGGTCACAATACCGAGTACAGCGATTATCATAATATTCATGTGGTATTTACGAAGGAGGCCGAAACCGCCGACCGCTATATCGAACGTTTTACCCACGAAGTCGGCCGCCGGTATTTTACCCGGGTTGCGACGTCCGACGGGCTGGAACAGATTATCATTCGCGGCCAGGGCTGCTATGTCACCTCCGCCCGCGAACTGGAGGCCGAAATACTGGCTGCCGAGGCGCGGCTGCGCGAAGAGTATCTGTCATAATTTTTCTTGGACAAATGAACCGATTTCGAGCCGAAAGTATTGCCAAAAGGGGATTTTCTGTTATAATAAATAAGTTGAGTTGCCATTTTCGCAGTGCTGCCGTCGCAGTCCCGTCCGTTTGACGGTTCCCGAACGGAGCAAGTGCACGATACGATGGCATTTCCGACTGCCGGATTCGGCATTTTCGAAAACTGATGAATCGAAAAAGGAGTAGTTACCCATGGACAGAGTTTATATACGCGACGTCGGCAAATATGCCGAGCAGGAAGTCCTGATTAAGGGCTTCGCAGAGAATTTCCGCGATGGCAAATCGATGGCATTTCTCGTATTGAAAGACATTACCGGCAAGGTTCAGGTTACCATTGAGAAGGAACTTCATCCCGAATGGACCGATACCCTTGCTCAGATTACTCAGGATTCCGTTATTTTTGTAACCGGTATCGTTAAGTTGAGCGAATTTGTAAAGCTGAACGGAATCGAGATTATTCCGACTTCGATTTCCGTTGACACGATTGCCGCTCCGATTCCGATTGCCAGAGAATATATTCCCGCGACCAAGAAAAAGGCGGCCGTTGAGAAGTCGTCCATCGACCAGCGTATCGATTACCGTTGGATCGATCTTCGTACCGAAAGCAACCAGCTGATGTTCAAGGCACAGACCGCTCTTGTTCGTGCCATGAGAGACTTCGTTCTGGACCGTGATTTTATCGAAATCCACACCCCGAAGCTGATCGGTGCCGCTTCCGAGTCGGGTGCGGATGTATTCCGTCTGGATTATTTCCCGAGCTACAATCTGCCGAATGCGTATCTTGCGCAGAGCCCGCAGTTCTACAAGCAGATGGCTATGGCAAGCGGTTTTGAGCGCTACTTTGAGGTCGGCCCGGTATTCCGTGCGGAGAAATCCTTCACCAGCAAGCATGCAACCGAATTTACCTGTTTCGATGTGGAATTCAGCTATATTGATTCCTTCGAAGACGTTATGACATTTGAGGAGAATCTGCTTACCTACGCACTTGGCAAAGTTAAGGAGCAGTATGGAGACAAGATTAAGGAAATGTATTCCACCGAGGAATTCGATGCCGAGATTATTGTTCCGACTACACCGTTCCCGAGAATAAAGCTTGCAGACCTCTATGATGCCCTGGAAAAAGAATACGGCTATACGGTTCCGGAGGAGGAAAAGGGCGACCTTACCACCGAGGCAGAACATCTCAGCTATGACTGGGTGAAGAAGCATTACAACCATGAATTCCTGTTCATTACCGATTACAGTGCCGAGAAACGTGCCTTCTATCATATGAGAGATGAGAAGGGTGTTCCGCAGGGCTATGATTTGATCTGGCGCGGCGTTGAGATTACTACCGGCGCTCAGCGTGAGCACCGTTACGAAGTGCTGAAGAAGCAGGCAGATGAGAAGGGACTCGGCAACGACGTTCAGTTCTATCTGGAATTCTTCAAGTACGGCTGCCCGCCTCACGGCGGCTTCGGTGTCGGCGTTGACCGTCTGACCATGCTGATGCTCGGTCTTCCGATTAAGGAAGCAATGTTCCTGTTCCGCGGACCGTCCCGTCTGACTCCGTAATGTTCCGAATGTGACGTCCGAGGGTTCTTCGAAACCATGTCCGAAACTGCGTCCGAGCGGCTTGCTCCGACAGACTTTCGGACACCTGTAAGGACACCTGTAAAGCAAAATACAGCCGAGGAAGTAACGATCCGTTACCGCCTCGGCTGTTTGTGTTTCATTTCGTTTATTTACTTCCCGACTGATAACTGTACCAGTTTTCCCAATCCTTCTCCAACGATTCTTCCGTGCTCTTCTTTTTAACCGGTTCATCGTCCAGTGAAGTACGACTGAGCTTTTCCGCAAAATCAGCCAGTTCCTCATTTCTCTGCTCCAGGTCGTACTCTGTGACGCCCTCATCTTCACATTTTTTCCGATACAATGCGTAGCTTATCCCCGCTCCCACAAACATTACAAGGCCAATGCCCATAATGTCTCCGAGTATCAACTCCGCAATTATGGCAAGTACGCCTCCGACAAGCCAGCCGATTGCGCTGTACTTATAGTATTCACTGTCACGCCTTTGAAAACGCATTTGTACACCCCCCTTTTTTTCATAAATCACCTTGTCTTCGATCCACCCGGACAATCGGTCAGAATCAGTTCCATCGTGGTCTGCTGCGGAGTCATGCCGAACGCTTCGTAAAATGCCCTTCCGTCCGCATTTTGCTCCCATACATGCAGTGTTATGTTGTAAATGTTCTGCGACATTGCCCACTCCTTTACATACGTCAGAAGCTGCGTGCCGACATGATGTCCGCGCTCCGTATCCAATACGCACAGATCATCGATATACAGCGTGTTATACGCATATGTCGCGGACGTTTCCGGATTTTCGATCCGCATACAGAAACAATGTCCGATGACCCGTCCCGCCTCATTTTCATAGACGAAAATCGGGCGCGTGTCGTCCTTCATAAGGTCTTTCAACCGGTCCGGCGTGTATTTTTCACCATGTTCCCGGAAAATGTCCGGCCGTCCGACATGGTGCACCGCAAGTACCTGCTGAAGCAGTACGCCGATATCGGCAATATCCCGTTCTTCCGCTCTTCGAATCATCGATTTGTCCTTTCCGCTCTTGCCGCGCAGAATCGCCGGTCTGCCGGCTCATACACCCCGTCCGGGAGTCCTTTCCGCTCTTGCCAGACAGGAGCAGGCGTCTTCCATGTTCTTCATGGCAACCTCGGGAATCATGGAATATTCCGGGCTCTGTCCTGCCACGGAAATCTCATAGATTCTGCTGAAACAGCCGCTTATCCGGTTTCCGGCTTCATCAAAATGCTTCCGGCAGGCCTGCCATCCGTTTCCCTTGACTCCGACCATGCCGAATGTCAGCGCCCCGGCTTCCATCGCCGCCGTTGCCGCAATCATCGGGGCTTTCCCCATCATCGTCTGGCTGTCCATACAGCCTTCCCCGGTCAGGAACCAGCGGGCGCCTTTCAAATGATCCCGCAGCCCCGTCAGTCGGTTGATATACTCGCATCCGTTGACAAATTCCGCATTCGGGAAGCATGCCATCAATGCAAATCCCATTCCGCCGCCGGCACCGGTACAGGGCCGCTCATGCACGGGAAGCGCATCGGCGGTTCTCATTTTCAGAGTCATAACCTGCTGTTCGACAACCTGAGCAAAATGAAGCATGGACGCATCGACCGGTCCCAGTTCCTCGTCCTTCAGTCCCTTCTGTTTTCCGAAGACAAATGCCGAGCCGTTCGGACCGCACAACGGATTGGTCACGTCGGACAGCACCGTCACGTCCAGTTCCTTAAGCCCCGGACGCACGCTGTCCGTCACAATCCTCTCCACCTTTTCCAGGCTGGAAAGTTTCGGCAGCAGATCATGTCCCTTGGCATCCAGAAAACGGTACCCGAGTGCAAACATCAGCCCGATTCCGCATTCGGTTGTCCGGCTTCCGCCCAGTCCGATAATCAGCTTTTTCACTCCGATTTTCACCGCATGACGAATCATTTCGCCCATACTGTATGTGGATGCGTACCAAGGAAAATTCTCCTTGAGGTATCCGCACGTACCGGCCATTTCCATCACGGCCGTCGTTTTGTCGGGAAGCAGCACGTAGCTTCCGTGGCGAATTACATTTTCCAGCGGCTGATGAATTGGTATTGTCACATATTCGCCGCCGAGGCATCGCAAAATCGCCTCTTCGGTCCCTTCTCCGCCGTCTGCCAACGGCAATACAACGGTCTCCGCATCCGGAAACCGCTTTCGGATTCCCTGCTCGGCCGCATACCCCGCCTGCAGCGAAGTCATGGAGCCTTTAAAGGAATCCATTGCAATTACGATTTTCATGTCGAAGTCCCCCAATTCCTCTCCGATTACTCCGTGATTGCAGCCTTTTTCGTAGACTGTGTCACCGTTGAAGAGGCCACTCCGGTACGATTCTGATTTCCTGCCACGTGATGATACGCGACAACATAATACTTATACGTCGAGCCGCCCGTTACGGTCGTATCCGTATAGGTGCAGTCCTCGGTCGAATCAATCTTCTCAAATTCCTTGAATCCCGTATCGTCCGGACCGCCGGCGCGATAAATATAATATCCGTCAGCATCCTTCGCGGAATCCCATGTTACGGTAACTCCTTTGCCGTCCCATTTGGTCGTCGGCGTTTCCACCTGTGCCGGTGTCAGCATACCGATTGCAACGTAAATCACAATCCCGATTACCAGGGCAATGAGCCATTTCATTTTTCTTGACTTTTTTTTCTTTTTCTTCATACAGTCTCCCATCCGCAGTCACCGCCTTCGGAATCCGGTTTCGCGGATTCCGAATACGGCTTTGATACATCTTTTTCAGCGGGCAAAATGAGCGAGCCGTTCCTCTACCTGCGCCAGCGTTGCCTCGTATTTGGCAAGTTTTTCCTTCTCTTCGGCAATCTTGGCAGCCGGTGCTTTCGAAATGAATTTCTCATTGGAAAGCATGCTGTTGGAACGCTTCAGTTCGCCTTCCAGCCGGGCCTTTTCCTTGGTCAGACGCTCGATTTCCTTATCAATATCAACCAGATCCGCAAACGGCATGTAAACCGTTGCTCCCGGAATTACTACCGAAACGGCATCCGAATCGATTCCTTCCTTATCGGACTGAATCAAAACTTCGCTTGCGCTTCCGAGGCTTGCAAAGAATACCTTGCTGCCCTCGAACATATCACGAATCTTCTCGTCTGCGGAAACAACGAATACCTTGGCCTTTCTCGACGGAGCCACATTCATTTCGGTACGGATTGCACGCATCGCCGTAACGGCGGTCTTGATCCGCTCAACCGATTCCTCTTCGCGAGCGAAGGAATACTCCTCGGTAAAGCTCGGCCATTCGGAAATCATAATGGACGTGTCATCGGTCAGACATCCCTCCGCATCCTTCAGAGTGCGGTAAATTTCTTCGGTTACGAACGGCATGTACGGATGCAGCAGCTTCAGCGATGTGGTCAGTACCGTGCGCAGCGTCCAAATGGCAGCCTTCTTGGAATTCGCATCCTCGCCGTACAGACGGGGCTTCACCATTTCGATATACCAGTCGCAGAATTCTTCCCAAATGAAGTCGTAAATCTTGCCGGCCGCAATTCCGAGGTCGAAATTCTCCATATTCTCGGTAACCGACTTGGTCAGGTCATTTGCCTTCGACAGAATCCACTTGTCGGCATCGGTCAGAAGGGCCTTGTCAACCGACGCAACCGCTCCGTCCGCGCCCATCTGCTCCATATTCATCATGATGAAACGGCTTGCGTTCCATACCTTGTTTGCAAAGTTTCTGCTTGCCTCCACACGCTCCCAGTAGAACCGCATGTCGTTTCCGGGTGCATTTCCGGTAATCAGTGTAAAACGAAGCGCATCGGCACCGTATTTGTCGATAACTTCGAGCGGGTCGATACCGTTTCCTAACGACTTGCTCATCTTACGGCCCTGGGAATCACGAACCAGACCGTGAATCAGAACGGTCTTGAACGGAACCTCGCCCATATGCTCGATTCCGGAGAACATCATTCGGATAACCCAGAAGAAAATGATATCGTATCCGGTTACCAGCGTGCTCGTCGGATAGAAATACTTGAGTTCGTCGGTCTTCTCCGGCCATCCCAGAGTAGAGAACGGCCACAAAGCGGAACTGAACCAGGTATCCAGCGTATCGGGATCCTGACGCATCGGCTTTCCGCACTTCGGGCAAACCGCGCTGTCGTCCTTGGTGACAACCATCTCGCCGCAGCAGTCGCAGTAAAATGCCGGAATTCTGTGACCCCACCAGAGCTGACGGCTGATACACCAGTCGCGGATATTTTCCAGCCAGTGATAATAGGTCTTGTCAAAATGCTCGGGAACGAATTTGGTCTTGCCCTGCTTTACGGCATCGATTGCCGGGCCGGCAAGGGGCTCCATTTTCACAAACCACTGCATCGAAACGCGGGGCTCGATCGTGGTATTGCAGCGATAGCAGGTGCCGACATTGTGGCTGTAATCCTCAATCTCTGTCAGTGCACCGCACTCCTGCAAATCCTTAACAATCGCCTCACGTGCTTCGTAACGGTCCATTCCCGCATATTTCGGATAGTCCTCGACAATCTTTGCGTCCGGCGTCAGCACATTGATAACCGGAAGGTTATGGCGAAGGCCTACCTCAAAGTCGTTCGGGTCGTGTGCCGGCGTAATCTTAACAACACCGGTACCGAATTCCATATCTACATAATCATCCGCAATAACCGGAATCTGACGTCCTACAAGCGGAAGGGTAATCATTTTGCCGACACAGTCTTTGTAACGCTCATCGTTCGGGTTTACGGCTACCGCGGTATCACCGAGCATCGTCTCCGGACGGGTTGTTGCCATTTCGATATAGCCGCTGCCGTCCGTGTACGGATAGCGCAAATGCCAGAAATGACCGGCCTGATCCTCATAATTTACCTCCGCATCGGAAATGGTGGTCAGGCAGTGCGGGCACCAGTTGACAATACGGTTGCCGCGATAAATGAGTCCCTTCTTATAAAGGTTTACGAATACTTCCTTAACGGCCTTGTTGCAGCCTTCATCCATGGTGAAACGCTCACGATCCCAGTCACAGGAGGAACCCATTTTCTTCAGCTGGGAAACGATACGTCCGCCGTACTGGCGTTTCCATTCCCACGCGCGCTCCAAAAACTTCTCACGGCCGAGGTCTTCCTTGGTGATGCCTTCCTCTGCCATTGCCGCAACGATTTTTGCTTCGGTTGCGATGGACGCGTGGTCGGTTCCGGGCAGCCACAAAGCCTCATAGCCCTGCATTCTCTTAAAACGGATCAAAATATCCTGAAGGGTATTGTCCAGTGCATGACCCATATGAAGCTGGCCGGTAATATTCGGCGGCGGAATAACGATTGTATACGGTTTTTTGTCCGGATTAACATTGGCATGAAAATACTTCTTGTCCTGCCACATGCTGTACAAGCGGTCCTCAATGTCCTTGGGATCATAGGTCTTCGCAAGTTCTTTCATAGAGATCTCCTTTCTGATTTCACCGATTTCGGCTTCGGTTTTCCGGTGCATTCTTCGAACTATCGAAAATGCCCTTCCCTTGCACGAAGCATTATACGGTGTCACCGGTTGTTACGTCCTGCGACGTCTGCCGGTTCATACTGTTATAAATATAAACAGCCCCTCATCCGTATAAGGACGAGGGGCTAGTCGTGGTACCACCTTAATTCGCAGCCAATGCTGCCTCTGACGCTGCTCTTACAAGCCGCTCGTCTGTATCGGGACTTCCCGGAAATTCCTACTTCCCTTGCGGAGTTCAAAATTTCAGCTCCGAAGCTACTTCCATGTACTTCCTATCCGAACCGGTCTTCCAGCCCTGAACCGGTCTCTCTGTCGGGGAACGGACATGTACTCCTCTTCCTCATCGCATTATCATATCCGATTGCGTTGCAATCTTTGTTATGTCCATACTTTACACAAATGCGAGGCATTTGTCAAGCATGTCTTGCACGGCAACCGATAATATTTTCCCGGTTTTGTTCTCCTTTCGACGCTTATCTCAAGGCATCGTCAAAGAAGTCCGCATTTTCGTTGTATACGGAAACGTCCACCATGGAAAGTACTTTTCCGTTTTCTTTCATCCTGTCATAAATGGCGGACAATTTTTTTACGTCTTCCGGCGTCATATCCTTCATATCGTGAAGCATTTTGCGAATACTGTCGCTGCTCTTATGTCCCAACAACAGCTCAATGCTTTGGATTGCCGTTCCGAACGGTCCGAGCTGATACTGTTTCATCAATGCTCCGTAGCAGGACAGGATATATCCGTTCAGCTTCTCCTGCGTAATATCCTCGGCTCTCAGCATTTCCCCGAGCGAATCGAATATCTCATAGGTTTCCCGTAAGCAGGGATCCGCATAACTGAACAAAATACTGTATTCATCCGAAATCTGTGCAAATGCACCATATGCACCATTCTTCTCACGCACCTCTTCAAACAAAATGTCCGATACAATCTGTTGGAGAACAAACAGTTTTCCGCTTGCCTCATATCCGGCATTCGCAAGGCTTATAATATCAAAATTGGTCTGGGTCGTGCTTCCGTTCAGAATAACCGCGGTATGTGATTTCCATCTTTTATAAATATTGCTGTAATCCTGTTTTTTCACGGCACTTTCGTTCATTTTGCCAAGAATCTTCCCGCATCCCTCCGAACACAGGCGAACGGTCTCCGCATCACCGACGGTCACTACGATTGCTCCCGGACGATGAGTCAGAAGACTCTTAATCTTGCCCAGATTACTCAACTTCAAATCGATACTGTTTTCGTTGCTGTCGGGAAGTGAGCCCATATAGCTCCAATAGTCCATGGAATAGGTCATATAATAATCCAGGAAATAATCCGGGATTTCCGACGCAATCGCAATTGTCTGCATAACCAAAATCGAATTATACAGATAATCGTAATTTTCCTGATAACGGCTTTTCTGCAGTGCCGACAAATACGCATCACGGTCCGTCAAATCCGATGTCAGCAATACCTCTTCGATGTACCGAAGCGTATCCTCCGCCTGGTCCTTCATTCCCGATGCGGTAACGACCAGATACAGATGACCGTCTTCGTCGGCATAATGCTGATTTTCGATGCCGAACGTCACATTTGTCAGTTTACTCAGTTCAAATGCCTGCAATTCTTCTTTTGTAAAATTCTCGGTACCGGTCTTCCCAAGCATATTGGCAACCGTTACGATATCAAACAGAGATTTATACGGTACTCCGTTCGCATCCAAATAAAGCTTTATGGCAAAGATTTCGTCATTCGGAATTTCCGACGACAGATAACGGACATCGTCCTTCGTCTCGTCGTTAATCTCCGCTTCGGGTATATCTTCGGAGAAATCCTTGCAATCGATTACCTGAAGCTTCGAAATCACGCTGTCCCCTGCATCATCCTGCAGGTTCCACTCCCGATATTCTTTCGTTTTCGCAACAAGGTCATTGATTTCCCCGCTGCTCATCGACTTTTTCCTGTCTTCCAGCTTCTTCGAGAAACGTTTCCGCTACTCGGCGCGATAGTCCTTTTTCAGTCGGTTGACCGTTTCCTCAAAGAACCACCAGAATTCGTCTTCGCTGTCCTCCCCGCGTTCCTTCAGCTCCATCAAATGCAGATAATTGATATAGTCGGGCGAATACTCGCGGTTTTCTTCGACAAAATAAAACTGATTTTCGATTCTTCGAATGACATCGCTGTCCTGATAATAAATACTGAGTTCGCGGTTGAATTCCTCCTCCATACCACCCAGCTTCAGCGCATACAGGTACTGGCACAGGCTTTCCTTTTCCCCGCTCTTCTGATACGCGGTCAGAAAATACTTCGATGCATTGCGAAACTGTCCGATCTGTGCCATCAGCACGGCAATGTTATGGTACGCGGCACCCTGTTCCTCCTCGCTCAGCTGCGTGAAATTCCGGTCATCCAGAATCGTCTGATATTCCAGCATTGCCTCACGGTTCCGGCCGTAGCGCAGAAAGACGTCCGCATGCCGTTTCTTCTGTTCAATCGGCAAAAGCTCGTAATATTCATCGATTTTGCCGATCAAATGATTGATTTCATCCTGGCTGTAGTAGTCCGTGCTGCAGAAAATCGACACCACCATGTCTTTGACGCCGGATTTCCGTTCCATCAGCGTTGCCAGGAAATCCGCCCGCTCCGGCATATTCAGCTCGGTACGAATCCACGGAACCAGCTGGCTTTCCGACAAATCCTCTTCCATTGTCTCCACATTGTGATACAGGTAGTAGCAAAGCTCCTCCATCGTATACACACAGACACCGGTCGACTGAAAATAAAACGGCATTTTCGCCTTGTCACCGATGCAGTAAATTAACCGTCCCATACCTTCCCTCCGGCATTTCTACAGTGAAATAATCTTCTCCCAGACGCGATAGCTGTTCGGGAAGAACTGGCCGAAGCCAAGGTCCGAAACCGTACATACCGCCGTGTCCCGATCCAGGAAGTTTACCTTAATCGCCACACGGGTCGTCTTGTTTTCTCTTCGGTGAAGATTTTTCAGATTCATGATAAAATACTGCGTGTCCTTTCGGACCGCATTGAACACCGTAAAATAAATTTCGTCGGTATCGTCCAGAATTCCGACGGTTTTCGCCTTGATATCCTTCCATTTTTCTCCGGCACAGACAAGCGGATAGTCCGCAATCCGGTTGTCCTTGAACATCCGGATGGAAATCGTGGAGCGCACCATATCCTCGGTCAGGAAGAGATAATCCGCAAATTTCTCGTCATTCCGGTATTTGGCGTAATACGCCGCGCCCTTTGCGTACAGATTCTGTCCCTTGAATACGTGACGTCCCGTCGTCATCGAACGGAGGATTTCATCCGGCCACGTTCCTTCGAACCCTTTTCCGGTTACGAAGATTGTGGAAATGATCTGTCTCTGGATGACCTTGTCCCGCACCAGCCGGAAGCTGTACTGAAGGCGGCTCTCCTGCATGTTGTCCAGCATCGACGCATCCATCAGATCGCTCAGATCGGCAGTCTGCGTCGTGACCGTCGTCGGGGATGCCTTTCTGCTTGTCGACATCTGATAATAAAACAGTCCGTTTTCGTTATAATCAAACAGCGCCACATCGTTCACCCAGTATTCCTTGCGCTGACAGACCGCATAATACATAAAGCTCATAATGTACGGCTGAAACTCCACCCGGTCGCGCCGAATGCCCGTTTCCTCCATCGCCCGAAGCACGGCCTCAACCAGCGCAGGCGTAATGGTACGGGTCGTCACGACCACCTTTTCCACCGTATCGTTGACGTATTTCTGGCGAAATGCGGACATCGTTTTTCGTATAAAGCGGGTCAGCAGTTCTTCTGCCGAATACTCAATCTCGAAAATGACCTCGCTCTCCCCGCGAATCACCTTGTTCAGAATATCCTCGACAAAATATCCCGCATTTCGATTGTGAAAGCGAACCGCTTCCTCACCGAACAGCCAGTCTTTGGAATCGTTTCGTACACACAAAACGGTCGGAATTACGGTATTTCCGCTGTTTGGTGTGATGCAAATGCTGTCCGGATCCTCGGTCATGGTTCCCACCGCAATCTGCGACAGTTCCGTGCCGAGGTCGTACCCAATAATCAGTGCTTTCGGATCCATAATACCTCTCCTTCGGCGATTTCCGCCGTTTCCCGCAGAATCAGCCGTTTCCGGTCTCATCCTCCAGAATATGGAACAGCTGAGACGTTGCAAATTCATTTTTAATATACCGGTTCAGAAGGTCCAGCGCACGGGTGGCATTTTTCTCTTTCTGTGCCCCGATAATCTCATTGATCTGGGCAAACCGGCTTGCGGAATTGCCGATGTGCTTGTCATCGCCGCAAAGCGTTGCCTTTTCGGTCACAATCACGCTGTCCTCATCCTTCCCGGACTCGTCGCTGATGACATATTCGATGGTCTCTCCCGAAAACAGGACGATTTCCTTTACGAAAATGCCGTAGCAGATATCCCGCATCAGATATTCCTTGTGAACCTTCTTTCCCGATACACGATAGGAATAATCCAGCGTGACGCGATGTTTCGGATTGGTCCGGTACTCGATCAGGAATTTATCCTCCAGACTTTCCGGCAGCGTAAAATATCGGCTGAAATTCAAAAATGACGGCAAAATCCGGCCCTTGGCTTCCATTCGAATCAGCCAGTATTCCGCGAAATCCTGTTCTTCCTTCGACAGGGATTCCGCCATCGCATACTGCTTCATCAGCGCCAGTACGCAGACATCGTTGTCCTCCCGGTACACGGTACGCTTAATCAGCTCGACTGTCGTCTCTCCCATCGGGAGATCCGCAACGAGATATTTGTATGCCATGTATGTGATGTAGGCCCGCACCAGTGTACGGTCACTGCCCTGTTTATCATATGCGCGAATCAGTTCGTCACCGTACGGCAGATACGATTCCGTAAACAGGATTTGTGCCAGCAGCCGTTCCTCCAGGCTGTCCGAGTTCACCTGCGCCGCCGCGGCCTCCTGCCACAAATGATACAAAATCTGTGTTCTGGCCTGCAGATGCCGAACCAGATACTGCAAAATCCGTTCCTCCCGGCGTCCCTGGCAGAACAGATAGTACATCACATCATTTAAAATCGGAGTCGCCTCCTGCTCCTGCGGCAAAACGGAACAGAACTTTTCCAAAAGCCGGACTTCCACGTCCTCGTATCCGTATCGCTCCAAAAGCTCCATGACCTTGTCATTTTGCCCGCGCAGAATCAAAAGACCGATCATTCGACCTCTCTGTTTGGACGGGATTTCCGCAAAATTCAGCCGTCCGAGCAGTTCTTCCAGCTGCTCGTCACGGAAATTATCGTAATAATACAGCACCAGCGTCCGAAGCAGTTCCTCGCGGAATTCGTCCCGGATTTCCGGCAATCGGCAGGCCTTTCGGCGGAGATCGACCGACGCCGCGTCAAACCGGCGCTCTTCCTGTGCTTTTCCCGCCAGATTCAAAAGAACCGTATGGCAATCCGGGTTGCCCGCGTACAGTTCCGGGAACAGATCCTCGCAATACATCAGTTTGCGGTCCTCGTAGGGAATGCCGCTCAGGAACCGGTTGCGGTTGGCATCCATAAAGGCGATGACCGCCTTGTCGGAATAAATATCCACCTGCGCGTGACCGTTTGCCAGCATGACCACGGACTCTTCCGCCAGTTCGGGATGGGCCACGCAGACGTAATGAATGTTCGGCACCGTACAGGTGATTTCATGTCGGAACGCCACCTTCGGCAGGCCTCTCATCAGCGCTTCGCGATCGTCCGCCGAATCCAGGCAGTCTTTGTACAGAATCGCCAGCAGCTCATCATTTCGCTCTTCCTTCAGACGGTCCATCGTGTACTCGCGGATTTTCGTCCGGAAATTTTCGTAAATGACCGGCTTGCTCTCGCGGTGCGCCACAATGTTCGCGTACAGATACGACAGTTTCCTGTCATTGAGCTTGTTGCTGTATGAAAAATACGTAAATACATCCTCATCGAGCGTTTCCTCGATATCGGGCTTCTTCGTGTAAATGAAATACTCGTA
Source organism: Lachnospiraceae bacterium (assembly GCA_045641285.1). GTDB lineage: Bacteria > Bacillota > Clostridia > Lachnospirales > Lachnospiraceae > ISDg. The sequence goes on from JAZUGQ010000029.1 coordinate 55,495, forward strand.
CAGTTCCGCCACACGAAGCCGTGCTTCCACGCCGCGCTCGAACCAGATTGCGTACCGGCTGTCCTTCTGATGTCCCCGAATCAGCATCGTACAGATGGAATTCAGCGCTTCCCGCAGCTGATACCGGTCGTAAATGCCCTGCAGAATCGTAAAAATCAGCGGTCGGAACTCCTTCACCGACTCCGCCAGTCCGGCAAACCGGGCGGCCGTTTCCTTCTGCAGAAAGCGGTGTCTCATCGCAAATGCAATGGTCTGAAGTTCGAAGTCCCCGATTTCGTGAAGCAGCTGCGGTTCCTCATTCAGCACACGCGCCGCCTCCAGAAACAGAAGCGGAGACGGATTGTCATTGTCGTAAATGCCGCGCAGCTCGTCCAGGCGCAGTCTCCGGTTCTTGCCGTAACGCTCGTCCAGCTGCATCAGCAGCAGTGCCGGAATGACCTTCTTGGGCGCATCGTTGCAAATGCCGTACAGCTGCTCCAGTGCGGATACGCTGTCAGCCGACGAACGCTCGGCCCGCAAATACACATATGCCGCCTGTGCATCCGGGGATGCGTTCTTCCATTCGCTGTCCGTAATTTCCCGCAGCTTGGCATTGGCCGGATTTTCCCGGCCGCTCAGACGGTCCAGATGAACGCGGTAGAGACGTGCCTCAATCGGCATTTCCTCCCACATTTCCGACATTCTGTTTAAAATGCTTTCGGCTTCGGATACGTATCGTCCGACCGGAATCTGACTCATCCGGTAAGCCAGCACATTGTTCATCAGTTCGTTGATCAGATGCGCCGTATTTCTGCGGCAAATCTGCTGCGGTGTCCGATCCTGCACCTTATGGCAGTACACCGGCACCTCAATCATTTGGTTTTGGGCTTCGACGCAAAGGGTGGCAAAATTGTTGCCGCACGTCATTTTCTCCGGAATCAGAACGAATCGGATGTCGTAGGTTCCGCCCGCGAACTGGTCCATCGTCACAACGCCGTGTTCCACCAGCAGGAATTCCGCCGAAGACGATACCTGCAGATTGACGTAGCCGCGATTCTCCATGCGAATCGTCAGGCGGTCCGAAAATGCGTCCGTTTTGACGTCATAGGACAGAGACTGCCGTGCGACGGAAATCCGTACCGGCATCTTTCGTCCGGTTGCCACCAGAAATTCCTCCAGCGCACGTTCCTCCGACACGCTCTTCTTCAGAAAATCATACAAAAACAGCGTTTTCGGTTCATGAAATTTCAAAAACGGGCGAAATGCCTCGCTTGTATACAGTTTCAGCGCATCTTTCCATGCGTATCCCGCCAATTCCGCAAAGCGTTCCGGCGAATCCACCGTTTCCGATCCGATTGTCAGTGTCGGCGGAACCACGTCGATATGATACGGCAGCTCGACTTCGCCGCAGTCGGTAATAAAAGTCAGAATTCCGTTATATTCCGAAACGGCTTCCATGGTTTCCGCATGGACGATATACTCCACGTTATTGGAAATGCCGACAAACTGTTCGGTTACCGGCTCCAAAATCCGGTTGTCCGAGCAAACCAGCCCTTTCATGGATTTCTCGGCATCGTTACTGACAATGACCTGACCGGTCATTCGTTTTCCGACTTCTACGGATACGGTGATTTTCTCCTTGCTCAGGCGGATCCGCGGCAATTCATAGTCAATTACTCCCCGGGCAATCCCGGCAATCTTTTCTCTCACGGAGTCCTCCTTTCTCCTTTACGGCCTGATTTCCTTCCACACATTTTCTTCCACTTGCCGATATACCGCGCTTCGGTCCCAGGCGATATAATATATACCGACCAGTCCGTCACCGTCGTCATCAATCACGTTAACGCACCAGCAGTTGTGTCCCTCCACGTTCGTGTCCCAGTCATCGGTTTCCATTCTATATTCGGTCAGGCTCTTCGGCAGGCCGAGTTCATCCGCCGAAACGGTCATCAAAAATGCCTGTGCCTCTTCCATCTTCAGCGGCTGCGGTTCCTCCGTCGGCGTCGGCGTATCCGTCGGTTCCGGCTCGCTTGTCGGCTCCGGTGTCATCGTCGGTGCCGGGGTATCCGTCGGTTTCGGCGTATCGGTCGGTTTTGCCGGTACGTCCGTTCCGGTCGGCGTCGGTGCCTTCGTTGCTTCCGGGGTCACCTTGTCGGATTTTGCCGTCGGTGTCGGGGTCAATTCCTGTGTCGTATTCGACGGTTTCTTCCCCGATTTCCGCTTCTCATCCAGTTTCTCCATCCCCCAGCTGAAACATCCCAGCACGGCTGCGCCCAAAAGAACATACAGCACCAGTTTTCCCAACACCAGCAAACCGTTGCTTCGTTTCGATTTTTTTCTTTTTTTCTTCTTCTGTGCCACGATATTCAGCCCTCCGTTTTGATATGGCATTACAGAGTAATTTTAACACAAAATGTTGCGTTTGTACACTACATTTCAACGGATGATACCGGGTTTCCGCACCGCCGTTCCGCGTCCGGTACAACAATTTTCCGAACGGCTCGTGATTCCGTCATACAGTCATCCCGTGCCGCCGTTCCGCAGCTTCAGACTCTCAATAGGATATGACAAAAAGAGGCCTTGAAAAGCAACCTAATCCCATTGTCTGCAGCATTCGTTCTGCGGTATAATGCTATCAAATCCGGGCGTACATTCCATGCCCCGACACCAAAAAGGAGGACCTCCGCAATGACATCCAAAACCGATGACATCACAAGAGACTATTTCAATTCCATTTTGATTACGCCGCGCTATCTCGATTCCGAGCTTCCCGACCTGTCCGTCAGTCTGTTCGGCAAGACGTACCGGTCTCCCGTCATGACCGCCGCGCTGTCCCACCTGCATTCGGTCTGCGACAACGGCATGGTTGCCTTTGCCCGCGGGGCCAAAGACGCCGGAGTGCTTCATTTTGTCGGTATGGGGGAGGACCGCGAACTCGAGGATATTCTCGCGACCGGTGCGGACACGGTCAAAATTATCAAGCCGCACGCGGACGATGACATCATTTTCCGAAAAATAGAGCATGCCGCAGCGCACGGTGCAGTGGCCGTCGGAATGGATATCGACCATGCCGTTTCGCACAACGGCGAATATGACAATGTCTTCGGTCTGCCGATGCATACGAAAACAACCGCCCGGCTTCGGTCCTATGTGAAGGCTGCCGGTGCGGCCGGGGTTCCGTTTATCGTAAAGGGTGTGCTCAGTGCCGCAGATGCCGAAAAATGCGTGGAAGCGGGTGCGGCCGCCGTCCTCGTCTCCCATCATCACGGAATTATGGACTGTATGGTTCCGCCGCTTCTCGTTCTTCCGGAAATTGTCAAAGCCGTCAACGGACAGGCCCGCATTTTCGTGGATTGCGGTATCGAAAACGGACTGGATGTGTTCAAAGCACTGGCTCTCGGTGCCGATGCCGTCGGTGTCGGACGAACCCTTATGGACGCTTTGAAACACGGTGCGGAAGGCGTGACCGCCTGCATTGACCGTATCAATCGCGAACTGGCAACCGTTATGGCAAGAACCGGAGCACGGACGATTTCGGAAATCGATTCGTCGGTTCTTCGATTCCGCACATTTTAAAGGAGGCTCCCATGAAACTTGGATTATCGACTTCATTTTCCGGACTGACGCCGCACGAATGGGCGGAACGGATTGTCCGTCTCGGCTGTGAAAGCGTGGTATTCCCCGTAGACTGCACGGCGGATTCCGACCTGATTGACCGATACGCGGCGGAGGCCGCATCCCATAATCTCGTGATTGCCGAGGTCGGCGTCTGGCGAAATGCACTGTCTCCGGACCCTGCCGAGGCGGAACGGAACCTGCAGTACACCATCGATCAGCTGAAACTGGCCGACCGGCTGCAGGCACGCTGCTGTGTCAACGTTGCCGGTGCGTTCGGCAGGCGCTGGGATGGCGGATACCGGGAAAATTTCTCCGTCGAAGCCCGCAAGCGCACCGTCGCCATGATTCAGGAGGTCATTGACCGCGCCGAACCGGAGCACACCGTGTTCTCCATTGAATCCATGCCCTGGATGATTCCGACCGGTCCCGAAGATTACCTTCGGCTGCTGGAAGAAGTCAACCGCCCTCATTTCGGCGTCCATCTCGACATTATCAACATGATTAACTGCCCGGAGCGGTATTTCTTTGCGGACGAATTTCTCGACCGGACGTTTGAACTGCTTGCTCCGTATCTGACGAGCTGTCATTTGAAAGATGTCCGTCTGCTCGACGAATACACCTTCCAGCTTCGGGAATGTGCCTGCGGCGAGGGAACCTTCCCGATTCAGCATTATATCGATTCGGTCAACGCCGTCAGCCCCGATTTGCCCATGATTATCGAGCACCTGAAGGATGACCGCGCATATGAAGAAAGCGTGACGTATCTGAAGGCTCATTACCGCTTCTGAGCATATCGCCCCCGGAAAATGAGTCCGAAGCCCACGGCTTCAGGGAAAAAAAGGCTTCCGCCTTCCGATACGGTTTCCTTCTTACCGGTTATCCGGTAAAAGGGGGGGCGTATCCAAAGGCAGAAGCCTTGTGTTTATTCGGTTATTTTTTCTCTGCCGCGTCCTGCAATTCCTTTATCTGTGCTTCCAAAGTGCTCAACGTATCGGCACATTTGGCGGATGCATTCTGCATGTCCTTGATCTGTGTATTCAAGGCATTACTCTTCTCCTTGGAAGTCTGGTAATCATGCCATATCTCATTGAAAATGCGGTACAGATATTCGGTTTCTTCATTCAGTTCGAATTTCCGTGCCAAATGTTCAATTGCCGGGAACATCGTACTCCAGTCCTGAATGGAATTGGCTCTTTCACCCTCCACCCAGTACAGCCACGTAATCAGATTCTCACGATGCTTCTGAATTCCGTACCCGATTTTCACATTGAACTTGTTCTCCAATGCCGTCAGCTGCAAAACGTCCCTCGGACTGAACGGATTGTCGATAATCAGATATCGGGATTCCGGAGTATTGACAATACGCTGCAGCATATCATTTCGTAGAAACGGATCGGAATCATTCAAACTGACTCCGACACGCTGTTCCAGTTCCTTCACTTTTCCCGGCCAATACAGTTGCAACTGTATCTGGGGATTGATCGCGACCGCCGTACTTCCTTTTACACCGGTTCCGCAATAGAGCGACGTATATCCTCCTGCCGAAGATCCGAAAAAGAAAATCCGGTCGTTCGGAATCCCGAGTTTTTTCGCAAAAATCGGTACAAATTCGCAAATATCTTCAGCCAAACAGTGTTCTTTGTTTCCGTAATACCATCCTGTAAGCAGGTTCTCATAAAGATCAACCATCGGATCGGCAATCAGCAGTATATGACCGCGTACATACGGCATATATTTCCAGCGATTAAAGAACGGTTTGGGAGAACCTTCCGGTCTCGTCGCCGAAAGCAATACCCACAGGCAATCGGTGTACTCCGTATTATACCGAAAAAAACACTCAAACGCCTGTCCGTTATGAATCGTCTGAAAACGACCGTTCTTCAATTCAAATTCGTCTTCCGTACGAATCGTCTGTATTACCGGATCCATCGGCGTAACATCAAATGCCATTGCTTCCTTTTTTTGTTGTTTCAAACGTGTTGTCAGCGACTGAACCTCTTCCGTCTCGGCATCCGGATATAGCGTATCAAAGAAGTTTTTCATACAGAGACCTCATTTCATCATGGATTCAGCCTTCATTATACCGCAAAACAACGTATATTCCAACAGATTCTTTATACAGGAGCGCGTGTGCCTCCTTGCGGAGCATTTTTTACGGGATAGGACATAGTCCTATCCCGTAAAAAAATCCGGTCTTCAGTCATCGATAATACTTCCGACTGAAAACCGGATCTGTTCTTTTTGTGTTGTAAAAATGCCGGAAACCGGATTAAGCGAGCTTGCTCTTTGCGGTCTCACACAGGGATGCGAAGCCCTCTGCATCGTTGATTGCCATATCGGAAAGCATCTTGCGGTTGATGGAAATCTCTGCAAGCTTCAAACCATACATGAACTTGCTGTAAGAGATGTTGTTCATCTTGCAGCCTGCACTGATACGTGCAATCCACATCTGACGCATCTGTCTCTTCTTCTCTTTACGTCCGGCAAATGCGGAAGTAAGAGCACGCATAACAGACTGCTTTGCAACTCTGTACTGCTTCGATCTTGCTCCTCTGTAACCCTTTGCCAATTTCAAAACTCTGTTGTGTCTCTTCTTTGCGTTTAAGCCGCCTTTAATTCTTGCCATTGTGTTCGTCCTCCTTCAGACAGTTTCTTACAGATACGGTAAGATCTTCTTCATATTTCTCTCACTTACGTGATTGGTCATTGTAGCTTTTCTCAAGTTTCTCTTCATCTTGGTGGATTTCTTCGTCAAGATGTGCTGCTTTCCAGCCTTCATTCTCTTAAGTTTGCCAGTACCTGTCTTGGAAAAACGTTTTGCAGCAGAGCTGCTGGTCTTCATTTTCGGCATATTTCATGTCCTCCTAATTAATAATTTACTTTTTTTCAGCCAAGATTACGATCAAACTACGGCCTTCCATCTTTGCCGGCTTGTCAATTACCGCACAGTCTGTCAATTTTTCGCAAAATGACATGATAATCTCCATTCCTGCCTGCTGATGTGCCATTTCTCTTCCGCGGAAGCGAAGAGCGACCTTCACCTTGTCTCCCTTAGCGAGAAATTTACGAGCCATGCCTGCTTTTGTATTCAGGTCATTTTCGGCAATATTCGGAGAGATCTGAATCTCCTTTACTTCGGTCACTTTCTGCTTCTTTTTGTTCTCTTTTTCCCGACGCATTGCATCGTAGCGGAACTTGCTGTAATCAACCGTTTTTACAACCGGCGGATTTGCAGTCGGTGCAATCAGAACCAAATCAAGGTTTGCATCCTGTGCAATCTTCATCGCCTCTTCCAACGGCATAACTCCGAGAGCCTCGCCGTTCTCACCCAGCGCACGTACTTCCTTTGCGCGAATCTGCTCGTTAATTAAATATTCGCTAATAGCTCACACCTCCTAAGGGTACCTCTTTTCAATAAAAAAGAGTGGATAAACTATATCCACTCAAAGAAAATCGTATCTGCACAAATCGGCATAACGGAATTATTCTTATGTCAACCTCTTTGCTCATTTGCGGGAGGTGAGAGTGGATACTCTGCTTCAGCTGTTCTTATACAGCAAAAATGATATTAGCACAGCATTTTCGCCTTGTCAAGCATTTTTTCGGAAATGTTTCCGACAAATGCGTTTCCGTAATTCCTTTGTTGGTTCCGCTTCTGCCGCGGCGTCATAATCGCCAGGGTTCACTCCGGACCATCATTTTTAAAAACTCCTGATGATATCGATCGGTTTACGTCCGGTCATAATCAAAATCGGACAACTCACTGCTATTACGGTTCCGACAAGAAATACCACAATCGGAAGGAGTACGGTAATCGGATTGATGTTTATCATGTGAAATGAGAACTCGAAATTGACCATCATCCTATGATTGAACCAAAGAAACCAGCCAAGGAGAACACACATAGCAACCAGGATGGACGAAATCGTAATAACGCCACCCTCCATAATCATACTTTTCGTAATATCGGAACGCGTTACTCCAAGTGCTCTCATGATTCCGATTCTGGCATGATTGTCTTTCGCATTTAATGTGAAAAACAGAATTCCCAGAAGAAGCATAAGAAGCGCCGCAATCTGTATTCCCGATTTGTATACACTGTTTGTTAATGACTTTGATTCATAAAAAAGATTTACGTCACGAATGCCGAACGTATTCATGGTAATTCCATTATTACATACTTTTGTAAATGCCTTTGCATCCCGGTTCTTCCCGTTAACAACAACTTCCAGCGAATCAAAGTACTTGTCGTCAAGAAAATCCGCTTTCAACTTTTGATAAATCTCTTCCGTGACAAAATAATCGATGTCACTTCCGTTATTTGACTCAAACGTTCCGACAATTTCAACATGCGGAAGATACTCATAGATGCTCACATAACCGCTGAACAGGCCTTCCGTATTCTTACCGTGAATATCCTGGAAACCGTACTCAACCTCTTCTTCGAACCAGTTTCTTTCATTCAGAATTGTTTGAGCGACATGGTTTGATACAACAATCTCATTATCCTTTTCAGGAAGATGCCCGTCAATCAACGTAAAGCCGTTAGATTCCCACGCTGCAATATTCCCGACGGTTACCCGGTTAATATCCGAAGTCAATTCACTGTTTCTCCTCAGTTCTCCTTTCACAATCCGCAAACTCATATCATCTGCAAGCTCAGGCAGGAACTCCTTGCTCACAAGTATTCTGCGACCGCTTGTATCCATTTCATAAGTTCTGCGTGTCCGTTCTTCATTGGTCATCGCTGATATTGAATTAAAATAGTCATCGTAACCGATGACGATAACACCGCAAATCGTTACTTCCTTCCCGCCGATCGTAACGGTTTTGTTTATGCTTTCATCCGGTGCAAACTCAAGTTCAGCTTCGATACAGTCCGTAATAACGGCTTCATTCGCTTCCTTCGGCATTCGTCCCCTTAACTCAAATCTATCGTCAGCAAGGCCTCCAATGACGATATTGGCTGTCGTCAATGTATTTTTCGCCGAGTACTCCACTTCCAATTCTTCCACTACAGGAAAGCACATATCTTCGCCAAATTCCTTACGCAAAAGTTCTTTCTGCATTTCACTGTTTCCGGTCGTCACATCAAGCAAAGATTGCGAATCATCATTGATAAACTTTTCTGTTTTCGTATACAAAAACGGGTCTCCGGATTGTTCCACAAGAGAAGCAATCGACTTCCCCATATCCGTTGCTTGATACGCAGCTATCAATTCAATCGAAGTGAACAGAATCATAAATACCAGAGTCGAAATAATAAGCTTCCATTTTCTAACACGCAGACTCGCCCATGCAATCGATGCAATCGTGCCAAACGGTAACCGGACAACTTTTTTCTGTTTCTCCCCGTCAAGGTTTTCACCATGTGCATGATTTACCTCACGGTCATAGGAAATCTGTCCGTCCACAATTTTGATAATTCTGTCGGAATACGTAGCCGCCGCTTCTTCGTCATGGGTAACCATAACGACAAGGCACTTTTCCGATGCTTTCTTCAGCAAGTCAAGTATTGCTTTCGTCGTCGCCGAATCCAAATTGCCGGTAGGTTCATCTGCAATCAGAATTTCCGGGTTTTTAATCATTGCCCGCGCCACCGACACTCTCTGCTGCTGTCCGCCGGAAAGCTCATTCACATATCTTCCCTCGCAACCGGACAAATCAACAAAGTCAAGTGCTTCCCTGATTTGTTCGTCCTTAGCGGGAGTCCCTTCCCCGTTTTTCTGTTGCTTCAAAACCAGTTCCAGATTCTGTTTGACTGTCCATTCATCAATCAGATAATAATCCTGAAATACGCATCCAAGATGCAGATTTCTAAACTCATCCAATTCATCTTCAGTGCACTTAACAATGTCGAGACGTGTCTCACCCTCTTTGTTTTGGATTGTTACAACAATCTCACCGCTGTCGGGTCTGTCCAGTGCACCAATCATGTTCAACAAGGTCGTCTTGCCGCAACCGCTTTTGCCGATAATCGATATCATACCGGTATCCGGAAGCGACATGGTGATTTCTTTCAATGCTTCAACGCTATCACCTTTATGTGACACATATTTCTTAGAAATACCGTTAACCTCTATCATTTTCCCTCCACGAACATAATTTAGTTTCTTGTGGAAAGGTTGCCACAGTATTGAATCATAATCAGCAACTCCTATGGATTATTTTTTTCTAAAAAAGTGCCGTCAAATATGCCAAATTCTGCAGCATTTGCAAAATATTCCCAAATCCACCCATCTTCTTCCGAATCACTCGCCTCTATAACCGGATCAAATTCAAACTGCACATTCCCATCCGCACGTTTGAAAACGCCAAGGGATCCGATCTCTTTAGAAAAGGGACTAAAGTCCTCAAAACTATCCGTATTCTTCCTGATGATATCAAGAATTTCATTAACGCGTTCGGAGCCCAAATACAAGAAGTAATATCGGTTACTTTTTATGGCTCTCAAAACGCAGGCTTCTAAAGCTTCTCCTGAAATATCGTAATTACCTTTTCTGTCACTGATAACAATAATTGCACGATTGTATCCTTTCCGTATATTCAGGAGTTCTTCATTGCACTCATTCTCATAACGGACCGGAACATCAAATTCAAACGGATATCGTTTCGGGTACGTATAACGCTTTCCGTACCATATAATGTCCGTAGGATCTTCCTCCCGCAGGATTTTTACTCCCCGTTCTCCCGGGAACCACGTTTCTTCCTCTTCTTTCTTTTCCGGAGCCGGGGTTCTGTGCAGTTCCCGATAAACTTTTACACTCAAAACTACAATCAACGCAGCAATAACAGTACAACCGATAGCAACAATCCACTTTTTCACTTTATAACCCTCTTATTTCCATTCGCAAGATGCCGTGTAGCTATATGAAAATGTTCCATCCTTCATCTCTGTAATTGTCGAATTACTTCCCCTGCACAATGTCATTGAATATACAAACACGGGGGACAGCTTGTATTTCATATCGGTAGTGTACCATGAAAATCCACCTTCGTGAGTAGTTGGGCCAAATACAATTTTCTGTCTGCCAGCATCGCATTGATGACGGCTACCGCTCCACTTTTTATAATTTATAATACCTTTTCACGTAGATTTATTCTGTAAACAAGAACAGTCATCGTGCTCGTATACAAAATCAACACATATTGAATTATATTATTATAAATGTATTTTGTCAACAGTAAAAGATTTATATTCTCATTGATATTTATCTCACCCACTGTTGCTCCTCGCTATCCCTTTTCTCATCAAAGTATGTTCCTGCTTCCATTGCGTCTATTACCGGCAGCAAAACCTGTCTTATGACCTCTATCATTTCTGTAAGTCCAAGTGAACACGCCACCTATAAGTAAAAAACACTGGTCATATTACTGACCAGTGTCATAAAAATTTGTACCGACATTCGAGCCGTTCTTGTACAATTGTTTCCGGTACAGAACATGCTTATTTATTTCGTTCTGTATTCTGCCGTGGCGTATTTATTTCTTGTTCATAATGGCATCGATGGACCCAATGCAGGCTGCGCGGAACCCCGCTTCCTCCAGTGCCGCTACACCGCGAATGGTCGTACCTGCCGGGGAACAGACGTTGTCCTTCAAAACGCCGGGATGCTCTCCCGTTTCCAGCATCAGTTTGGCGCTTCCGAGTACGGTCTGGCCGATCATCTGATATGCGGTTTTGCGGGGAATTCCGTATTTTACGGCCGCATCCGCATACGCTTCCATCATCAAATCCACGAAGGCCGGGCCGCATCCGCTGACCGCTCCGCCGATTCCCATCAATTTGGTCGGAAGTGTCGTAACAAGACCGAGACAGCCGAACATGGACTTCATTTGGCTCAATTCGTCCTCGGTCAGGGAGCCGCTCTCCTCAAACAGGAACACCCCTTCGCCAACCATTGCCGGGGTATTGGGCATAATACACTGAATTCGTACGGAATCGCCGAGAATCGCACGGAAGCTGTCATACGTCCAACCTGCTGCCACCGACCAAAGAGCTTTTCCGGCCAACGCATCGCCGATTTTCGCGAGCAATGCTTCAATCTGATACGGCTTGCATGCGATAATCACCGTATCGCACTGTGCCACCAGATCCGTTTCGGACGCAACCGGGATAAATCCGAGTTCCGCCGCATTTTTCTTCAGTTTTTCCTGATTCGGTGCAAACGCCAAAATGTCGGCAGCGGTCACCAGTCCGTTATCGATAAATCCTTTGGCAATCGGCTTTGCCATATTGCCCATACCCAAAAAACCGAGTTTCATAGTCATGTCTCCTTCGCGTCACGGATTTTCCCGCAGTTGTGATGCGGTTCCGTCCGGACTTTTCTGCTTTTGCAATTATTTTAAAATGTCGCGATACATGGAAAATGTTCGCTCATCGGCACTTACGAAAATGACCTTAATCGTGTAGTCGGGATGCCGTCTCATCCAGCCCTGAACCGAACGGTTTGCAATCATTGTAGCCTCGCGAAGCGGATACCCGAGATATCCGGTGGAAATCGGAGGAAATGCGATGGAGTGGATATCATATTTCATCGCCAGATTCAGACAGTTCTCGTAACACATGGTCAGATATACCGGATCCGTTTCATCACCTGTATATTTCGGTCCTACCGTATGAATTACAAATGATGCCTTCAGACGATAGCCGCCCGTAATTTTTGCCCGTCCGATTTCGCATCCGCGAAGAGACGCACACTCGCGAAGCATTTCCGGGCCTGCTTCCTTTACAATGGAGTTGTCAAAGCCGTTTCCGCCCAACAGGGAGGCATTGGTGGCATTGACAAGACAGTCGCAATCCAGAGAAGCAATGTTTCCGTGCTTGATAATCAGCTCACTGCGCTCCGGCTGCGGCTTCACCGGCTGCTGTGCTGCCTGCGGTTTTACGGCCGGCTGTATTGCCTGCGGCTTCACCGGTTGCTGTATTGTCTGCGGAGACGGATTCGTACCATTGGTCTTCTCCGGTCTCCTGATCGTTATCAGTTTCTTCTTGTCTTCTGTCTGTTTCGGTCGGAACTCCGTGGGAGCGGGCTTTTCTGCCGGTTCCTCATCATCGTCGTCATCCAGCGCGGCTTTCATTTTTCGAATCTTCGCCAGAGAAAGTCCGTCGGAATCGTCGTCATCCGTATCGTTCCTGCCGGAGTCGTTCTTTTCGGAATCATCGTCATCCGAGTCGTCTTCGTCATCATCGTCGTCGGAATCATCCTCATCCTTATCGTCATCCGAGTCGTCTTCGTCCTCATCATCCTCGTCGGAATCATCGTCGTCCTCATCATCGTCATCGGAATCATCCTCGTCCGAGTCATCGTCATCGGAATCATCTTCGTCGGAATCATCCTCATCGGAATCGTCGTCGGAATCATCGTCATCCGAATCGTCTTCGTCCGAGTCATCCTCATCGGAATCGTCGTCGTCCGAGTCATCCTCGTCCGAGTCATCCTCGTCAGAATCATCCTCATCCGAATCATCCTCGTCGGAATCGTCGTCGTCCGAATCATCCTCGTCGGAATCATCCTCATCCGAATCATCCTCGTCCGAGTCATCCTCATCCGAATCGTCTTCGTCCGAGTCATCCTCATCGGAATCATCGTCATCCGAGTCGTCTTCATCGGAACCGTTCTCGTCGGAACCGTTCTCGTCGGTGCCATTCTCATCCGAACCGTTCTCATCCGGGCCATTCTCATTCATATCGGCTTTATCCGAACCGGCCTCATCACTGTTCTCATCCGACAGCGTCTCGTCATGCGCCTCATTTTCATTCGGCTTTGTCTTGTCATCGGCGGATTCTGCGTTCCCGGCGGCATCCGCATTGTCCGCTGCCGTCGGTTCTGTCGGGAGCAGGTCTTCTGCCGTCATTGTCACGGCGTTCAATTCCGCCTTTGCCGCTTCCAGCTCGATGCGAAGCGCTTCCAGCTTGGCCCGACTCGCCTCGATTGCGGCGCGTTCTTCCGCCTCCTCGTCGGTCAAGCCGTCCGTATCCGAGGCAGTCTCACGATTCGCCGGCTCATCAAACGTTTCCGCCGCATTTTCCTCGGCCTCCATATAGCGCAGTGCCGTCCACAAAGGCCCGCGCTCTACCGAAGACGAACCGATGCTGGTTGTCTCTTCTTCGCCTTCCTCATGGATATAGGACTGCACCTCGTCCGTCGTTTCGGGCATGCGTTTCAAATACATATCCGGCGTCGACGTTGTGCCCGGATCATCGGTTCTGACGATTCGGTTCACGTTGGTTCTGCCGGGTGTAAAGACAACTTCGTACCGTTCCTCCTGCAGGAATTCGGTCGGCGGAAGCTCGGCTTCGGCCGGCTCATATTCCGTTTCTTCCTGCTCCGGTTCGATTTCTCCGTCCTTTTCCGTGTCCGGAATCATTTCATCAAAATCGTCTTCCTGAATCTGCGCCAGCAGAGCCGCCGGATTTCGCAAGCCGCCCTGATACCGCATCAAATCAAATAAATCCTGTTTCATTTCAAAGAAGCCGGCAACCGGAAGTCCCGCGCTGTGTCCTTCGCGCAACATCCATTCCAGTTCTTCAAATGTATAGTTTGCCACTCCCAAATCCTCATACGAACGGCTTCGTCTCAAATTAAAGAACACCTCTTCCATCCATGTCGACACGATTTCCGATACATACGGCAGCATAACCGCCTCGTAAATGTGCATATTCCAAATGGATGACTCCCCCTGTCCGTCCTCCGACTCCTGCACGGAAATACCGAAAGCGGCCGCCGTTTCCCGGTCAACATTTTCCTTCAGCTCGGTGCGAAGGCGTTCCGTTTCTTCATCGTCCCCGCGGCGGGACACTTTCACCGGCTCCGGAGCATGCAAATCCCATGCGTCCACATACGTCGTCACCTGAATTCCCGCAACGGCGCACCACGCGCGCAGATCCTCACGAACCCGCATCAGCGTACGGCCCAGCAGATTGCGGCCCTTCCACTCCTTCGGATCCATGCTTCGGCTGTCCTCCATGTCGACACCGATTCCCCATACCATATCTCTCGGCGCGCATTCGACGATCAGCGCATTTCCGGTGCTCAGCAAATTATACAAAAGCTCCGGATTCTGCTGGAATTTCGCACGAATTCCCCGGCGCATAATCTGCCCGCGAATCGTTTTCCACAGCGCATCGTTATACCGGGCAACCTTTCGTCCGAGCTTCTTGATCTCGTTCAAATCATCGGACGCCATGATTTTTTCGGCAATCTCGACATCCCCAAATGTCAGTGCCTTCTGTTCCATCAGATACTGTTCCGACGAATGATACGTCCGCCCCGCATAGCAGAATTCCGCTTTGTACCAGTTGCTCAAATACCCGTTTTCGCCTTCCGGATTGTAAAACCGGACCACCTTATTTCCCATACTCTCCTCCGAACCGTCAGCCCCGAACGTTCGTCACCCTCGGCTGACATAAACCTCAAACTGTTCCCGAAAATGCTCTTCTCCGCACATTTTCCCATATCTTAAATATATAACCCGCAGGCTCAAAAATCAAGATTTTTTCTTTCTACGAGTGCCGGTTGCGGTGCCTCCGGCCGAAGAAGCGGTTTTCCTGCGTCTCCGGGCTTTCGGCGTTTTTCGTCTCCGCGGTTTTTGCCCGTGTTCCTTCCGGTATTCATTGATCATGTCCGCAATCGCCGAATAATCCCGCTCGAACAGCACTCTGCTGAATTCCGTTCTCATTTCCTCTTCGCCGATTCGCTCTCCGATTGCCGCGGCAATGTATTCGATGACAAATGCCTTGCTCTTTCCGGCGTACTTCGGCATATCGTATTTGGCCTGAAGTTCCGCCAGTTCCGGCCGCCACAGAAATTCGAGTTTCTGCCGCCAAGTTGTCTTCGTTTCCCGCTTCGGCCGGCGATAATAATAAAAATCCAGCCTGCCGTCCAGTTCTTCGACCGTAATGATTCCCCAGTACTCCGGAACGTGCTCGCGGATATGCGCCGCATGCGAGGTTCCGACGACTACGATATTTTCATCAAAATGAGTATCGTAATCCGCGACCTGCCCCGCCAGCCGTGCATACGTATCCGCATCGCTTTTGATTTCCACCCCGCAAATGCCGGTCGGCAGCACGAGAAAAACGTCCGCACGGGAATCGCCGATCCGCTTCTCTTCGAGAATTCTCACTTTTCCGTAGGTTTCCTCCAGAAACTCAAATAACGGTTCCCGGATATCCTTGTCATGTATCGCCATAATCCATCCTTTGCTCCGGCTCGCTTCCCTCAGCCGGCCGGATTCCGCTTCCCTGCGAGCCGCTCCGGCTCTTCCGCCTCAGCCGTCCGGGTTCCCGCTTCCTTGCGAGCCGCTCCGGCTCTTCCGCCTCAGTTGCCCGGGTTCCTCTTCGGCTCCGGCCGGGACCACTCCAGCACCGTTGAAATTTCTCCGGAAGGAAAATGAAGCGTCACCGAAACGCACTCTTCCTTCCCGTCCGTCCGGGGAATCAGACTGTCCCCGAGAATGGCCTGTTTCCGATATTCTGCCCGAAGCCGGTAAAACCGCCGGTCCTTCGGCAGAAATGCCTCTGCCAAATGCACGTATTGCCCGTTGTTGACATGTCCGTTTACGTCCAGCATGTAGCTTTGAACCGGTATCGCGGGCAGTTCCGTCCCGGTGTCCCCGACCGCGATTCGGACACGTCCCTCCGCGGCAGGTGCTTCTCCGAGTTCGAAGGCACCGGCAATATCCTCCGGAATTCCGGTCATTTTCAGGTTCGCCGTATCCATCATCACCCATCGCGAATCGGCCGTTGCCAGCACGGCTCCGGACTCGTCCTTCAAATACATGACACGGCAGCCGAGCGGGCTCCGGAAGCGGTACGGATACGTTCCGACCGTCACCGTTTCTCCCAGTTTCGGAAACCGTGTAACGCAAATGTCCCACGACACCAGAAACCAGGCCAAATGCCTCGCTTTCAGTACCCGGATTCCGACTCCGAGCTGCTCCGACTGTCCGATTGCAGCATCCTGAAAGAAATCCAGAATTGCCGGCAGTGTCAGGTACAGTTCCTCATCCACCAGACTGTACCGCACCGTTTCTTTATACTCGTAATTCATTGTCTTGCTCCCTGTTTTTGCCGCTGTACGAAAACACCCCGTTTCGCCTGCGAAACGCTCGCATCTTCGCGCCGTGTTTTTCGTACAATCCGCATTTATAAGGTAAAAAAAGCCGGTCACAGAACCCGTGACCGGCACTTCTTTGCCATGTCGATACCGCAGTTTCTTAATCCGTTCTGCGGCATTCCCATTATTTTCCCGTTGCCTTGGCCTCATCCTCGTGACGGATTTCCGCACGCTTGATTTTTCCTCCGATGGTCTTCGGAAGTTCCTCGACAAATTCCACAATTCGCGGATATTTGTACGGTGCAGTCATTTTCTTAACATGATTCTGAAGTTCCTTAATCAGCTCCTCGGACGGGGTGTAGCCCTTTGCCAGCACGATGGTTGCCTTGACAACCTGGCCTCGAATCGGGTCCGGAGCCGCGGTAATGGCACACTCGACAACGGCCGGATGTGCGACCAGTGCACTCTCGACCTCAAACGGTCCGATTCGGTAACCGGAACATTTGATAACATCATCGTGACGTCCGACAAACCAGCAATATCCGTTGTTGTCACGCCATGCAACGTCCTTCAGATTGTAATTGCCGCCCGCAAACGCTTCCTCGGTCTGCTCGCGGTTCATATAATATCCGATAAACAGGCCGATCGGATGATTGTCAATCACATCGCAAATGGTGATTTCACCCTCGGCACCGTTTTCCACTTCTTTTCCGTCCATCATCAGGCGGATGTCGT
The DNA here is from genome assembly GCA_045641285.1 of Lachnospiraceae bacterium. Classification (GTDB taxonomy): domain Bacteria; phylum Bacillota; class Clostridia; order Lachnospirales; family Lachnospiraceae; genus ISDg. Next base: position 72,888 of record JAZUGQ010000029.1, read on the forward strand.
AAATCGGCGACGGCTTGCCCATCGCACCCGGAATCGGCTCAAACCACGGGAAATCCGCGAACAGAACCGTACCTTCGGTCTGACCGAAGCCGGTATGAATCTTGCCGCCGGTTGCTTCCAGCCAGCGATCGAAAACATCGGCATTCAGCGGTTCTCCCGCCGTAGCGAAATTCCGAATGCCGGACAAATCGTAGCTCTTGACATCTTCCGTCAGCATGAAACGATACATCGTCGGCGGTGCGCAGAACGTTGTCAGTTTGTAATCCTGCATTTTCTTCAAAAGCTCGGCCGGCTTGAATTTCAGCATATCATATGCGAAAACGGTAGCTCCGCAAATCCACTGTCCGTAAATCTTGCCCCAGCCGAATTTGGCCCATCCGGAATCGGACACGCTCATATGAAGCTTGCCTTCCTGTACCTGCTGCCAGTATTTGGCGGTTACGATGTGGCCGAGCGGATAATGATACGTGTGGGTAACCATTTTCGGCATTCCCGACGTTCCCGATGTGAAATAAATCTGCATGACATCGGTTCCCTTGGTTCTGTCATCACCGGTCGGACGCTCCAGCGTATCGGGGAACTTCATGAATTCTCTGTTGAAATTAATCCATCCCTCGCGGTCCGTATCGTTTACAACCGCTATATTCTTTACGCAGGGCATGTCCGGAAGCGAAATCTCGACCTGATTCAGTACATACTCGTCATCGACGCAAATCAGCATCTTGACACCGGCCGCATTGGCACGATATACGATATCCTTCTTGGTCAGCTGCAGCGTCGCCGGAATGATAATAACACCCAGCTTAATCAGCGCCGTCGCGCAAACCCAGTACTCCCACCGGCGTCTCAGAATCATAAGAACGATGTCGCCCTTTTTCAATCCGAGGGATGCAAAATAATTGGCTGCCCGGTTGGACAGTCTGCTCATTTCCGAAAAGGTAAATGATTTCTCATTGCCGAAATCATCGCACCACAACAGTGCCTGCAGGTCCGGCTTTTCCTCCGCCCATCCGTCAACGATATCAAATCCGAAGTTGAAATACTCCGGAGCATTTACCTTGTAATTTGCCTTAAAATCCTCGTACGACTCAAATTCCGTACGCGGCAGATACTTTTCAAGCATGAAAATTCACCTTTCTCTTACTACGCCTTCTGTTAAATTGCAATTGCTTCGCAATCGCCGGTGCGCAGATCGTCACCCTGCGGGTGGCGATATTTCTAGTAGCCACACCATGAGAAATCGCTGACGCGATGGTGTGGCGTAGATCGTCACGCTTCGCGTGGCGATATTTTACGGGTAGCACCGCCGTTAGAATTCGCTTCGCGAAGGCGGTGCGCAGATCGTCACCCTGCGGGTGGCGATATTATTCTGCAATCATGGTCAGGAACGTACTCGGTTCGTTGCCGTAGCACTTCTGTCCGTGAGGGTAGTTCGGGTTGAAATAAATGCTGTCCCCCTCATGAAGCACGATTTCCTGCTTATCGAAGACAACAATCAGACTTCCCTTCACCACATAGTTAAATTCCTCTCCGGCATGCTGCACCAAATCGGCCGGTTTGTCCGACGGATCCAGCGTAACCAGAAACGGCTGCATGATTTTCTTCGTAAAATGAAATGCCAGATTCTGGAATGTGTAGCCCGGATACCGGTCTGCAATCTGTCCCTCTCCGGCTTTTACCACCTGATATGTTCTGAGCTTTCCGCTGACACCGGTCATAATCTCCGAGAAATCCACGCCGAATTTTTTGGACATGGAATAAATGACACTGATCGGCACATCCGAAGCGCAGCTTTCGTACTGCTTGTACGTTTCGACATCGACATTCAGGTCCTTTGCCAACTCTTCCTGCGTATATCCGCAAACCTCGCGCAGTTCACGAATTCTGGCAGCCAGCTCCTCCAATTCATTCATAAATAACCTCCGTTTGCCGTCCTGTTTTCGCGGCCGATGCCGAAAAAACATTCCGACTGTGCATAGATATTGTCATTATACGACTATATTTGCGTAAAAGTCAATCTTTCGCTTGCAATTCCGCCCGTAAATCAGTAAACTTATACATACGGTGCGCATTTTCGCCGCGCTTCATTGTGTATGAAAATGAAGCAAAACGCCGTCGCACCTCATTTTTAAGGAAAAGGATGTATGTATTATGCCGTTTTTTCGTGAACTGAAACTGAAGAATATTCTGATTCTGAACGCCGTCTGCGGTCTTCTGACCGGCTGGTTTTTCTGGCAGGGCTGTCGTCTGACGCTCGGCTGGTGCACCATGGGCGGGCACAAAATGACCGGGTTCTTTTACCGACTGCTCGGTGTTCAGCTTGCCTTTTTGATGTTCATCATTGTGTACAGCGTAAATTCCCGTTACTGGAAACGAAACCGCAATAAACGTCCCCCGGAAAAGACGTCATTTGCGGATGTTGCCAAACTGTGTCTGACCGTACTTGTTTACGGGGTTGGCGCTGTTCTTGTAAATCTGCTTCGTCTTTTGTAACTGTCCGCCCCGCGGCATTTACGAAAAGTTTCACAATAAGAAAGCTTGTCGCTTGCGACATGCTGTGCCGTTTTTGCGTCGCGCTGGCGACAAAATACCGCTGCAAAAGCGTGCGCATCCTCGCGAAGCGTTTTTTACATTATCGAACGCAATTTCCTATAATGCAAAAATTACAGCCGATGAAGTTTCCGTACCTGTACGACTCCGTTCGTCCGATTGTAAATCCGACGATCGGAGGTCGGTACATTTGCTTCACCGGCTGTTTCTGTTTGTTCTGTTTGTTTATTTCCGGTCATTTCCCGTTCTTTCGGCATCCGTGGCCGGAATACACTGCCTGTTTATTCGTCCCTTTTGCGGCGTGCCCGAATCAAAAGAGCAACCGTAGCACCCGCAATACATGCAACTACGATAAACAATACGGTGCTTGACGTATCTCCCGTAGCCGGACTCAGCGGATCTCCGGGATCTTCGCCCGGATCTTCGGGATCCTCACCCGGATCAGCCACTATGGTAAAGGTTGTGGTTGCCGATCCGTCCGTCGAAATTATTTCAATAACATACTCACCGACTTCCAATGTTTCCAGGAACGACGGCATCAGAATTGCCTTGGTCGATCCGGTTACAAACCTAACTGATCCTGACTCGTTATTAAAGAAACATGTAAACTTATCATTAGTAATCAAAGCTCCCTCAAGCTTCTCGATGGGTGCTTCGGAAACTATCGTCAGGCTTTCCTGTGAGCCTTTTTTCCATATGCTGCATGCACCCTCAATGATTTCGTACCGTATCGGAGAATGCGGGATTTCCTCTCCGCAGATATCACAGGCTCCGTCTCCGTCCTCGTCTTCATGTGCAAGTTTCTCAATCGGTGTGACATCCTTTGTCGCGTCGCAGTCCGCACAGTGGATGGATTTGCTTCCTTCTTCCGTGCAGCTCGGGGCCTTGTCGATGGTGTAATCGCTTTCCCAATTGTGTTCCGTCTTTTCGACCGGCGTCACATCCTTTGTGGCGTCGCAGTCCGCACAGTGAATGGATTTGCTTCCTTCCTCCGTACAGCTCGGGGCCTTGTCGATGGTGTAATCGCTTTCCCAGTTGTGCTCCGTCTTTTCAACCGGCGTTACATCCTTCGTCGCGTCGCAGTTTGCACAATGGATGGATTTGCTTCCCTCTTCCGTACAACTCGGGTCCTTGTCGACAGTGTAATCCGACTCCCACTCATGTCCGCCGGGGATGCGGCCTTTGCCCTGCTTCCAGGAATCCAAATCCGCGATTTCGATACTGCATTCTTCGTCTTCAAAATACCCGCCGCAGCCTTCGCACAGGAAATACCCGTACCAGCCGTCTTCGGTGCAGGTTGCGTCCTGTCCGTCCATTTCCTCTGCGGCATGAACATGATTATAATGGAAAATGATATCCGTATCCTGTTCCGGCATGGTCACCGTCCAGCTGCCTCCGGTTGTATCCAGAATCAAACCGGTTCCCGGTTCCGCTGCCGGAAGGTCGTTAATATCATCGGTTACCAGTGAATCCGGCAGGAAACTCATACTGTGTCCGTACGGAATCTCCACAACGTCTCCGTCATAGTACGTTTCCGTTCCGCTGACAACGAATTCTCCGTCGACAACATAAATGGTCAGCTGATACTTCTCCGACTCCGAAACCGTGATTTCCTTTGTGGAAAGCACTCCGGCAAAGCCTTCCGCCGTAATTTCACAAACAATCACATGTCCTTCCAAATCCAGACCGGGCGTAAACCGTTCGGAATCCGCATCCGGGATTTCCGTCTTGCCGTCCGTAACGTCAAACCACTGATACTGCAGTGCTGCACCGATGCAGTCGCCGAGCAGTGTCACCGATACCGCCAGCTCATGCAGCTCCGCTCCGTCCCCGTTCACTTCCACCGTTCCCTGAATGCTCGGATCCACAATCCGAATGGTCAGCTTCGGTGCATTTTTGAACGTGTAATTACCGCCGATATCCAACTGGAATTCCCGTTCCAGCTCTGCCTTGGTCAGTTCCCCTTCCACGGTGATGATTCCGGCATTATGAGACAACCCGTTCCAGCTCGTGAAACCGGATGTCGCAGCGGCAATGACTGCACCTTCCGGCAGTCCGGACCATTCGCAGTCCGCAACCGCAAATTCCGTTCCGAGCGGTGTGTTGGTGGCAATCTCCAGCGTTGCGGTCGGAGTTTCTTCGATTTCAAACGGTGTTATTGCAAATGTCAGTTCCTGATCTTCCGTTGTGAGAATCGGAACGGAATCCAATCCTTCCGGAACAATCTTCCACAGCGAATTTTCCTTGTCGTTCAGCGAGAAGATTGCTTTGTACATGCCGGCATTCACCGGAACTCCGGATACCTCCGCTCCGTTCGTCTTCTGATAGGTCACCGTAAAGAGACTTTCGTCTTCCGTCGTCTCATATCCCGCAACCGGAGAGCCGTTATATACTCCGTCCGCTTTTGTCGGTACCGAAACCGTCTTGGCAGGGTATCGGAAAACCGCTTCCACTTCCACATCCTCACCGACCATGGTGAATCCGGTATTCGGTGCTTCCGAATTATCCAGCACAACACCGGTGCCGGCAATCACATTCCAGCCGAGAAATTCCGCTTCGCTGTCTTCCGGCATGGTTGCCGTCAGGAACACCGATTCGCCTTCTTTTGCTTCTTCCCTGTCGCAGGTTCCTCCCGTTACGGTAATGGCGTGCGCCTCGGAATTTTCATCGATTGCCGTAAACAGTTTGCCGATTTCCAAAGAGGTTCCCGTCGCATTTACGGATACCATATCCGCGGTTCTGCCGTTTACCGATACCTTCGTATCATCCGAGAAGCCGTATCCGTCCTCGGCAATCAAAATGATGCTGTACTGATACTGCAGGTCTTCTTTGAATTCTTCGTCGTTCATCCAGTAAAACAAGCTGCCGTCCGACGAATACATCCAGCCGGATTCTCCCGCATCCGGGGCGCATGCATCGTTGTCGGACACCGTCAGTTTCGATTCCTGATCCTCTGCCGGGGTTTCGCCGATGACCGGCGCAACAATGCCCGTTATCGCAATTTCGGCAATCATTTTGGTCCATTTGGCATAGATCGTAAGATTGTCCGTAATATGTTCCGAAAAATCAAATTCGGTCGTATATTCCTTATCAAGGTACCAGCCGCCGAAAAGCATTCCGTCTTCACTCGGTTCCGCCGGTTCGACGGCATATCCGTTTACCGAAATTCCGGTTTCCGGAGAAATCTGCGTGCCGTGTCCCTGCATGTCGAAGGTTACCGTAAACGTCACCGGATCCTGCCAAATTGCCGTTGCAACCGTCGTTTCCGTCAGCTTGTACTGGCTTCCCGGCAAATACGGAATACCGTCGATTTCCCAGCCTCCGAGTTCCTTTCCGGTCGGAGCCGTAAAGCCGGAAGTCGGCAGCGTTACCATATGATTTTCCATTTTCGTAATGGGAGTCACCGATCCCGTTGCACCGTTTCCGTCAAATGACAGCGTCTTCTCTTCGCCCGGAACGGTAACGGAATACGTGATAATGCACAGACCGCTGTTCAATGTTTTTACCGAAGCAGGAGTTCCGTTCAGAGAAACATCCGCCGTCAGGCTGAACATATGTCCTTCCTCGCAAATCAGACCGATCTGAAGCACATAGGACATCCCCGCTTCAAACGTCTGTCCGTCTTCCGTCTCGTAGCTGCAGTATCCCTCGTCATACGGGTCCCACAGCCATCCGCATTCATAATCGTAAATCGAATACCCCGCTTCATCCGGCACGGACAGTCCCATGTCCGCAACCGACTGAATCGTATCTCCTTCCTGCATCTGCGGCAATCCGCTGACGGAAATTTCCGAGATTTTCCCCGATTCCGGTTCTGCCTTGGCCGTAATGACGGACGGATTGGTCTGCAGCAGACAAATCAAGAAGCAAAGCACGATACTGACAATTCTCTTCCTCGTTTTCATCGCATTGTTCTCCTTTTAAGAAATCAGCCGACGAACAACTTAATCTGTATTCGCCGGCCGTTTGCATTACAACTGTTCCAACAACTGTCTCTTCTTTTCCATAAATTCTTCTTCTGTAATCAGGTCATTTTCATAGGCCATCTTCAGAGATTTCAACCGCTTGGAGAAATCATCCTGCGATACGTCCTGCACCGGTTGAGGTGCCGTCGGCATCTTCGGCTTGACGCTCTTCGGCGGTCTGTTTCCGAGCTTTACCTGCTTCTGCAAATACTCCGGAACAATCGGGCCGTCCGAAATATCGTCATCGTCATCGGAAATGACGGAATACTCATCGTCATCATCGGAAACAATCGTATAATCATCGTCATCATCATCCTCATCGGCAGCCTTCAGAAGTTCCGCACGACGAGCCAGTTCCATCTCCTGCTGTTTCTTGCGATCCGAGGAAATCGCTGCCAAAATGGCATTGTTGGCATCGGAAATCACAATCGGTTCGGGTTCCGGATCTTTTTCGGTAACCGTAACCTTCTTCGACATTGCGAGTGCTTCCGCCATCGCTGCCGCAAAGGAATCCGGTGCCTGTTCCTTCGACGCATTCGAATCTCTGTCATTCAGCGTTTCGGAACTCTCGCTCACGGTCTCCGCAGCCTCATCGGAAACTGCTTCCGTGATGTTGTTTACGGTCTCCGCAACTTCTTCGGGAACCGCTTCCGTGATGTTATTTACGATTTCCGAAGTCTCACGGCTCATCGATTCCGCAGCGTCCTTGAACTCTTCGGTCGTTTCCGAAGCGTCCTCCGTATATCCCGCTACGCTGGCCAGTGCAGCCTGCATAGCCTCTTCCAGCATTTCTTCGGAACCGGACATTTCCTCCAATTCCGACTGTGTCTGCCGGGAAGCCTCCTCAGCCTGAGCCGCAAATCCGTCAACCGCCGCCTGCGCGTCCTCAGCCTGAGCCGCAAATCCGTCAACCGCCTCCTGTACTTCTTCGGCCTGAGCATGCATCTGTGCCATTGCATCGGCAAAACTTTCCGTTTCCTTCTCGGCCTCGGGTTCCGTCTTCGCAACCCGGTTCATGCCGAGCAGAGACGAAATAAATGCTTTTTCCATATCATCGGAAGATTTTGCTGCTTCCGCCGCCTGCTCTTCCTTACGACGCTTTTCATCCGCCGCGCTGGTATCCGCTTCGTCCTCTGCGGATGCATATGCCAGAGCCTGCAAAATCGCGTTATTGGCATTGGATACATCGGACACGGGTGCCTCGGCATTCGTGTCTGCCGGTGCAAACAAATCATTGTCTGCGTTGTCCGCAAAAGACTTCGCAGCGGCATTGTCTTCGCTGCCCTTCATATATTCCGTCGGAGCAAATGAGAATCCGGACGCATCTTCCGCCGCATTCTTCATCTGTGCTGTTGTACTGTCCGTAAAATCTTTCTTGGCGGAGAACAAATCCTCCGTGTCATCGCCGGTACGAATTGCCGCAAGCGCTGCCTCCTGAGCCGCTTTGCTTGCTGCTTCGGCCGTTGCATCGGAGAACAGATCGTTCCATCCGAAATCATCGGACTGTCCGTTCTGCATATTGCCTTCCGGATTCTTTTCCGACATTCTCCGGTTAATTTCATCACGAAGTTTCTGTTTCTCGGAAGCCTGTTCATTTCTCATGCGGGCCTCACGCTCTGCCGCCGTTTCGGTACGGGCGGTATTCTCTGCTTCGGCAATCGGTTCAGTCTCTTCCGCTGCCGTCTTCACGGTGTCTTCTGTCCGAGCGGTCACCTCTGCCGCGGTCTCAGTGATTACATTGGCAGCGGTTTCGGCAACGGAGTTGTCCTTTTTCTTCTTATTCTTCTTGTTCTTCTTGGACTCTTTCTTCAGCTTGCTGCTTTCCTCGGCTGCCCGCTCTGCCATGCGTTTTTCTTCCGCAAGTCTCTCGGCCTCCGCTTTTTCGGCTGCTTCTCTGGCTGCCTGTTCTTCCGCTTCCCGACGGGCCTGCTCTTCCGCCTCCCGAATATGACGCAGCCGTTCCTCGTTCTCACGCTCGATTGCTTCTTCTTTTTCCCGTTCTTCGCGTTCCTTCTCACGGGCATTTTCCCAAGCGGCAGCACGTTCTTTCTGTTCCTCTTCCTCCTGGGCATCCTGAAGGAACTTCTCCAGGTCTTTCGGATTCGTGCTGATTTCTTCTTTACTCTTTATGGTAATAACCGATTCCGAAATCTCGCTCCGTCCGGTTTCCTTACCCTTCTTCTTATTCTTCTTGTCTTTCTTGTTCTTCTTGGAAAATGCGGAATCCCTGTTCTTCTCGTCCCCGCTCTTTGCTTCCGCTTCCTTCTTTGCGTCCTCGGCCGCCTTTGCTTCCGCCGCCTTCTTCGCGTCTTCGGCTGCCTTCGCTTCCGCTGCCTTGTTCGCTTCCTCGGCCGCCTTTGCTTCCGCTTCCTTCTTTGCGTCTTCGGCCGCCTTTGCTTCCGCCGCCTTCTTTGCGTCTTCGGCTGCCTTTGCTTCCGCCTTCTTCGCTTCCAAAGCCGCCTTCGCGTCCGCTGCCTTCTTTGCGTCCAATGCCGCCTTGGTTGCTTCCGCTCTCTTCAATGCATCCGATTTCGTCGATGCCGGTGTTATGACGATTTCCTTACCGTCATTGTCCTTCTGCAGGCTTTCGGCTTTCTTTTTCTTGCTGGCTTCGGTCCGTTCCTCCAGCGTTTTCTTCTGCTTCTCACGAAGCACCTGCTGTTCCCGTTTCTTCTCTTCCTGACGCCGTTCTTTCTCTTCCTTTTCCTTCTCCAGAGCCTCTCTCTGCTCACGTTCCGAAATCGGATCGTTCATACGGCTGCAGGCCAGGAACATGTAGGCCGGAATGGCCCAGCGGACAGCGGTAATCAGGAACAGTCCGATGTATTCCCAAACCGGATAGCTGAGCTGTTTGGTAAATCCCGCAAGAATCTCCAGAAGCGCGCATAACACTGCCATTCCCGCGATGCACAGACACATGATACGGGAATCCCGAAATTCCATGAAGGATCGTTTTGCGTCTCTGGCAACACTGATCATCAATGCCGCGCCGAGAATCGTCGACAGAATCATCAGAATATCGTAGAAGGAGCCAAATGAAACAAGCGGCTGCTGTGCGGTAAACAAATGATACCCGGAAATCGCGCCCTGGCACACAATCGCCGCAACGCCGGCAATCGTCGCACCCATAAAATACACGCCGTAACCTTCTCGAATTCCGAACTGTGCCGTATATGAATACAGCAGACCGGAAGTCATCGAGCATATATAAATCAGAACACTGATTACCGCATAGGTCGAAACCGACGGTTCACTGCTGGTCCATCGTCCGGTTGCAATCTGCAATATAATCAGAAGCAGGCACAGTCCTGCCTCCGCAAATCCCGCAATTTTCACGTATTTGCACACTTTTTCGGTGTTGGAATCCGGGTATTTAATCATTCTCGTTACCCCCTTGTTGGTTCTCTGTTTTTTCCGTATTCTTCTCTAATCGTTCGCAAATCGGGCCGTTCAGCTTGTCCGCAAGCATCTTCAGTCCCTCAATCAAAAAATCCTTGGTCACAATGCCGCCGTTCCATCCGCCGTAATCCAGCGAAGACAGGTAAAAGCGGTCTCCGAGATCGACCGAATTCTGCAGCAGCGACAGCGCCGATGTTTCGAATTCCGCGATCAATTCATCCTGAGTCAGCGGTAGCTTCGTGTTCGACATGGCACGGGACAACCGGTTCCAGAACTGTCTGGAGGAACGGCTGCCTCCGCATTTCGGAAGCTCCGTAAACAATTCCCATACATAATGCGTGCCCCGCTCCAACGGAAGTAAAAACGGGACTTCTGCGTCCAATCGATCCAACCCCGGCTCCGCCACATGAAATACATAGGAAGCCTCATATCGATTCCCGTCCTCGGCCGTACTGTCCGCCGCGGAGCATTGAATCGCCTCAAACCGGTTAAAATCCCAGTTCGGGTCCAAACGTTTGACGCTTTCTTCAATCACTCTGCAGGACCGTTCTTCGAGAATCAGGAGGGTCATATCGACTTTTTTTCTCGGATATGACATTCCGTTCCAGCCCTCTCTCTCATGCATTTTGTTCTACTCGTGTAGTATGCAAAATGCGACAAAACTTTTCTTTTTACAAAAAAAGACTTACTACTGAATATATCACGCATTTTGCCTATAGTCAATGCTTTGCGTAAGTATTTAAAGGAAAATGAAGTGAAATTTTCAGTTTTTCCGAAAAATATTCTACATATGTAGTATCTTTGTTGTATAATGCGTTATTCACACTATTTTCACACAATTTATAGTATTATAATTAGGCCGTTGTGTGCTGCAGAAAACAAACGCGTGCTATACGAAACAAAATGGAAGCGAGGAACCCTCATGAACCGAAATCATCATTTTCGAGCATCCGCTCTCTGTCTTTCCCTTCTTCTTGCGGCGGTCGGACTGACCGGCTGCAACAAAGTACCTCCCGAAGGGCAGAATACTTCCGTGGAATCCACCCCCTCACCGACTCCCGGTCCCACCTCCACGCCGACACCGACGCCGGTCATTACCGTGGACGGAATCGATTTTACCGATGCGGAGGAGTTCGGCAGCGCACCTGTTTTTTCCGAAGACAATTCCTTCCTCGACAAGGGCGTTTTGCTGCAGATTCATACCGATTCGCCGGCAGCGGTATATTACACCACAAACGGCAAGGAACCGGATCCGGATACCGGCAAATACTATACCGGCAACATTCGTCTGGACCCGACGGAAGGGAATTATCCGGTTGCCCTCACGATTCGCGCCAAGGCCTTTTATCCGGACGGTACGGTGTCTCCGACCGCCATTCGGACGTACTTCGTTTCGGACGGCATTACCGGGAGATTTCAAAAAGAGGCGACCGAACATTTCTACATTGTCAGTCTGAACGGTGACCCGGCCGATTTCACCGGCTCACCAGACGGCATTTTATTCGGAAAGAACTATGAAAAGCGCGGCGACGAAAGCGAAGTTCCGGTTCATGTGGAAATTTTCGACAGCACCGGAGCGCGGCTGGTGGCACAGTTCGCCGGTGCCCGCGTATACGGTGCCTATTCCCGTCAGAACTCCGTCAAATCACTGAAGCTCATTGCCCGAAAAGCCTACGGTTCCGACCTCGGAAAGTTTCATTTTGACTTCTTCGGCTCGAGCGATTCCGCCGGCAACCCCATCGACTCCTACGATCGTTTCGTTCTTCGGAATTACGGAAATGACTGGCAGTTCGGCTATATCCGCGACGAATTGAACCAGCGTCTGATGGCACTGGCCGGATTCCCGACCACCGAAGCCGTCGTGCCCGCCGTCGTTTATCTCAACGGAACCTTCTACAATTTTGTCTGGATGCACGAATCGTATTGCGATACGTATTTTCATAAGCTCTTCCCCGAAGAGGACCGGAAAGGCGAATTTGTCGTCATCGGCGGAACCGAACGTCACAAAGATCCCGATGCCGACCAGAACGACACAAAGGAAGTGCAGGAATTCAACGACGGCTACTCGGCCTTTCTCAAGCTGGATCTGACCGACGACACCAATTATCGGTCGCTCTGCGAATTCATGGATGTGGAAAATTACCTCACCTACCTCGCGGCCAACATCTATACGAGCAACCACGACTGGCCGCACAACAACTACAAATGCTTCCGCTATTATCCGAAGCGGGAGGAGAAACCCGGCGAAGGCGTTTACGACGGCCGCTGGCGTTTCCTGCCGCACGACATGGATTACACGTACAACATTTATCAAAACGGAGAATGCGGCCCCGAGAAAAATGACCTGAAGGAACTGCTCTCCGCCACCAACAACCGCCGTGCCCCTCTGTTCACGGCGCTGATGCAGCGGGACGACTGCCGCTCCTTCTTCATAACGAAAATGCTGGAACTGGCAGACGGTGCATTTTCCTACGATTCCATCGATGCCGTCATCACGCAGATGCGTGCCGAGCAGGGCTGTGAAATCGGATACTGCATCGAAGCGCTCAAGGCCAAAGGCGGACGCCGCAGTGATGTCTGGACCAGCGAGGAGTACGTACTCAATTCCATCGGCGTCATTCGGGATTTTGCCAAAAAGAGAAAAGCTTTCATCGTCACACAAATGGCTCAGTGTTTTGAAATGACCGAAGAGGACATTCTTGCTTACGGACGGCACTGACCGAAAAAATATTATCTTAACAGGAGCATACAATGCGCTGGATACTATCTTATATGAAACGATACCGTTCCCGGGTTACCGTCGGAATGAGTGTCAAATTTCTGGCAACCATCGGGGAACTGATGATTCCGTACCTGCTGGAGCACATCATTGATGTCGTTGTTCCGTCCCAAAAAGAGGGGCAGGTTGTCTTCTTCGGATTGCTGATGATTCTGACGGCGTTTGCGGTCCGTTCCATGAATATCATTGCCAACCGGTATGCGGCACAGGTTGCCCGCGACAGCATCGGTGATTTACGGCATGATTTGTTCCGGACCACCATCCGTCTGACCGGATCGCAATTCGATTATGTCACGCTTCCGTCGCTCATTTCGCGAATGACCTCCGACACGTATAACGTTCAGAGCTTTATCGGAATGATTCAGCGAATGGGCGTTCGTGCCTGCATCATGCTGCTCGGCAGTATCATCATGTCCTTCTCCATGGATCCGTTCATTTCCCTGATTCTGGTATGCATGGTGCCGATTATGGCGGCGATTGTGCTGTTCATTTCCTTCAAAGGAATCCCGATGTACCGGAAAGTGCAGGACAAAGTGGACCGGATTACCCGGGTTCTCCGCGAAAACATTACCGGTATCCGCGTGGTCAAAGCGCTGTCCCGCGAGGAGTATGAGACCAAGCGGTATGCCGATGCCAACGAGGATCTGACGCAGACCGATCTGCACACCGGAATTACGATGGCTCTGCCGAATCCGATTATGAACCTCTGCCTGAACATCGGTCTGACGCTGGTTATCATTTTCGGTGCCAAGCGGGTGGACCGCGGCGTAACGGATCCCGGCGTTATTCTGGCATTTCTGACGTATTTCAATATGATTATGCAGGCCATCATGGGTATGAACCGGATTTTCATTCAGTACACCAAGGCCGGTGCCTCCGCCAACCGAATCGGCGAGGTGCTGGAGCTGGCCGACAGACAGCCCGAAGTGCTGGCGATTTCCGACGATACCGTTCTTCCCGGCACCGACTTTACGGATACCGCAGACAGCTCCGATGGCAGCGCATTTGCCCCCGCCGGCGATACACCGCTCGTGGTATTCCGCGATGTCAGTTTTTCGTATCCGACCCTGCATGAGCAGGAAACGTCGGAGCAGCGGGAAAATGCCATCAACCACATTTCCTTCGCCATCAACCGCGGCGATACGCTCGGTATCATCGGTTCCACCGGCTGCGGCAAGACGACGCTGCTCAATCTGCTGATGCGGTTCTACGACGTTACCGACGGTCAGGTGTATTACAACGGCCGCGATGTCCGCACGTACGCTCCGGCCGACCTTCGGCGCAGCATGAGCGTGGTCTTCCAGAACGACACCATTTTCGCGGATACGCTGGAAGAAAACATCAAATTCGACCGGCCTGTTTCCGATGACGATATGATTCGCGCGGCAAATGATGCCAACATTTCCGCAATGATTGACAGCCTGCCCGACCGGTATCAGCACCTTGCGACCAAAGCGGGTGCCAACCTGAGCGGCGGCGAAAAGCAGCGAATCCTCATTTCCCGTGCGATTGCGAGTCACCCGGAGCTGCTGATTCTTGACGATGCCTCCAGTGCCCTCGATTACCGGACGGATGCGGCGCTCCGAAAAGCTCTTCGCGAGCATTATCCGGACACGACAACCATTACCATCGCGCAGCGAGTCAGCTCCGTCATGAGCATGGACCACATTCTCGTCATGGAGAACGGGGAAATGCTCGGATACGGTACCCACGAGGAACTGCTGAAGAGCTGCGAGGTATATCGCGACATTTATATTTCTCAGACAGGAGGTGATCGCAATGCCACCGCTTAGTACCAAAACCGCACGGCCGAAGGACACCAAGGGCACTCTGCTGAGACTGCTTTCTTATCTGAAAGGCTTCCGCATCCCGCTTATCTGCGGTCTGATTCTGTCGCTGATCGGCAACCTGCTTGCGCTGTTCGGTCCCAAGCTGGCCGGCAAGGCAATCCATGCCATCGCCAATGAAACCCATGTCGTGGATTTCGCTTCCGTGTATCACTATACGAAGCTGATGCTGATCATTTACGTTGCATCCGCTGTCTGTACGTATATCCTGTCCGTTCTGATGATGAAAGTCGGCCGTTCCATCGGCCGCAAAATGCGAAAAGACGTGTTCGACAAGCTGATGCGTATGCCGGTCGGATATTTTGACACCCACCAGACGGGCGATATCATCAGCCACGTTTCCTACGACATCGATGTCATCAGCAACTCGCTGTCCACGGACGTCGTTCAGATTCTGGCCAGCATCGTCACCGTCGTCGGCGCATTTATCATGATGCTGACCGTATGCCCGCCGCTCGTACTGGCCGTGCTGATTACGATTCCGCTGTCGATTCTGTACACGCGCTACATCATGAAGAAAACCCGCCCGGTACTGATTCACCGGTCCCAGATGTACGGAGAAATGAACGGCTTCTCCGAGGAAATGTTCTCCGGTCAGAAAACGATTCAGGCCTATGCGCACGAAGACATTTCGCTGGCGGATTTTGACAAAATCAACGGCGACACCTGTACCGCATACTACGACGCCGAATTCCTGGCAACCAAAATCGGTCCGTCCGTCGGCTTTATCAACAATCTGTCGCTGGCGCTGACCGCCATGTTCGGTTCTCTCTTCTATATGAACGGAGTCATTGACCTCGGCCAGATTTCCTCCTTCGTACTGTACACCCGGAAATTCTCGGGGCCGATTAATGAAGTGGCCAATATCGCCAACGAAATTCTCTCGGCACTCGCGGCCGCAGAGCGTGTGTTCCGCCTGCTGAACGAGCTTGACGAGGTCGCAGACCTTCCGGATGCGGAAGAGCTCCGCGATGTTCGCGGCGATGTGGAGCTGTCGGACGTCTGCTTCTCCTATATTCCGGAAAAGCCGATTCTCCGCGATATCAACCTCCGTGCGGATGCGGGCAAAATGATTGCCATCGTCGGGCCGACCGGCTCCGGCAAGACAACCGTCATCAACCTGTTAATGCGTTTCTACGATCCCGTTTCGGGACAGATTTTCGTTGACGATACACCGCACGAGCATTTTACCATGAACTCTCTGCGCCGCGCCTACGCGCTGGTACTGCAGGACACCTGGGTCTTCCACGGCACCATTTACGATAACATTGCCTATGGGCGTGTCGGGGCCACCAGGGACGAAGTCATCGCTGCTGCCAAAGCCGCTCATATTCACCGGTATATCATGTGCCTGCCCAACGGCTACGATACCGTCATCACGGAAGACGGCGGCAACATTTCCAAAGGCCAGAAGCAGCTTCTGACCATTGCCCGTGCCATGCTGTACGATGCGAAAATGCTGATTCTCGACGAAGCAACCAGCAACGTCGATACCCGTACCGAACGGGAAATCCAGAAGGCCATGCGAACCCTGATGAAAGACAAGACCTGTTTCGTCATTGCGCACCGGCTCTCGACCATCCAGAATGCCGACAAGATTCTGGTTATGGGCAAAGGCAATATCGAGGAATCCGGCACTCATGCCGAGCTGATGGCCAAGAAGGGAGCTTATTACAAGCTCTATAGTGCGCAGTTTGAATAAACGGAATATAATTCGAGTCCGGCTGTCCTGTTTTCAACAGTGACGGATTTTCGTCTCTGACATTCATCCGGAAAATCCGGGATTTCCTTCGAACATGAAAAGAAGTGCCTCAAGCCTTTATAAATCAATGGCTCGAGGCACTTTTTATTAACTTAATTTATTTGGTGGTTTCCGAATTTTCGATCAATCCAAGCCGAACAATCCGGTATCCATTCATGTCCTCACCATCAGTTTACATGATTTTCGATAATCAGTTCGTACGGCTTCTTTTTCGTCATTTTTGCAATCGGAATCAGCGCGGCCAAAATGCAGATAACAAAACACAGCACTTCCAATACCGCAGTTTTGGTTATTCCGAAATTCAGTATTCGGAAGCTGTTTGCCACTAACCGTCTTGCATAATCCGCATTTGCATAGGCCTGTATCGAGATAAACAGCACAATTGACAGAATCATGGATAAAATTCCGACTGCAACCGTCTCCGTAAGATAAATCCGAAACAAATCCTTTCTCGAAAAGCCGACCGATTTCATAATTCCCAAAAGATAGTGTCGGTCACGAATACTCATGGATATGCAATACAGCGAAATAACGAAAAGACATACCACTACTGCCGCAAAGGCTATGGAAAAATATACTTTCAATTCCTTCAACCGGGCAGCGAACCGGCCGATTCGAAGCACATTCGGTTCCTGAATTACAAAACCGTTTGCATTCAGCTTTCCGACATTCGCTTCCGTAATCGAATCATCGACATACAACAGATACTCTCCATACACATATTCGGAATAATACTGACGTTTTATCCTGTCAAACAGATTCCTGTCAATCAGCACCTGTGGTTTTGTTTCTTTCAGATTTTCATCCGTAAATATAATATCCTCATAAATCCCGACAACCTTGTATCCGTTCGGAAAATACTCTGCCAGGTCAAGCCAATCAGAAAAACATCCGTTAAACCTTTCGGAATGAATGGAAATCATCGAACGACCGTCTGTTTGCGAAAGCATATCTTCTGCCCCGTAACATTCTGTGCTTACAAGGACTTCATCCGGTGACTGAGGAAACCTTCCTGCAATCAGCTTTACCGTAACATTTTCGTCGTATGCTCCATAATAAAGCCCGCCTTCTCCAAGATATACGGATTCCCAATCGCTGTAAAACAAATCACTGCACGGCAGAAATAACGAGCGTTGATTTTGCATTCTCTCTTCCGTTGTATTCGGTGATATGACCGCAAAATATTTACAAAATTCTTCCGTGTAACTGTATGCATCCCGGTAATCGTCCGGGATACAAAATTCCGGATTCCCAACACATTCATAATTTATGTCAACCATTCCTGTGATGGAATACTCATTATCCGCATAATATACTTTTTGTCCGATTATCGGCTCCGGAAGTTCCATTTCCTTGGCAAGTTCTTTTGTGATTGCAATTTCTCCGGATTTTTCCGGCCACGTACCCTTCACCTTTATTTCCGGCGGTAATTCGTCTGCCACGGCAATCAATACCGGCTTGTGCGAGAAGCCTCTCTCATCAGAAGTCAGATCAACATTTGCAATGCACGGAATTATCGTGCATCCCGGTACACACTCTTTCACTTCGGAACAGAACAACGGACCGGATGAAATACTGACATTCACATCTTCTCCTTGAGCGCTTCGATACGACAGGTTCTTTGCCAACTCGCAAAACGGAATCCCGTACTGATGCAAATACCGATCGGTCACGCGTTCTTCCTTGTATGTCCGCAAATTCCACAAACCGCAAGCAAAGACCATCATAACAGAAATCAGAATAATTCCGGCAATCAGCTTAAAACGGCCACCCCTGGATTTACTGAAAATTTTATGAAAAGCTTCCTTTCGGCTGATATTCCGAATCTCATAATCCGGTTGTGCCTCCCCGGTTTCCGGCTCATTTTGTTCGACATTGCCGGTATCACCCGTACTGTTTTGTTCTCTCTCCCGAATTTGAAATGAAATTTCCCGGTTTCCCCGTTCTCCGGAAGTGAAAACACGACTTAAGAAACGATGGCACTGTTCCTCGGTAAGCGATGAGGCTTTTTCCGACACAATTCCGTCAACCGAAATTTCCACATCATAGCAAACGGTCTCTCTGCCGGAAATCTCCGACAGAATTCCGTCCTGCAGTGCGAATACATAATCTCCGTATTCAATTGCCGATTCTATATCATGACTGACAACACAAACCAGACATTCGGACGAAATTTTTCGAAAGAGCGATAAAATATTCCGGGATACCGTCCGATCCAGATTTCCCGTCGGCTCATCCGCAAGCAAAATACGCGGTGAATTCATCAGCGCTCTGGCAATCGCAACCCGTTGCTTTTCGCCTCCGCTTAATTGAGACACCTTAACATCGTCAAAGCCGTCAAGCTCCACATATTTCAAAAGCTCCCGTGCCTTTTGTAAAACTTCTTCGTTTTTTCGATTCGTTATTTGCGTCGGCAGGAGAATGTTCTGCATCACGCTCTCATTTTCGAACAAACCGTAATTTTGAAACACGATTCCGATTTCCTGATTGCGATACCGGTTCCATTGTTCGTCCGTAAATGTAGAAAGGTCCTGTCCGAGAACCTTCACCGTTCCCGAATAATCACCCTGAATTCCGCCCAGTATATTCAAAAACGTGCTCTTACCGCTTCCGCTTTTCCCGGTAAAAAAACAAAGTCCGCTATTCGGAAGGGCAAGGTCAATTCCCTTCAGAACTTTGACCTCGCCCCTCTCATTGTTATAGCTTTTGGAAAGATTATGTACAATAATCATTTCTGTCACCACCTGAACTTTCCGTCTGTGTCATTATCGGCAGGAACGCACCAAATCGGCGACCTCCATAACAACACTTTCTCCGATATGATAAGGCTTAAATCCTTCATCGGTAAACATGCTCTCCAAAACGGTTCCTTCCGAATAAGTCAGTTGCCGTTCATAAAATCCTACGGAAAAACCTACTGACTGTGAATTCCCCATTTCACTGCCAAACAGTCCCAACCGAACAAAATCCTTAACATATCGGCGTCCGATATAGATAAACGTATACTTCGTTGTATCGACCAGTTCTTTTATCATCAGGATGTCGTCATCCGTCAAGGGTGCATTTTCATAATAATCATGAATTACCAAAGCAAAATGTTCCGCTCTGTCATCCGGAGTCAAAATCTCTTTATCCAAAGAAGAAAGTGTTTTGTTCTCTACTGTCTTTCGTCCCGGTTTTCCATCCTGCAGTACAACCTCATCCCCATAGAAAAAGAATAACGTTGGAACATCCTTTGTCAAATATTCGATATCTTTACCATAGGAATCCTTTTCATCTTCACTGCCGGAATCATTTCCCGCTGAACATCCGCATAAAAGCGTGATAAGAACAATCACTGATAACACCGAACAGATATGTATAACTCTTTTCTTCACTTATTTTTTCCCCTTTGCATTTTGAACGGTGATATTCCCGCTGTTGTCATAGAATATCCTATCGTTTCCGAACACTATTGTCTTTTTTATGAGCCTTCTCACTTAATGTCAATACATACTTGCAGAAAAAGCTGCCTGCCCTTCAGCATAACCACTCTCACCCTGACACCAGTACGAGGACTTATTGAGAATACGATTACTTTGTTGTGTATGAGTTAAGCTTCCAGCTCTTGAATACGTAACCGTAAACAATGCTTTATAACTGCTCTTGCAAAACAAATTTACTTCTTTCTGAAATCCACTTGCATTTTGGGCAGAATTACTGCTGAACGCATAGCGTATTGTTCTTTGATTATTATTTTTAGTTGCGGAAATTCTTAATGCCGGAGTGTCATAATTATTTGAAAATCCTCCACTAATATTACCTACTGCAACCAAACCATCACTATATCCTAATTCAATTCCTCCGGAAACAGATATTGATTTAGATCCTGACGGAGCCATCGCCTGAGGTGCAAAATCTTGTTCATAATAAGGAGTATTATAATTAAAAAACACTTGTGTATCTCTGTTAACGCCATACATATTTTTATTATAAATCGAACTGTAAGATGTTTTCGGATTCATAGTCTGCTTAACAAACAAAGTCTTATAAGTTTCCCCGCCATATTGCTTTTTACTGGTTGCGATTACCATGACACAATCTGTTTTTCCTATTAATACATTTTCTTGTAATATTTGAACTCGCGGAATCAACGACATTCCGGGTCCCGGATCGTATCCTACAACTTTCTCTTTGCGCAATGTTTTGTAAACCGAAATAGTGGTTCTATACTGTCCTGAATAAGAATAGTTACTTGAACCTTTTTCAATAGAAAACCCCGGAATTACTTCTTCTGCTTTCGCGCTATAGTTCCAAGGAATAATCCCGATTACACTAACTATAGCCAACATAACAACCAACCATTTTCTTGCTCTTTGCATAAATAATCCTCCACTAATTGTTTTTTAGCGACGGATAATAAACATAATTCCATTGTAGTATTATGTCTGCAAAATTCTATATTCATTTTCCGCCCCTAATATAAGAAGTATATATCTGTTAACTATTTTCTGTCAATAGACAATCACATATAACCAATTATTTGCAAGATGTTTTTCAAAATAAAAAATGGCCTTTCCTGTTTTCTCTAGGATGGCCATTTCCCCTGTTAAAGCATCCTTACGGTATCCCACAAGGCTTTTTGCGAAACGTACTGTTCGTTCAGATAATCCGTAATTCGATCAAGGCTTTCCGCCTCAAACGGAAAGACGGCCGTCTGTTTCAGCGAATCATCCGTTTCTTCATAACAAAACGGTCCCGGGAATATCGTAACCACAAATTCCTTTGTTCCGAGGTCCTTATCGATGTCGTGCTTTGCAATCCGATAATTCATATTGCCGACACTTCCCGTAAAATGAATTTTCTTATAAAAACCGATGGACAGTAAATCCTTTCTGTTAACCATATATCCTCCGTTTCTCCGTCAACACCCATAATACGTTGTCAGTCATACCATTGCGTAAAATTCTTCCGCCAATCGTTCCAATGCATTTTGATCCGAGGTCGCCATCAGTTCGCACGTTGAATGCATCGCCAGAATCGGCACTCCGGCATCTACAGTCGGCATCGGAAGCCACGAAGACACAAGCGGTCCCATTGTGCTTCCGCCGGGCTGGTCGGAATGATTGGTGTGCAGTGCGAACGGAATCCTTCCGTTCAAAAGCACATTTTTCACCTCTGCCAGAAGCTCCGGACTATAGGCATATTTCTGATTGCCGGAAAGCTTTAATACGACACCGTTTCCGATGCTTGCCGTATTGTACCGGTCATATTTTTCCGGATGATTCGGGTGCAGTGCATGTGCCACATCCAACGACAGGCAACGTCCTGCAAAAACAGCCTCATGCAAGCGCGGTTCCGCCAAGCCGAGCCCGTCATAAATTTTATCGAGAATCATTTTTAATACCGACGAATCGGCTCCCTGACGGGTCTGCGAGCCGATTTCCTCATTGTCAAACCATGCTGCGACGGAAATGTCGTGACTGCCGGACGAAGCTGCATTTTCATAAGCCTTCCCGATTGCCTTCCACAGTGCGTAACAGGATGTCTGGTTATCCAGTCTCGGCGAGGAAATCATATTTTTGCGGATTCCGATTGTTTCCGCCTTCTGCATGGAGCAGACATACAAATCCACCTCCATGATCGCATCCTTCGTCGTTCCGGCCAGCTCCGCCACATAATCTGCAAACCATCCCGGTTCACAGCCAAAGTCGGCAATCGGACTCAGGTCAACCTGACGTTTCAGTTCCACGCCCTTGTTGACTTCCCGGTTAAAATGAATCGGCAAATTCGGAATTGTGACAACCGGTCCGTCACTTACAACCGGCCGTTCCTCAATTTTGCCCTCTTCCGTCCGGACAAATACCCGTCCGGCAATTCCAAGCGGGCGATCCAGCCATGTATTGAGTATCGGTCCGCCGTATACATCCACATCCAGCTGGGCATAGTTTTTGCCGGTCTCCGCATTCGGCTTGATATGAAGGCACGGATAGTCCGTATGTGCCAGTTCGATTGCAATCGGCTCGCCGGCACAATACTCCGTTCCGATAACAAATGCAAATAACGAGCCTGACGTTCCTCTCGTCATATACGCTCCGCCACGCTTCAATTCCCACGCGGCTTTTTTCGAAAGCTCCTCAAAGCCGGCCTCCGAAAGCATTTTACGAAGCTGTTCCACACTGTGATACGGCGTCACCGCCCGATTGATA
Source organism: Lachnospiraceae bacterium (assembly GCA_045641285.1). GTDB lineage: Bacteria > Bacillota > Clostridia > Lachnospirales > Lachnospiraceae > ISDg. Next base: position 95,378 of record JAZUGQ010000029.1, read on the forward strand.
AATTCCGTAAATTCCATAATTTTCTTCTCCGAATAATAAAATGACAATAATCGCAAGGAATCCTCCCAACTCTCGGGTGGCACCGCCATATAAAATTTGCTTCGCAAATGGCGGTGCGCAGGTCATAAGGAATCCTCCCGCAAGATAGTAGCCACGCCATGAAAAATCGCTAACGCGATGGCGTGGCGCAGATCGTAAGGAATCTCCCCATAAATGGGGCCCCCCTTACGATATATGGGTCCTTCCTTACTCTCGGGTAGCACCGCCATATAATATTTGCTTCGCAAATGGCGGTGCGCAGGTCATAAGGAATCCTCCCGCAAGCGGGTCCC
>JAZUGQ010000030.1:0-57053 GCA_045641285.1 Lachnospiraceae bacterium
GTGGGTTAGTATGTTCCCCACATCCAGCTTCCTTCAGATTCGAGGTCGCCCTCGACACCCTTGCCTTCGGCTATATCCTTCCCACTACTGGGCGGATTCGGGACTTTAACCCGTTAGAAACGTACGCCGCTAGGCGCACCAAAAAAACGAAGGGGTCTCTGCGATCCCTTCGTTTTCCGTTTTTATTCGTTTTCCTGCCAATTACCGATTACTCATTTTCGTCATCGGCATCGAGCAAAAACTCATCGGCCATGAAATCATCATACGCCTTGGACGCCTGCTCGAATTCCTCGTCGGTTTCGATATCGTCCAGTTTGATATCATTTTCATCATCGGGATTCTGCCAGAACCGATAGAGATATACCGGCGGTTCTTCATTCTCCCACTCCTGCGGTGTTACCGCAATATATTCCAAATCATTTTCCTCGCACGGGAAAATGCCGATTACATCACAACGCAGCTCAACATCATCATCCAAATACAAGGTTACTTCATCTTTTGTAAAAAGGTTATCCAATTCGCCCATAAAAAGCCTCCATTAAATGTCAATCTTACGACTTTCGTCATGCCCTTATTGTATCTGATTATCGAAAAATGTGCAACTATATCTTTCGGAATCCTTCGTTTTGCCCAAAGATTATGATATAATTGTCATAAGGAGGGGCCCGTTGCGAAGCAATGGGAAGATACCTTATGACCTACGCACTGCCATCGCGTAGCGATTTATTATGGCAGTGCTACCCGTCAGCGAATACTAATGGCAGTGCTACCCGTCAGCGATAAGGAGGGACCCACACGAAGCAGATCCATGGCGGTGCCAAAAAAATTTGCAGACTGCGGTCTCGGAAAGGAGTGTACATGGATACCGAATATTCTGACGGTTCGGCCGACGAAACGTTTGTTCCGCCTGTCGAAGTCCGTATTTCCGTTCGTGATTTTGTCGAATTTCTGACACGAAGCGGCGACATCGATAACCGTTCTTCGGGACGGGATGCCGATGCGATGCTGGAAGGCGCAAGGCTCCACCGGAAAATCCAAAAAGCGCAGCCGGTCGGATATCGTGCCGAAGTGTCCATGCAGCACACCGAATTTCTGACCTACGAAGGACAGGCATTTGCCATTACGGTCGAAGGCCGCGCCGACGGCATTTACGAAGACGAAACCTACGGCTATACGATTGATGAAATCAAATGCCTTCTGCGTGACGTCAACTCGCTGACGGAACCGGTTCCGGTTCATTTGGCTCAGGCACGATGCTACGCATATATGGAAGCCGTTCACAGGGAGTATGACCGCGTTTCCGTCCGCATGACGTACTGTCATATCGAAACCGGTGCAATCCGGTATTTTTATGAAACCGACACCGTTTCGGAACTGACCGAATGGTACCACGACCTTTGTCTCGCCTACTGCCGGTTTGCCAAATGGGAACACGACCACCGAATCGCGCGAAACGCCACCGTTTCCGGACTGGCATTTCCGTTCCCGTATCGACCGGGCCAAAAAGAGCTGGTGACCAACGTGTACCGTACCGTTCTGCGAAAACGCAAACTGTTTATCGAGGCTCCGACCGGCGTCGGCAAAACCATTTCCACCGTGTATCCGACCGTTCGCTCCATGGCGGAAGGACTGACCGGGAAAATTTTTTATCTGACCGCCAAAACCATTGCGCGTACCGTCGCCGAGGAGAGTTTTGACACTCTGATTCAGAACGGCGCGTCTCTTCTGACGATTACGCTGACCGCAAAGGAAAAGCTGTGCATTTTGGATAAACCGAACTGCAACCCGTCTGCCTGCTCCCGTGCCAAAGGTCATTTTGACCGGGTCAACGAAGCACTGTATGACATGCTTTCCTCCGTTGTCGAACAGACCGGTGATACCCCGGTACATCGCGGCGGCTCCATCAAACGGGAAACGATTCTGCACTACGCGGAGCTCCACTGCGTCTGTCCGTACGAACTGAGTCTGGATTTGGCGCTCTTTGCGGACGCCGTCATTTGCGATTATAATTATGTTTTCGACCCGACCGCATACCTTCGCCGATTTTTCGGCGGCGAGGGCGTCACGCACGACTATGTCTTTTTGATTGACGAAGCGCACAATCTGGTGGACCGGTCCCGTGAAATGTATTCCGCCACGCTGGTCAAGGAAGAATTTCTTGCCTGCAAGCGGGCCCTCGAGGACCATTTTCCGTATGCTGCCAAAGCATGCAACGCGACCAACAAAGTGCTGCTCAATTATAAGCACCAATGCGACGGTTTCACGGTCATCGGCGATTCCGGCGACCTGATTTTAAGCGTCATGCGCTGCTCTTCCGCACTGGAGGATGTCCTTGCGTCACGAACCCATCCGATACCCGACGAAGCGCCGGATTTGTATTTTAAAATGCAGCATTTCATGGCCATGTACGAACAGCAGGAGGACAACTACACGGCCTACTGTGACTTTACGGAAAATAACGATTTTTTCCTTCGTCTGCAGTGCATGGATGCTTCCGCGCCGCTCTCCCGCTGCCTGGAAAAAGGCCGGAGTGCCGTATTTTTCTCGGCCACACTGCTCCCCGTGGCCTACTACAAAGAGCAGCTTGGCGGCGCTCACGATGATTATGCGGTCTATGCGCCGAGCCCGTTCCGCCCCGAGAATCGTCTTGTGATGATTGCAAATGATGTCAGCACACGCTACAAGCACCGCACCGACGATTCCTACGACAAAATTGCCGACTACATCCGCGCCTTCTGTGAAGCCAAATGCGGCAATTACATGGCATTTTTCCCGTCGTACCGCTTCGCGGACGAGGTTGCCGAACGGCTCACCGGATTCCGCGGGACTCTGCTTGTTCAAAAGACCAATATGACCGAAACGGAACGGGAAGACTTTCTGAACACGTTTCGTCAGGCCGGGTCCGAAACCCTGCTCGGCTTTTGCGTCATGGGCGGCATTTTCAGTGAGGGAATCGACCTTCGTAACGACAGCCTGATCGGCGCCGTCGTGGTCGGTCCGGGCCTGCCGATGGTCTGCAATGAAAATGAGCTGTTCCGCAGCTACTATGAATCCCATACGGGCCGTGGCTTCGACTACGCTTATTTGTATCCGGGAATGAACAAGGTTCTTCAGGCGGCCGGACGTGTCATACGTACCGTCGATGACATCGGAAGTATCCTGCTTTTGGACGACCGCTTTACAAGCCCGGCATACCGTTCGCTCTTTCCGAACGAATGGACCGAAACCAAACGGGTCACCGTGGCGACCGTATCCGAAACACTGAATACCTTTTGGAACCGGCATCGGGATTCCGCTGCTGCCAATGCAGACGGTTGCGGGAATTCCGCTGCTGCCCCGGCCGACAATTGCGGGGATTCTCCGGTTCTTCCCGATTCCGAACAAAAAAACCGGCAGGATTGACATCCGTACTCAGGAGCATTCTCCCAAGCGATGTCCGTCCTGCCGTTCATTATTTCGTTTGTTTTCTTACTCGGCCGCAGTCTCCGCAGCCGTTTCATTTTCCTCTGGCCGGCCCTCAAAATCCGTTCCGCACGCCGGCATCGTCATTTGCCATTCTTTGCGGGTAATCAAATAATGATTGCCGCATGCCTTCACGTCACCGTCCGTATGCAGATATTGCTTCCGGTCGGTAATGACCTCGATTTCCCTGCAGTTCCACTCCAGCACATGACTGTTCTTCACATGCGTTCCGCGAAGCAGCTTCGGAAGCATCCACAACACGCGAAGCGGGCGTATGCCGTATGCCATCACACAGCTCAGTTCACCGTCGCACGGATTGGCTTTCGGCGCCATTTTTAAGCCGCCGCCCTCATAACAGTTATTCATAAAACACATGAAAATGACATCACTGTAAGTCCGGGACACGCCGTTCACAATGACCGTTGCCCGAAACCGCGGATTGACAAATACCTGCTTAAATGCAACCAGCAAATACGTCAGTTTTCCGAGATGCAACTTATTCAGCACCTTCTTCAGTTTCGACGTTTCCACTTCATTGCACACCTTGGCATCGTATCCGATTCCGCAGCTTCCCGCGAACCGAACCGTCCCGGGAGTTCCGTAAACCGTCACCTCGCCGACATCATACCGTTTCTTTTTCTTCTCGGCAATCAGCTTTTTGGCGCACTCCTCTGCCTTTAACGGAAACCCGATTCCGCGCACATAATCATTTCCGGAACCGCCGGGCAGAAATGCCATTGTAATCCGGTCCGTTCCCGTCAGACCGTTCACCGCTTCATTTATCGTTCCGTCGCCGCCCAAAACCCAGATATCCGCCTCTTCGCCGCTTTGGCAAATCGTTCTTACCGTCTCTGTCGTATCTCCGGTTTTGTTCATTCGATGAAGCGTATACGGAATCGATTTCTTCGTCAGCAAATCCGTCACGGGCTTCTCCGGTCCTGCTTCCCGTCCGGATTTTGCCGAATTGTTTACCAGTAAATGAATCATTGTTGTATCCCCAATAAACCGTTCCCGTCGGCTCGGTTACTGCTCCGAATCCTCCGTTTTTTTCATCAGTTTCTTCTCGCGTGCCACATAAATCGGTCTGTGTTTGCCTTCCAGATAACTTCTCGAGAGGTATTGCCCCAAAACACCGATCATAAGAAGCTGCAGACCGCTCATCAGCAAAATGAGTGTTACAATCGTCGGATATCCGCTGACCGAATTGCCGAACAGACAGGTCTTAATAATCAGCCAGATTATCATGAAAAATGCAATGGCACAGGAAATAATTCCCAAAAATGAGGAAAGTGCCAGCGGAACTGTGGAAAATGATACAATTCCGTTGATGGAATATTTCACCAGACTGCTGAAGGACCATTTGGTTTCTCCGGCCACACGTTCCACATTGTGATATCCGATCCATTTGGTTTTAAATCCGACCCATGCAAAAATTCCTTTGGTAAAACGGTTGTATTCCTGCATGTCCAAAACCGCATCCACCATTTGTCTTGTCATCATCCGGTAATCGGTTGCGCCTTCCACGATATCGACACCGGAAATTTTCTTATTGAATTTATAAAACATGCTGGAGAAGAAGGAACGGATTTTGCCCTCGCCTTCCCGGTCCACACGCTTCATGGCAACACTGTCGTATTCCCCTTCCAGCAACGTGTCCAGCATTTCCGGAATATATTCCGGCGGATGTTGCAGATCCGCATCCATCAACACGACATAATCGCCGATGGCATTGGACAAGCCCGCATAGATTCCGGACTCCTTTCCGAAATTTCGGGAAAATGAAATATAGGAGACTCTCTCATCTTTCTCCGCAAGGCGTTTCAGAATCGAAAGCGTTTGGTCCTTGGAACCGTCATCAATAAATAAAAACTGGCAATTCGCCTTATCCTGAATCTGCTCGGCAATTTTCGTAATTGCCTCATAAAATGCATCCAATACCTGTTCCTCGTTGTAACACGGTACAACGACGGACAAATAAGGTTTCGTACTGTCCATAAAAATCCTTTCTTCCGGTAAACGGCAAGCTAACTTACTGTCGTTTTCTGACATCAGTATTTTATCATACCGCCCACATCAATACAAGTCATTTATACTGCCGTTCGAATCTCCCGTTTTCAATGTTCAAACCGCTTATTGCGTTTTTTGGGGTTTTATTCTACAGCAGTAGTGTAGCTACAATGCTTAATCCGAGTAATGCGGCAAAAATCGCCGGAATCGCAATTCGAACTCCGTAGGAAACAAATTTTCCGAACGAAAAATCCACGTCGACGGATTTCAGAAGAGACATCCACATGATTCCCGCCAGTGCTCCGATCGGTGTCAGATAGGCTCCGAGATTGGAACCGATAATCGTTGCGTAAACGGCCGAAAGCGGAGCCTCCGCCGACAGCAGCGACGTATACAATACACTCATCGGTATATTGTTGATGATATTGCAGGCAAGTGACGAGGTAATTCCGTAAATCCATATCGGATTGCCGTGTGAAAGCATTTCCTCGATTTTGCCGGACAAACCGCTTTCATTCAATGCCAGCACGAGTCCGAACATGGACAGTACAAACGGAATCAGCAGCCACGGAATACGCTGAATACTTCGGAACAATAATCGCGGACCGCGATGCGTCACAATGTTCATAATCACCGTGCAGACCAGAAGACTTCCGGCCGCACAAACCGCAACAATCCACATCGGCAGATTGATATAAGACGATACCGCAAGAAGCAATGTGCAGACACTCAAATGCACCAGGCCGAGCACAACCGTCGGACGATGCTTGATTTCCACCGGCTCCGAGGTTCCGTGCATCGGAATTGCCAGTTCCTTTCGAAATAACAGCCGCATCACCAGATACACCGTACATCCGGCCAAAATCGTCGGCAAAAGCATAACCGAAGCATATCCGAGGAAGGATATTCCGGCACCGCTCGCGAGGTAGATGTTGGTCGGATTTCCGATAATCAAAACCATACTGAACGTATTTGCGGCAATAAACTCCGTTACCAGATACGGTATCGGGTTGATTTTGGCCGCCCTGGTAAAATATCCGATAAACGGCGTAAATGTCAAAACAACGATATCATTGGACGTAAAAACGGTAAGAATCGAAACGGTCATAAATAACGAACGAAGCAGCTTTCTCTGGTCGCTTCCGGCCTTCATCAGCGTTTTTCCCGCAAGATAATGAAAGAACCCTGCTTCATCCAGATAAACCGACAGAAAAGTCATGGAGAAAAAGAGCAAAAGAATCTTAATCGGGTTAACCGCCGTATCCGCCGTAAGGCCCGACACAAACTGGCGTCCCGTCAGACTTCCGCTCAGCAGAATTGCAATCAGTCCCGCCAATGCAACAATCGGGTACGTATCAAAAAACACACCCCGAATTGAAATTTTCGGTTTTCGAATAATCGCAATCATCATTACAAGACATGTCACAAGACAAATGATTCCGGCCTTTATCATACCGCTGCCGCCTTTCCTTTTTCCCATTCATTCCGACCATAGGCATTATAGTTAGTTTGAATTAATTTTGCAATAAGAAAATGTGCGACGTTTCCGATTGTCATTTTTCTTTTTCTGTGATACGATGTCAGCAGATTTATGAACGGAGGAAACCCGTATGAAATTCAATGCCGAACTTATGAAAAACGAATGCGTCCGCTGGATTCGCGACTGGTTCGCCGAAAACGGCCCCGACTGTAATGCGGTAGTCGGAATCAGTGGTGGTAAAGACAGCTCCATCGTCGCCGCAATGTGCGTGGAAGCACTCGGCCGTGACCGTGTCATCGGTGTTTTGATGCCGAACAGCGAGCAGCCGGACATCGCATATTCTTACAAACTCGTAGAGCATCTCGGAATCCGCTACTACGTCATCAATATCAAAGACGCCTACGACGGAATCGTCAATGCTCTTCCGGACAATTTGGAATTTACCGCACAGGCACGTATGAATCTGCCGCCGCGTCTTCGTATGTCCACACTGTATTGCGTATCGCAGTGTTGCAACGGACGTGTTGCCAACACCTGCAATCTTTCCGAAGACTGGATCGGGTATTCCACCCGGTACGGTGATTCTGTCGGCGACTTCAGCCCTTTAAGTCATTTTACCGTTCAGGAAGTAAAGGAAATGGCACGACTGATCGGCGTTCCCGAAGAACTTATCGAGAAGAAACCTTCCGATGGTCTCTGCGGAAAAACGGATGAAGATAATCTCGGTTTTACCTATGCGACTTTGGACCGTTATATCCGAACCGGCCGGATTGACAGTGCGGAAGACAAGGCCAAAATTGACCGTCTTCACAAACGGAATCTGTTCAAGCTTTCCGTTATGCCGTCCTTCGATCCCGGTATCGATATCGGCGCCGAATTTTAGTATCTGCAAACAACAATCAAAAGCCGCCTCGGAACCGGTATGTATCCGATATTTCGTTACATACCATCGTTCCGAGGCGGCTTTTTTGAGGTTATCCGTCAAACTGACAGTTGTGGTTAAATTCAGTAAAAAATTATTTATTGTTCCGATCGGTCATTCCGACCGGTCAGCCATTCGTACTACTCTTCCGACTTCTTCTCGGCAATTTCTTCTGTCGTCTCGCCTTCCGGTCCGGGACCTTTTTTCAAAATCAGGTTAACGATAATTCCGAGAATCAGTGCGCAGGCTACGCTTGTAATCTTAATGTGCTCACCGATATTACACTGCAATCCGCCGATACCGGCAATCAGAATAACCGATGCCACGAAGAGATTTCTGTTATCACCCAGATCCACCTTCTGAACCATCTTCAAACCACTGACCGCGATAAATCCGTACAATGCAAAGCATACACCGCCCATAACACAGTTCGGAATCGATGCAAGCAACGTTACGAACGGTGCAATGAAGGATGCTACCATAGCCATAATTGCCGTTACGATAATCGTAATAACGGAAGCGTTACCGGAAATTGCAACACAACCAACGGATTCTCCGTAAGTGGTATTCGGGCAACCGCCGAAAAGCGTACCGACCATGGAGCCGACACCGTCTCCGAGAAGGGTGTGATCCAAACCGGGATCTTCCAAAAGTTCATGTCCGATAATTGAGGAAAGGTTCTTATGATCTGCCAGATGCTCCGCAAAAACAACAAATGCAACCGGAACATATGCTGCAAACACGGTAAAGAAATATTCAACTGTAAATCCGTCAAATGCGGTTCCATCTCCAAATGCCTTATAAACAGTAAACTGCTTAATCGTATTAACCGGATTCCATGACATATCCTTAAATACGCCGAAATCAATTATTTTCATCGAATCGACACCGCAGTTTTCACCGATTACGGTAAAGATTGTTGCAACAATATAGCCGGCAACAATACCGATAATAAACGGAATCATCTTTGCCATCTTCTTTCCGTATACAGATGCTATAACCGTCACAAAAAGAGTAATCAGTCCACATACCAGGCAAAGATAAGTATACATGTTCTGTGCAGGTCCTCCGGAATAATTGGTCAAAGCGTCCACTGCAGAACCTGCCAGAGAAAGACCGATAATTGCTACGGTCGGTCCGATAACAATGGGCGGCATCAGCTTGGAGATCCATTTTACACCACAAAGCTTAACTATAATCGCAAGAACAACATATACAAGACCTGCCAATACGGCACCGACAATCAGTCCCATATAACCGAGTGCCACTACAATCGCACCTTCAAAAGCGGCAATCATCGGGGCAATGAAAGCAAACGATGAGCCAAGGAATACGGGGCTTTTTTTCTTCGTAAACAGAACATAAATCAAAGTTCCTGCGCCGGCACCGAACAGTGCTGCCGCCTGTGACATCTCAATTCCGACCTGCTGTCCGACCTGCTGCGGAACCGCAATTGTTGCAGCCAAAATTGCCAACAACTGTTGAAATGCAAAAATAAACATTTTGCCGGTTTCCGGTTTGTCGGAAACATTGTAAGTAAGTTTCATAAGGACCTCCTGATATAATTTTTTACAAAAAAAAATATACGTTCCAGTCAAATAATCCATGGTTCGGTTGTCCTGTCTATCCTGCGATTATGACCGAAAATGCAATTTTTTCTCTTCTCTAAATCTTAACATTCCCCATTTGATTTGTAAATAGATAAGTGTCCATTTTTTTTAAAAAATACAATATATTGTGTTGTTCTATCGCTGTAGTACAACAATATGTGGTCAAAAGTCAAAATTGTTTACAAATCATTGCTCCGTGCAAACTGACTTTACTTAGAACAAAGCGTGTCGCTTGCGACATGCCCGCGCCGAGCGCGAGTTGCGAAGCAACTGATTTCCTTGCGCGCGAGTGTGCATCCTCGCGGAGCGTTTTTATCTCATAGGATGAACTATACTATGAGATATAGGATGAACTATACTATGAGATATAGGATGAACTATACTATGAGATAAAAAAAGACCTCTCCGATTTTACCGGAGAGGTCTTCCCTAATTCTTAATTCGATTTCAAACGGTTATTAGCAAACGCCCTGTGCAAGCATAGCGTCAACAACCTTCTCGAAGCCTGCGATGTTAGCACCTGCAACATAGTTGCCTGCCATACCGTACTTCTTTGCTGCATTGTCTGCTGCGTGGAAGATGTTAACCATAATGCCCTGCAGCTTAGCATCAACCTCTTCAAAGCTCCAGGAAAGTCTCTCGGAGTTCTGGCTCATTTCAAGACCGGAAGTAGCTACACCGCCTGCGTTACTTGCCTTGCCGGGTGCGAAGATAACACCGTTAGCCTGGAAGTACTTCGTAGCTTCAATGGATGTAGGCATGTTAGCACCTTCCGCAACTGCGATAACGCCGTTGGCAACAAGCTTCTTTGCATCATCGAGGTTCAGCTCGTTCTGAGTTGCGCAAGGAAGTGCGATGTCAACCTTAACCTGCCACTGGTTGGTACCCTCAGCAGCCTTGTCATGATACTCTGCGCTCTTTCTTGCAGCAGCATACTCGGTAAGACGTGCTCTCTTAACTTCCTTAACCTCACGAAGAAGGTCAACATCGATGCCTTCGGGATCGTAAATCCAGCCGGTAGAATCAGAACAGGTTACAACCTTTGCACCCATCTGCTGTGCCTTCTGGATTGCGTAAATAGCTACGTTACCTGCACCGGAAACAGCTACGGTCTTGCCGGCAATATCAATGCCGTTGCAGCTGAGCATTTCCTTTGTGAAATAAAGAAGACCGTATCCGGTAGCTTCCTTTCTTGCAAGAGATCCGCCGTAGGAAAGACCCTTACCGGTCAGAACACCTTCGTATACGCCACGAATTCTCTTATACTGGCCGAACATGTAACCAATCTCACGAGCGCCGGTACCGATATCACCAGCAGGAACGTCGGTGTCAGCACCGATGTACTTGCAAAGCTCGGTCATAAAGCTCTGGCAGAATGCCATAATCTCACGGTCGCTCTTGCCCTTGGGGTCGAAGTCGGAACCACCCTTACCGCCGCCCATAGGAAGGGTTGTAAGAGAGTTCTTAAATACCTGCTCGAATCCGAGGAACTTAATAATACCGATATTTACGGAAGGATGAAGACGGATACCACCCTTGAACGGTCCGATTGCAGAGTTGAACTGAACACGGTAACCAACGTTCACCTGAACCTGGCCATTGTCATCAACCCACGGAACACGGAACTTGAACTGACGCTCAGGCTCGGTAATTCTCTCGAGAATGGCTTCTTTTCTGTACTTCTCCTCATTTGCTTCAATAACAGGCTTAAGGGATTCAAAAACCTCTGTTACGGCCTGAATGAACTCGGGCTCGCTTGCGTTCTTCTTTTTTACGAGCTCCAACACTTCATCAACGTAAGACATGGAAATAACCTCCTAAATTATAAATGTATACTGAATTGCCCGATTCTTGCGAACCGACAGAATCCGCTGTCGGGACGCCGTCCCCGTGCAGTACATTCCGCGTTAAATTATACATAAAAACATATCACGTTGCAAGAAAAAAATATATTTTTTCATCTTTTCCGTCCGTTAACCTGACGGTCCGGATTCTCATAGATTCCGTCTGCGCCGTACCTTGCCAGCTTATGGATTCGTTTCTTCATTTCCATTTTTCCAATGTATACATATCCACCGTATCCGATTCCGGCAAACACAAGGCCCAGTATCGTCATCCAAAGTCCGATTTTCATTCGAGACGAATAATTTTTCTCTTCCATAATCTGCAAATAGCAATCGCAAAACATGCCCGCATAATCGTTGAGAGAATTCGGATCATTTTCATAAATCAGCTCGATCAGCTGGTCCAGCTGTTTTTGAATCTCCGGCGTATTTTTCACGATCTTTCCGCGCACCGAAAACGACACTTCCTGTTCTTCCGGGGTTACACTCATTGTCAAAAGATTCCGACCGTAATTTCCGGCTGCAACCACTTTGTCAAACCGTTCAAAATATTCCTCGGGAGCCTCCACCAGAATAAACCGGGGATCGTCGATGCCGAAATTGACCGGATAATAGCGAAGCTTTTCCTTATCGCCTTTTCCGATTGCATAAATGCTGTTCAGCGCTTTCTCAACCGTAATTGCCCGGGAGTCCCCGTCCTTGATGTCATAAATGGGGGCACCTTTCAAATCCTTGGAAGCATGCATGTAGTCGTTGGAATCATTATTTGTTTTAAGCCAAATAATCGCCCCGGTAAGAAGCAGTATTGTTGATAGAATTCCCAAAATCAGACTTAGGTTTCTCTTGCTGAAATCGAATCTCATCTTTTTGGCTCCTTTCCCGCAAACATACGTCTTCGCTGATTCTACAATTGTAGATTATTACTGTTTGTCATAATTTTCATCGTTCATGACAGTCTTCATTTGTTCGGAAACGGCGGCATCTTCCTGCTGCAGCATTGCCGACAGTTCATCCGTCTGTGCCGTTGTCTCGGTATTTAACGGGCGGAACCCATCGGAATCCGTCGGATTATTATACGCTGTCGATGTATCCGATGAGGAATTTCCGGCATTGTTTCCGTACGCATTGCCGTTCGGAGTATAATACGGAGTTGTCTGTATGTCGGCAACCGGCATAACATAATCGGAACCGGAACCGGTACGTTTTCCGAACAAAATCAAAACAAGCAGCACAATTCCGCCGATTGCGGCAAGTACGCAGCCGATAATAATATTGATGTTTCCGTCCTTGGTCGAATTCAGAGTAATATAATAGTCCGGTACTTCAAACTGATCCTTGAACTTAAAGCCTGTTCCGTATTCTGCCTGATACATTTTCTCCAAATCCTTAATAGACGAATCACGGAACTGTATTACTTCCTTCGTGTCGCCCTTATACTTGTTGAGCTTTCCCTGAAGGGTCAGCTGCATATTACCTGTAGTATCATTGGTCATTTTGTCGTAAAGATCATAATTTTTCTTCATAACTTTTACACCGATTACAACCGGCTTTTCATCCTGGCTTGCATTTTCATCCGGGAGATACGCAACCAGATAAAAACGATACGATTCGTCTTTTGATTTATCATTGCTGGAATAGTAAGCAAAGGACCCGTAGCAGCAATCAATGGTCCCTTTTACCCATTTTCCCTCCTCAAATTTATCCACACTCGCCAAATCATCCGCTTTTCGAATTCCCCGTTTGGTGGAAGTCCCCCACCAGATGCAGAAACCGCCTGCAACAATAAGAACAATTGCGATAAAATATACCCGAAGTTTATCCATAGTTCCTCCTAAATGAATCCGTAGTATTGTTCTTCTTTTTTTCATTTTCGAATACTGTTTCAAATGTACAAAAAAGCAAGTGTATTATAGCACGCACCGTATTTAAATGCAAGTATAAAAGGCGGATGAAATCGGCCTCCGGGCCGCCCGGGATTGCCTGGCTACAAAGCTAAAAAAGTGCCCGTACAACGGGAATTCCGTCGTACGGGCACTGTTGTTTCAATCTGTTTTTAGTGGAAGAATACTCCTTCTTCGTCCAAATCGGAGAAATCATCAAATTCCTTTGCCTGATTCTTTCTTCGAATCTGATCCAGTTTTTCCTGAAGCATTTTTCTTCTTGCTTCCAGTTTTGCTCTCTCGTCCTCTTCCTCATCGACTGCCGGAGCTTTCGGCGGTTCTGCTGCCGGTTCCTCAAAATCGGATTCCGTCTCGGGAAGTTCCGGCTCCTCGAATTCCGCTTCCATCATCGGAAGATCCGGTTCCGCAAATTCCTCATCCGACTCCTCTTCCTTTGCAACCATTCCGAAAACGTCCTTGTGTCTTGCGTTAAATGCATCGCCGAAACTGAACTCGTCATCTTCTTCGGCTGCCTGTGCAGGTGTCTCTGCCGCAGGTGCCTCGTCACCGGTTTTCTTAAAGGAGAACGGCTTCATCTTGTACGTGCTGTACATCGGCTCGTCTGCATCTTCCTCCTCCGGTTCATCGGAATATCCGAATCCGCGGAACGTCGGCATTACAAATCCTTCAATAATTCCGCTGTCCTCATCGTTCGTTTCCGGACGGGTGATTGTCGGAGTCTCAACAACCGGCATTTCGGTTTCTGCATTGATGCCGGCGCCGATGGAGTTCGAATCATAAATGGATCTCCGATATGCGGAATTATCGTCCTCCGCATTTTCTTCCGAAGCGTTTCGGTTATCATTTAACTGATATCCGAACGTCGGTAAAATCGGTGTTTCGTTATCTTCCGAACCGTCATAACCGAACATGGAATCATCCGGCTCCGGTTTCGTTTCCTCCAATTGATATCCGAAGGTCGGAAGAATCGGTTTTTCGTCAACGTTTTCACTGATTTCTTCGATTGTGTTTTCCGCAGTTTCTTCGGCTGCTTCTTCTACGGTCTCCGTTACTTCCTCGACAGCTTCTTCTACGGTCTCCGCTACTTCCTCGGCAACTTCCGCAGCAGTCTCTGTAACTTCTTCTACGGTCTCCGCTACCTCCTCGGTAGCTTCTGCAGCAGTCTCTGCAACTTCATCCATGGTCTCCGTTACTTCTTCGGCAGCTTCCGCAGCAGTCTCTGCAACTTCTTCTACGGTTTCCGTTACTTCCTCGGCAACTTCCGCAGCAGTCTCTGTAACTTCATCCATGGTCTCCGCTGCTTCTTCGACTACGGTCTCTGCTGCTTCTTCGGCAGTTTCCAAAGCGGTCTCGGTAACTTCCTCTGCCGTCTCCTCTGCTTTCTCAACAGCCTCTTCCACGGTCTCTGCTGCTTCCTCGGCTGCGGTCTCCGTATTCTCAACAGGCTTTCTGGTAAACAGCGTGGAAATCAGATAATCATTATAGTTTCCGGTTGTCTCCGGCTGTTTCTGCTCTTCCGCAGGTTCCTCCGTTTCGGTTTCTTCCGGAGTCTCTTCCGCAGTATCCTGATATTTACCGGAGAACAATGCGGAAAGCAAATCGGCATTTGCATTTGCGGTTTCATCCGCAGCCGGCTCTTCCGGCACGGCTTCCTGCTCTTCCTCAATCACCGCATTCTCATCGAATGTCGGTTCTCCGTCGGTCTTGTACGGAAGCTCTTCTTCATAAACCGGTGCGGTCTCGTACGCAGGTGCTTCGTCAGCAGCCGGTGCTTCGGTCTCGTACGGAAGTTCTTCGTTGTAAACCGGTGCGGTCTCATACGCAGGTGCTTCGTCAGCAGCCGGTGCTTCGGTCTCGTACGGAAGCTCTTCTTCATAAATCGGTGCGGTCTCGTACGCGGGCTCTTCCGCTGCCGTCGGAGCGTCGTCGGAAATCACTTCCGAAATTGCCGACTGCATCATTTCCTCAAAGGAAAATGTCGTAACGTTTTCGGTACGTTCCGGTACTTCCGAAGAAACATCGTTCGTTTCTTTGGTCTCGTACGCCGGTTCCTCCGTTACAGGCTGTGCATATTCCGTTGCCGCAGGTGCTTCATAGGCTTTGTCATACGGAGCATCATAAGGAACATTATAGGCCGCCGCTTCCTCTTCATTCCACTCTGCGTTCTCCGGCAATGCCGCAGCTGTCGGAGCGGTACCGAGTGCCTTCATGCTATTGGTAAGCTCTGTCGTGGTCTCCAGCAAATGACCGTACATTTCCGTCATTCGTACATAATTGGAGGTCAGCATTGCGATATTCTTTTCATTGTCATCCAAACGTCCGGAAATATATTCCTCCCAATTGTTTTCTTCACGGGTAACTTTCCGGTCATTTGTCACAATCTTGGTTGTGTACTCGCGGTCAAACAGTCTTGCCGCAGTCACAAAGAACAGAATCACACCGGATGCCAAAATCATAAAGCAGGTGGTTTCATTGTTCTCCAGACGGGGAATGGTAACCACCCGGAACGTCGTCAGGACACCGAGTGCAACCGCAGCCACACCGACCAGCATTCCGATCAGCGATACCACATTCAGCTTCTTCTGAACACTGAGTTTCTGTTCCCGATCGGTCACGATTTCTTCCTTCAGAACCTTCCTGGGTCCGCTGTCCGATGTCGAGGTTACCGGAACGGTCCGTACCGGTTCGTCGGAGCGAATCTTCTCGGCCGCCTCACGGACTTTCTCGCCGGCAGGCTTTGCCGTAACCACCGGATCCTCTTCGGGAACGGACACCGGTTTTGATGTCTTGGTCACCGTCGTCGGAATGGCTTCTCCCAAAATATCTTCCAGGGACGGAGCGCTCTTCTCCTCGATCGGAGCAGCTTCCGTTTCAAACTTCGGTGCTTCCGAAACGACTTCCGCCGGAGCCGTTGCTTCCACGGTCTTCTCCGTCTTGCTTCCCGAGCCGGACAATCCGCGCTCGGCCAGCAGCTCGGCCAGCGTTTTCTCCCTCGGAGCCTCATTTTGATTCTCCGACACTTCTTCGACTGCCGCTTCCGCCTTGTCGGCAACCGCGTCGGCAAGTCCCTGTTCTTTTGCTTCCACTTCACGTATTACTTCATCAAAAGTTGCTACATGTTCGTCATCATTCATAGTGAATTCTCCGAGAATATTCATTTCTTCTTCAAAAGAAGGACCCTGTTCCGTCATCATTGCAATCTTCTTGTTGGTTTCATCCAAATCATCCAGTGTACCGGCTTCTTCGGTTGGAACCGCTGTTTCGGCGACGCTTTCGTCATTGTCCGGAACCCGGAACAAATCCTGACCGTCTTTTTCCACCGTGGTATCCATCGGGCGAAGCAGCTCTTCTCCGGCGTTTCCGCCGTTTCCTGCCTTACCGTCGGTTCCGTCTTTGCCGGCCGCAACGGTCTTGCCGTTTTTCCCGGCCTTCTTCGTGTCGATTTCCGTCTGATACGTATCCGTCAGCGAAAATGAGAAAATCGCAAGCGTCAGATAATACCCGAGATTCTGAATCAGATTGGTTACCGACAGGCACTCTCCGTTCGACATGGTAAATCCCGCATCGTTCAAAATGAACGGTTCCTGCTTCAGCACGGTCATAATAATGATGCCCGCAACCGCCAGCAAACCCGGGATAATAACAATCTCTTTCATCTGCAGCAGGTTGGTCACAACCATGATAAATATCCATGAGAAAATGATGACCGCCGCCAGCAAACCGATTTGTGTGCCCGTCGCTGTTTTGTCCATCAGGGCATCCAGATTTCCGAGAACATATCCCGCCACATACAAAACAACCGGAATGACCATCAGCACCAGCTGCGTTTTGGACAGGAACAGCATCAGAATCATCACAAGCATTCCGCCTGCCATCAATGCCCAACCGATATTGTCATACATGGACTCCGACGCCATCAGCTGCGGAATTTCAAATCGGTTCTGTTTTAACGAAATTCGAAATGTCAGCAGAAATGAGGCTGTCGTGACAAGTGCCAGCAGAGCCATCAGGCTGGGAATCAATGATTCCGGTGATACGCGAAGCTTCTTCTTTATCATGTGAAGTACCTCCTTTTATGGGGATCGGCATGACCTATTATATATTTCAATATGTCTGCCTTGTTGACCATCCATCGTCTGCGAAAAAGACCGTAAAGCCGATTTTCTGTCAAATGGGTACACTACTCCCATAGTAAAATTATATTATAAGTTATTATAGCACATCTCATTTCGGAATGTCACTATTTTTCTTGCGGAAATCATCGTGTTCTTTCCGCTGCCGCAGAATATCCGAATTTTTGTCAATAATACCGCAAAACAGCATCCGTTCAGGCCGTTGTGACGAAAAAAAGGCGCCTCCGAAGAGGCACCTTTCTGTTGGCATTAATCGCAAGCATAAACCTGCCCGACGGACGAGGACCCGAAAACACCGGGAAGCGGTTTATTTGACATATGCAATATTGTAAATCTTGGCAAGCATCTCACTCTCATTATACACCTTGTGACCACTGTAGAAGCAGGTCTTGCTGTACGGAATGCAGCCGGAATTTGCCAGGCTTGCACCGTTGTCGATATACGTAAAGGAATACGTTCCGTTGGTCTTCGTATAACCGACAACAAGCATCGCATGGCTCGATGTCTTCCCGCTGTTGTTGGCACTCGAATAAATGAAGACACCCTCCGGATGCTTGTCCAGCAGGGTCACCAGTTCCGAAATTTTCTTATCGGCACTCCAGCTCTTTACCCCTTCAAACACCACGTCATAGGTTGCTACCGTCTTTCCGCAGCTGCCGTATGTATTTTTGAATTTCTTCGTATACGTTCCGGATGTATAGTTACACCATTCTCCGCCTCCGTTTGAGAATTCACCGTTCGCATTTGCCTTATTGACCGTAACGAAAATGTCGGTTGCACCGGAAACGCTGATGCAGCCCGTTTTGCCGTTGGATTTCTCTGCCATACCGGTAAGAACATCCCGGATATCAAAGAAGAAATTGCTCTGCAGTTTGCTATCGGCAGCCAGTCTCCGGTTCATCAGATCCAGCATTGCGGAATCGGGGCACCAGGTAATGCCATTCGTACCGCGGAACAGTGCCGAATACTTAAAATTATATGTCGCTGCTGCTTCGGCTGCACATACATTGAAGAACCGTCCTCCCGTCGTGATGGTATTGTTCACACGGTTCCGCACGTTGGCATAATTCGGTGTCTGTGACACACTGACGGACATCATATTGCCGTCACCGTCTTTGAAATTCACGGTTGCGTTATATGTTGATTTGCTCGAATCGCTGCGTTTTCCGACGACAATGTCAAACGACGTATCGCTCTTTTTTCTGACACTGATCTGCAGCGATGTCTGCGTTACGTTGTACACGTACCATTTGTGTCCGCCGGTACCGGATATGGTCACCGTCTTGGTTCCTCCGTTTTCATTGAAAGTCAGTGCCGACAGATTCTTCGCCCAATGAGCATATACCGAACCCGTGGTCGAAGTCATTTTGGTTGAACTTGTTACCTTTGCTCCCCCGGCAATGGAAAGGTACCAGCCGAGGAACGTATAACCGGAGCGCTTCGCCACATCGCTTCCGATTGCACGGGAATAATACATGTTGTAAGGGTCACCCGATTTGGTCTTGGCGCTTCCCGTTGACGCTCCCGTGATGGTTGCGTCACTTGCGGCCGGATACAAAATGACCTTCACGGAAGGTGCCCCTGCTGCCATGGATGACGGAATCATACCGCACATCAGGACCAGCGTCATTACAATTGCCAAAAGTTTCTTTTTCACGTTTTTCGCTCCTTCTTCTCAATTTATTTACCGACTTTTCGCATCGGAATATGTAATTTTAGCATTAATAAAAAATTATTGCAACCGCTTCGGATAAATAACCCGATACCGCAAGAAAATTTTTCTATAATACCCCGTGGCATGTCGCTTGCGATATGCCGCGCCGCTTTTGCGTCGCTCCGGCGATATGCTTCCTTTGCAAAAGCGTGCGCATCCACGCGGAGCGTTTTTGCTTTATAGGGGTTTTTCCCTATAAAGCAAAAAGGTCCGGGAAAATGATGCCTCATTTTCCCGGACCTCCGGTTTCTTATTGTTTACTCTGCGTAATCAAAGCCCATCTTAATTGCCTTCGCATTCAGTTCCTTCAGGTCCTGATGACGTGCGCTGACAATCTTATCGATAATCTTGTCGATATTCTCGGTAGAGATTACGCCGGTTTCCTTAATCATCTTGCCGACAAGAATCATGTTGGCAAGCGTCGGCATACCGTTATCGGCTGCGAGCTTCGTTGCCGGAACACCGAATGCCTGAACATCGGTACGGGCAATCGGACGACCGATCAGAGTGGAATCGTAGAAAATCTTTCCGCCCGGAACTACCGCCGACTCGTATTTGTCGAGAGAAGGAAGGTTCATAACTACCAGAATATCCGGATTCGTAACAATCGGGGATCCGATGATTTCATCGCTGAATACAACGCTGCAGCTTGCGGTACCTCCACGCATCTCGGGACCGTAGGAAGGAAGCCAGCTGACCTGCTTATCGGAAATCAATCCGTCATACGCAACGAACTTGCCGGAGAACAGAATACCCTGTCCGCCAAAACCTGCAAATAACATACCGGTCTGTGCCATGATTATTTGTCCTCCTTTTCTGCGTATTTATCCTTGTAAACGCCGAGAGGATAGTACGGAAGCATATTCTCTTCCAGCCACTCCATTGCCTTCTCGGGAGTCTTTCCCCAGTTGGTAGGACAGGTGGAAACGATTTCAATCAAAGAGAAGCCTTTGCCTTCAATCTGATTCTGGAATGCCTTCTTGATTGCCTTCTTGGCAGCCTTGACATTCTTTACATTGTTTACGGCAACTCTCTCCAGATAGGAAGCGCCTTCCAGCTCGGACAGCATTTCGCAGATGCGAACCGGATATCCTACGGTGTTGACATCACGTCCGTAAGGAGAGGTCTGAGTAACCTGTCCCGGAAGAGATGTCGGAGCCATCTGTCCGCCGGTCATACCGTAAATTGCATTGTTGATGAAAATGATTGTGATATTCTCGTTTCTTGCAGCCGCATGAACGGTTTCTGCAGTACCGATGGAAGCGAGGTCGCCGTCACCCTGGTAAGTAAATACGATGTTGTTCGGGTCGCTTCTCTTAACACCGGTAGCAACGGCCGGAGCACGTCCGTGGGCAGCCTGTACCATATCACATTCAAAATAATTGTAGGTAAATACGGAGCAGCCTACGCTGGCTACACCGATTGTTCTGCCCTCGATACCGAGCTCGTCAATTGCTTCCGCAACGAGACGGTGAACGATACCATGTGTACATCCGGGGCAATAATGAAGCGGAACATCACACAGCGACTTCGGTTTCTGAAATACGATTTCACCCATTACTGCTCACCTCCTAACTTATTTGCCTCAATAATCTGAGCGAGAACCTGCTCGGGAGTCGGAATACATCCGCCGACACGGTTCGCCATCAGAACCGGTCTCTTGCAACGGGTTGCAAGCTCGACATCCTCTACCATCTGACCCATGTTCAGCTCAACGGTAACAAAGGACTTCACCTTGTCCGCAGCTGCTGCCAAAGGCTTCTTCGGGAACGGCCAGAGGGTAATCGGACGAATCATACCGACCTTGATGCCCTGAGCACGGGCAGCCTTGATTGCGTTCCGGCTGACACGGGATGCGATACCGAATGCAACAACGCAAATGTCGGCATCCTCCATCATGAATTCCTCCCACATCGGCTCCTCTTCTTCAATCTTGGCATATCTCTGATAACGCTCCAGATTCCACTGCTCCAATTCTTCCGGAAGCAAGGACAGGGAGTTGATAATATTGTGCTTTCTTTCGCATTTGGTTCCGGTCAAAGCCCACGATTTGTCATGGTCTTCTACCGTAATGCCTTCGATGGAAACCGGTTCCATCATCTGGCCGAGTGTACCGTCGGCAAGAAGCATTGCGGGAACGCGGTACTTTTCTGCCACGTTAAATGCATGTGCCGTCAGGCTGACCATTTCCTGTACGCTTGCGGGAGCTACAACGAACAAATGATAATCACCGTGTCCGCCGCCTCTCGTAGCCTGGAAATAATCGGACTGAGAAGGCTGAATACCGCCGAGTCCGGGGCCGCCACGCTGTACGTTAACAATCAAAGCAGGGAGATCGCATCCTGCCATATAACTGATTCCCTCGCTCTTCAGAGAAACTCCCGGGCTGCTGGAGCTGGTCATTACTCTCTTACCGGTGGAAGAAACACCGATACACATATTAATTGCCGCAATTTCGCTTTCTGCCTGAAGGAACGTTCCGCCGATTTTCGGCATACGCTTTGCCATATATGCCGCAACCTCGGTCTGAGGTGTAATCGGGTAACCGAAATAGAATCGGCATCCGGCCATAATGGCTGCCTCGGCAATGGCTTCATTTCCTTTCATCAAAACCTTGTCTGCCATGTTGTCCTTAACCCCTTTCTACCGTAATTACACAATCCGGGCACATCGTCGCGCAAAATGCACATGCGATACACTGGGACTGGTCTGTCATTTCTGCCGGATGATGACCTTTTGCGTTAATCACCGTTTCCGACATTTTCAGGATCTTCTTCGGGCAGGCCGAAACGCAGAGTCCGCAGCCTTTACAAAGGTCCGTGTTAAATGTTACTTTGTTCATAACATACCTCCTGTGTACTTAATCGTTCCAAAGTCGTTTGTTCTGAAGGTGTAACGGCATTACGTTCGGAATCACTTTCGCAACTTCCTCCGCAATGTCTTCCTTTACGGTCGTCATCCGAAGAGTCAGACCGGTCGCGGCCGCCATTTCCCTCGCATAGGCATCCGTAGCGATCACATCCTGTGCCGTGGTGTCTCTGCCAAGGTTGGAATTGTTCACGATTCCCGTAAACGGAATTCCACCGGCTGCTTCTATCTCACGCATAACCTCGAGAGTGCTCTGCAAATCCCGGGTCAGCGGACGATACTGATTGATTACGAGGAACATTTCATAATTGTCCTCTTCCTTAATATACGGTGCATACCGCCCGAGCGCCAGTGCTCCGCGGTCGTCTCCGCCGATATCCAAAACTCCGTACCGGTCCTTCTGATCCACCAGCGAATACAGGGCCTGCGGAAGTGCCGGAACATCCACGTTGGAATTGGCATATTCCGAACTGATCAGCGGAATGCCCGCTTCTTCCAGTTCCTTTTCGCTGTCCTTGGTTCGATAATACGGATTTACGATATCCAAATCGGCAATCACCACCGACTCCCCGTTCCGTTTCAGATCCATGGCAACGTTGACGGCGATGTTGGTTTTGCCGCTGCCGTAATGTCCGGCAAAAAGCAATAATCGTTTAAATTTCATAGATTCCTACCTAACCCTATAACTATACCCCTATTTTCATCAAATTGCAACCTGCGCTCCGGGGATTTCTCAAAATGAGACCGTTTTACAGTTTATTTCGCTGAATCTTTCCGCTGATGGTCTTCGGAAGTTCATCCATAAACACCACGATTCGCGGATATTTGTACGGTGCCGTATGCTTCTTGACGTAATCCTGAATTTCCTTCTTCAGTTCCTCGGTCGGCTCGGTGCCCTTGGTCAGAACGATGCTGGCCTTTACCACCTGACCGCGAACCGGGTCCGGAGCGGCGCTGACACCGCATTCGAGAACATACGGAAGTTCCATAATGACGCTCTCGATTTCAAACGGTCCGATTCGGTAACCGGACGATTTGATGACATCGTCGATTCGTCCGACATACCAGTAAAATCCGTCCTCATCCTTCCATGCCACATCGCCGGTATGATAAATTCCGTCATGCCATGCTTCTTGGGTCAGATCCGGATTGTTGTAATATCCGCGGAACAGACCGCACGGTACCTTGTCCTTCGTATAAATACAGATTTCTCCGTTTTCGCCGACCGGAACGGGACGTCCGTCCGGATCGAGAATGTCCACATGGAACTGCGGTGTCGGCTTGCCCATGGAACCTTTCTTTCTCTTCTCGCCGAAGAGGTTGGCAATCACAAGCGTCGTCTCGGTCTGACCGAAGCCCTCGTGAATCCGGAGGCCGGTCTTTTCCTTAAATACGTTGTACACTTCCGGGTTCAGTGCCTCTCCTGCCGTTGTCGCATGAACGATGGAGGACAAATCATATTTGCTGATATCCTCCTTAATCAGCATACGGTACATCGTCGGCGGTGCGCAGAACGTCGTAATGTGATACTGTGCAAACAGAGGCAAAATGTCCTCCGCACGGAAACGGTCAAAATTATATACGAAAATCGGTGCCTCACACAGCCACTGTCCGTAGAGCTTGCCCCAGAGAGCCTTGCCCCAGCCGGTATCCGAAATGGTCAGATGCAGTCCGTCCGGATCCACCTGATGCCAGTATTTTGCCGTAATATAATGGCCGAGTGCGTATTTGTAGCTGTGGCATGCGATCTTCGGATATCCCGTGGTTCCGGAAGTAAAGAACATAATCATCCGGTCATCGCCCGCCGGGCTGTCCTCGGTGCGGTCAAAATGAGAGCTGAACATCGAATATTCCGCATCGAAATTTCTCCAGCCGTCTCTGGGTTCTCCGACCACGATCCGATACTGCAGCGTTTCGCAGCGCGGTGCCGCCAAATCCACCTGATTGGCCGTATCCCCGTCTCCCGTGCACACAATGGCCTTCACACCGGCCGCATTGAACCGATATTCGAAATCGTGCTCGACGAGCTGGTTCGTTGCCGGGATGGCAATCGCACCGATTTTATGCAATGCCAAAATGCTGATCCAGAACTGATAGTGGCGCTTCAGTACCAGCATAACACGGTCTCCCTTTTCGATTCCGAGAGAGCGGAAATAGTTGGCGCACTGTGCGCTCTTCTTGCTTAAATCGAGGAACGTAAACCGCCGTTCCTCCTTGTTGCCGTCCAAATGAACCATAGCCAGCTTATCCGGGCTCTTGCGGCCGATCGCGTCCACAATGTCAAATGCAAAATTAAATTTATCTTCATTGATAAATTCGATATCCTTCAGGCGACCCTGCTCATCTTCCGTCGTATGGATGAACTTGTCGCTGACAAAGCTTCTCTTGGCCGTGTGTCCGGTTACCAGCGTATCCGTAACGTCCTTTTCCGCCGTCGCCGAATCCGGCAAAACAACCGCAAGGAACGTCACATCCTCTTCGTTGATGGCAATCATTCCGTGAGGCGTCGAACTCTTATAGAAAATGCTGTCACCTTCGTGAAGAATTTCCACATGATCGCCGACCTGCACCTTCATGCAGCCCTTCAGAACGATATCGAACTCCTGGCCGCTGTGCGTGGTGGTATGAATCGGACGTTTCTGCTGTTCGGCGGAATATTCGTACCGAACCCAGTACGGCTCCGCCAGTTTATTTTTAAACATCGGAGCAAGGTTCTTAATCAAAATGCCTTCCTCCTCCGCCGTCACCTGTCCTTTTCCGTTCCGGGTTACGGTATAGGAGGACAATTTTGCGGAATGTCCTTCCGTAATTGCGGAAATATCCACATTAAAGGCCTGTGTGCATTTATGAATAAAGGTAAACGGCAAATCCGCCTTTCCTTCCTCATAAATACGGTATTGCTCTTCGCTGACTTCCGTCAGATTAGCCATTTCCGATACCGTCAAGCCGGAAATTTCACGCAGCTCGCGAATACGCTGAGCCACCTCCTGAAGTTTGCTGTCAACCGTTTCACTCATACTGGCTTTACCTCCTGTCACGTTTTGCAGAACCAAGATGTCCTGCATTCTCACGCTGCCCTCCCGGGCATTTAGCGAAATGAAAAAAAGAGACTCGTCTCAAAACTGCTTTGAGACGAGTCATAATAACCCGCGGTACCACTCAATTTGTGCTTTCGCACCACTCACGGACTCCATCAAGTCCTTCGCCTTGACGCGGCATAACGGAAGTTCTTACTTATCCTGAGATGTTGGGACCTTCAGCTCGGAAGGGATACGTCGTACGGCTTCACCATTACCGGTTCGCACCAAACACCGGCTCTCTGAAAATGAGAAAACCCGACAGTCTTCGTCATCGCTTTTCAAACAATATTCAATAATTGACCGAATTGTATATCAAATTTTTCCTCTTGTCAATATAAAATCGATGAACTTTCCCGAAAAATTACGTAAACCTCCGTGTCAGCTCATTTTCACTATCGAACGAGTGAATCGGTTTCCTTCCGCAAAAAGCCGGAAAAATGCTATTCGTTATTTATATGAAATTACTTTGTTTAAGCAATTCTACTCATGTAGAATTTTCTTTGGATTAACCTCCAGAATCTGCTTTTCTTCATCCGCCGTCAGCCCGAGTGCATAAAACCGTTCCAGTTCCTCCTTCGGATTCCACATCGGAAAATCCGAACCGAACAAAAACCGGTCCGCCCCGTAAATGCGAATCAGCTCACGGGACCGTTCCCGTCCGAGGTACATCATGGAGCTGCTGCAATCCAGATAGCAGTCGGTATCCTTCAGATATTCCAGTGCCAAATCCGGCACGCTCCAGCCGCCGAAGTGAGCCGCCACAAACGTCAGCCCCGGAAACAGGTCCAGTACCCGGCGAACCCGCTCCGGATTGTCGTAATCGTACCGGTAATCACCGCAGTGAACCAGTATCGGCATTTTCCCGCGAATGGCATCATACACCTCAAACATTCTAGGATCGTCAACGGCGAACAGCTGCGAATCGGGATGAATTTTCACGCCCTTCAGTCCGAGCGTCTGCATTCTCTCAATCTCTGCCGCCTTATTCTCGTAATCGGCATGCATCGTCCCGAAACCATGCAATCCGGGATGTGCCTTGGCCGTTTCCGCTATAAAATCGTTGACACGCTCCACCTGTTTGGCACCCGTTGCCACCGAATGAACCACAAAGTCGGTAATCCCGGCTTCCTTTCCGTATTGAAGCAGGCTGTTCACGGTGCCGTCGCAGTTCATCGGAATATGATAGAATTCCCCGACACTTTCCACGGCCCTTGCCGCAACCTTTTCCGGATAAATATGTGCATGAAAATCAAATACCGTCATTCTTATTCTTCCTCTTCCCGTACCGATTTCAAATACTCCGCATATGCGATGTATTCCGAAACGTCCTTCATAGCCGACATCAGTGCCGCATCCGGCAATGCAAACCGGCTGTATTTCCGATAGCCCTTCAAAAATGCTTTCCGGGCCGTAATATAAGTATCCTCATCCATCATTTGGATCAGTTCTTCACAAATCGTCATCACATCGTAGGCATACCAGCCGAGCATCATTTTCCCGAAGCCGGTCAAATGACAAAAGCCCGCATTTTCATCGAAAAATGCCCGACCGCAGGAAGGATTTCCGTGAATGAGCCCGAACGTATCCTCATCTTTTTTCAGGCTCATAATCTGCATGCGAAGCTGAAAAAAGTCTTCTTTGGTTTCTTCCGGAACCGATGCGTCATTTTTCAAAATCCCGTCGATTTCCGCCAGAATATCCGTAATGTCGGTTGCCGTTTCCTTCGGCTGAAACTCCTTGCTTAAGCGGTGCAGGCGTCCCAGTGTCTCACCGTACGCTTCCATAATATCATTATTAAAATCCGTTTCGAGAACCGGGTAACCGACCACGGATTCCTCCGAAACGGCCAAATAATCGCAACCGTCCTCTGCGGTAAAGCGAACCATATCGCGTCCGTCTGCGGCCGATACTCTGCGGTTGGCCGGAAACTCCCGTTCCTTCAGATACGACAGCCATTCACCCTCCGCCTTCAGCGACGCTTCCGCTTTTTCGCTGTACGGAAGTACCCGCAGCGTATGCAAAATCAGTTCCTTCGTATACGGCATTTCCGCTTCGTTCGGAAAACGCGGATTCATTACGGCATACCGTTCCTCCGCCTCGTATCCTTCATAGGCCGTATCCTCATCATGTTCAAAAAAAGTCAGAGCCTGACGCCCGACAGAATTCCAGTCTCTCATATAATCCTCCGCAAAATTTAAGACAAATGCCTGCTCCCCGTTCCGTAACCCGACAAAGTATTCTCCGCGTCGTGCCGGTTTCCGTTTCCGATATAGCATCCGCTGCCGGAATCGGTTCTTCCGTTTCGTTACCGCTATAACGTCCGCTGCCGGAATCGGTTCTTCCGTTTCCGAACGGTTTGGGGTGCAACCGACTTCAAGTGTAGCACATTTGATTCGCAAAGTATAGCATAAAAAGCACGTTTTTGCGGTTCGTTATGCTTTGTTTTTTGTATTGTTTCCATACAAATGAGACACGAAATTTTTTTTATTTTTCCTCTTGAAATCGAACATATGTTCGTGTATAATGCAGTTACGATGAAATCAACAACTACCGACAATCACATCCGGCGGCTCATTTTTCATATTGATGTGAACAGTGCTTTTCTCAGTTGGGAGGCGGTCTATCGTCTGCACCATTTGGGAGAAACGCTGGATTTACGAACCGTTCCGGCCATTATCGGCGGGAATCAGGCTTCCCGGCACGGAATCGTGCTGGCCGCTTCCATTCCGGCCAAACGTTTAGGGGTGAAGACTGCCATGGCGGTTGCCGAAGTACGAAGAATGTGCCCGGATATTATTGTTGCCCCACCGAGATATGAATTATATGTACAGTGTTCGGAAGCATTTATCGGGATTCTGAAGGAGGTTTGCCCGATTGT
This sequence comes from Lachnospiraceae bacterium, assembly GCA_045641285.1. Taxonomy (GTDB): domain Bacteria; phylum Bacillota; class Clostridia; order Lachnospirales; family Lachnospiraceae; genus ISDg. The sequence goes on from JAZUGQ010000030.1 coordinate 27,900, forward strand.
CGAACAGTACTCGATTGACGAAGCCTTTTGCGAGATGACCGGCATTGCCGAAGCCGAAAACGATCCCGTCGGATTTGCGAACAGGCTTCGGATACGGATTCGCGAGGAGCTCGGATTTACCGTCAATATCGGCATTTCCGTAAACAGGTTGCTGGCCAAGATGGCATCGGATTTTCGAAAGCCGGATTTGGTTCATACTCTTTGGCCGACCGAGATTCCCGACAAGATGTGGCCCCTTCCCGCAAAGGATTTATTCTTTATCGGACATGCAACGGAGAAAAAACTGGCCGATATGGGAATCCATACTATCGGCGAGGTTGCGTCAACGCCGCCCGAGATATTGCAGAGCTCAATGAAGCTTCAGGGACTGACCGTCTGGCAATTTGCCAACGGAATCGATTCCTCTCCGGTGATTGACAATCCTCCGCCCAATAAAGGATACGGGAATTCGACCACCGTTTCCCACGACGTCACAACCGCTTCGGAAGCCCACCGGATTCTTCTGTCCCTGTGCGAAACCGTCTCGGCGAGATTACGTGCCGACGGAGTCCGCATTCAGGTCGTTTCGGTGAGCATTCGTTCGTTTGATTTGTCCTGCTACAGTCATCAGACCGTTCTGTCGACACCGACCGACATTACCAAGGAATTACATGCCTGTGCCTGCCGTCTGTTTGACGCCTGCTGGACCTCCGTACCGATTCGCAGCCTCGGAGTTCATACTTCACGCATTTCCCATGACCGGGCTCCTCGTCAGCTTTGCCTGTTTGATACCGATGATTACGAGAAGCTTTCAAGAGTCGATCAAACCGTTGACAGCATACGCAAACGATACGGCAATGCCGCCCTCGTTCGTGCCTCGCTGCTGCCCGAACCGTCCTACCGTAAGAAAGAAGGTGATACCCGTGCCGATGATGGGCTTTGATGAGAAGATTCAGAAAACCGATGCCGGTCCGTTAACCGGGCGAACCTGCCCGATTGCCTGTGCCGTATGGTTCACCAGTACCGGCCGGATTATCCCCATCAGCATCAAATGGCAGGATTCCGACCGTTCCGTTCATATGCTTCATAATATTCATGTTCTCACCGTGAATGAACAGAATTACTGTGGCATTCCTTCTGTCGAATACGACTGTGAAGCCGTTTCCCACGGCCGCATTTTCTGTTTTCGCCTTCTTTATTATGTCCGGCGAAACGAATGGAAGCTTTGGTGGAAACCAACCGATGAAGCTCCGTCCCCAACGGACGATTCCTATATTACCCAATAAGAAGACAATTGCCCTGCCGGGCAGATTTTTCCTTCTGCCCGGTGAGCCGTTGCCTTGCAAGAGCAAAAAGGGTCGCTTGCAAAACTCTCACCGCCTATAAAGCAAAAAGCAACCATATCGTTTTGATATGATTGCCTTTTCTCTGTATCATCTTACATTTTCAATATATTAAAAGATATTTTCTCATACGGAATCGCGAAGATTGTATCACTTTCTTTAGCTTTTATTATGTGATTACGATTTTGGATGAATTAATTCATACGGTGTTTTTCTGGACAGGTTAAAAACCGGCCAAAGTCCGGAAACCATACACAATATCACACTTCCGACTAATACACCGATTGTAATCCATGGTGATAATACCAATATTCTGTATGGAGTATCAGGTATGCCTTTTGCAAACGAACTATTCGCATACTTTTGAATCGCCGTAAACATCAATGAGGCAACCGCTACTGCCATTAATCCGATAAGAATTGCTTCACTTGCAAAAATTCCGCACATATCCTTTCCGGTATATCCAACCGTTCGCATAATACCGATACTTCGACTTTGATCCTTAATCGTATAACTGATTTGCAATGCACAGATAATCACAATTGCCAGTAAGAGCATTCCTGTCATAATCAAAAAATATACGCTCAGGCTATTCACAATCTCAGCAAATTGGCTGATATTTTGAGCGTAAGGATCTGACCATATCAGATTCGCTTTTTCAATTTCTGCAAAAAAATTCTCATCCGACCTCGTATTTCGAACAAAATATTCGCCAAAGCAGTACGTAGAATAATAACTTTCCTTTATCTCATCAAAAACCTCGTCTGTCACAATAACCTCAGGCGAATAATATTCTCCATCCGATTCCTGCCCATAATATGTGCCGTCATATACTCCGACAATTGTAAATCCTTCCGGAAACACCTTTGCAATAGGAAGATCGGCAGAGTATACATCATGATATTTCGGATTATTAACATCAAGAAACTTTCCCGAATATCCGATTACATCACCTCCCATGAAATCTTCCGTAGAGCTGTCAATCAATATCTCATTTCGCTTTTGCGGCATTCGTCCTTTTATAAGCCGGTCCTGCAAAACTCCCTCAGACTTTCCGTACACAGTGTTCTCATTGAAAAAATCCCGTTCACTGGAATGAGACAAAACGCTTGCACTTCTTAATTCCAATTGTTTACTTGTAAGTTTAAAAGCATCAATGTATTCCTTTGAAACATAACCGATGCAGTATCTGTTTTCAATTCTGTAATCGGTTTCTTTCGTAAGTTCTTCTCTCTGTTCCAATCGTTCTTCTACCCGGTATTCTTTATAATCTGTTTGCGATATTCCGACAACCGTAACTGCATTTTCCTTATGATTCGTTTCGGTAAATACAATATCTCCCACTGATACTCCAAGAATATGAGCGAGATAATCGGTAATCACAATCTCATTATCCTTTTCCGGATTCTTTCCTTCTATCAAAGGAATCGAAAAATCCGACGTCCCGTTTCCGAGTATAATCAACTTAATTGCAGAATACTGCTCGTTCTTTGTTTGTATGCTTTCATCATTCAGTACAGGTACAACGTTATCCTCACCAACAACATCTGTCAGCATCTTATAAAAGAGTTCTCCCCTGGCGAGCCTTGCCTGAATCAAATCAAAAAAGCGCGTTTTATATTCTTTTTCCGTATAAAAAGATAAAAAATCGGGCGAATATTGTTCATTATATTCCGCCATTGCCGCATTTGGTGAATAACGCAACAAATGAACTCCGGCCAAACCAAGCGTGACAATTACAGAGAGCAGCACAAATAACATTACCGTTCGTTTCTTCTTCGCCAGAACATACCCCTTTGCAATCTTTATTCCATCCCTCAACGATAGTTTTTGAGCTTGCAATTTTAACTTTTGATTACTTTCTGCCGAAGGTGCTTCATTCAACTTTTCGCCATCCGATTCTTCCTTTATGGTATCGGAACGAATCCGCATCGAAACCAACACTTCATTTCCTTCATGAGCTGCAAGCAGTTGTTTGCGTAGATATTCGGTCATAGAAGAAAGAATAGCCTCTCTTGTTCCTTCCTCTGTGTCTGATATTCCTTGAGCCTCACAGTTTACCTCATATTTTCTGCGTTCAACCGCACTTAATTCCAGTTTACCGTCTCCGACATGAAAAATCATATCTCCGTATTCATATGCGTTTTCTCTGTCATGCGTAGCCACTATAACCAGGCAACTCTTCGACAGTTCCTTTAACAAAGAGAACAAAGTAATTGCCGTTGCACCGTCAAGATTGCCTGTCGGTTCATCTGCCAAAAGAATTCCGGGATTTCGAATAATCGCTCTTGCAATTGCAACCCGTTGCTTTTGACCGCCGCTCAACCGTGATACAATCTGATATTTGTATTCGGATAATCCGACACTTTGTAAGGCATCATCAATTAGAAGCTCACAGGTTTCTTTATCTGCATTTGTTATCTTGAGCGGTAGCAATAAATTTTCAAAAACGCTGTCCTCTTCCAACAGATTGTAATCCTGAAATACAATACCGATATTACTGCCGCGAAAATGATCCCATTCCGGTTCCGTTAATTGGGATACATCAATATCCTGTACTCGTACTTTTCCGGAATAATCACCGATAATTCCACCCAAAATATTCAAAAGGGTACTTTTCCCACTTCCGCTTTTTCCGAGAAAAATGCAAAGTCCCCTTTTCGGGAACTCTGCATTTATTTCATCGAATATCATTCTTTGTTCTACATCCGTTTTATACTTTTTGGAAAGAGACCGTATCGAAATCAACGAAATCCTCCTTCTGCCTCCGGTTGCTGAATCTCCAGCAGGCAAATCATCGTAGATTGCAAACCTGCAAAAATCTGGTAATCATTAAGTGCATGATCTACCTCTGCGTAATTGTCTTTTGTATAATTTCCACACATACCGTTTACCCATAGTGTCGGCTCACTGTTTCCCAAAAATGCAAAAGAAAGATTATCATTTGATTTTATATCACTGGTAGCACTATCAATCTTTCTCGCTTGAAATTCCCGAAGATTATACTCTCCGAGATACGCAAAAAATATATTGGAGCGTTTCGTCATCTGCTCAATCAGTTCAAAATCGTCACTTGTCAGATGTGCATTCCCTAATACATCATTAACAACAATCATCAGGTATTCGTTTTCGGAATCAACCGAGTCCAGCAGATTCTCTGTCAATCCATTGATATAGGTTGCTTCAACCCCATACGGCAATGCCATTTGATCTCCGTAAATATAAACCGTTGTCGGAAAGCTTTCGGTCAATATCTGCGTGTTTCGGTGAATCACCGGTCCCTCTTCCGGTTTTTGTCGTAACATCAACCAAAGAATTACCGCTATCACTGCTAAAACGGCAACAACTGCAATAATTTTTACTTTTCCTAATTGTTTCAATCGTTTTCCCCTTTCAATCCCTAAATTTCATTTCTGTATACAGTCTCTTACCGAACCGTGATCGACTTACTGGATTTTTTTGCAGCCTTCATCACATCCCAGGTTCCACCATCCCATTGACTCGGTGTCGTCTTACCATCAACAGATGCCATCCGAAAACTGAAGTTAATCTTCAACGTCATTGGATATCCATACCCATTATAAGAAGTTGGTGTGTTATAATACGTCGCAGGAGTGGTATACATTTTCATAAAGCACAAAACCCTCCGCAAAATAGTATTGTTAGCAGAGGGCATATTGGCACACATTTTCTATATCAACCTGTCAATTCCTCCCCTAACACTAATAGTATATGTATATATATGTTTTGTCAACAAAAAAGTAGAAAATATATCGCACTCTGTGTTCTGAAATCATTTCCGATTTTTAATTACAAACATAACCGATAGAATTGTAAATACTATTATATTACTTTATCGACATATAGGTTGCTTCAACCCCATACGGCAATGTCATTTTATCTCCGTAAATATAAACCATTGTAGGAAAGCGTTCGGTCAACATCTGCGTGTTTTTGGAAATCAAAGGTCCCTCTTCTCGCGCGAGTACACCCCTGCGGAGCGTTTTTATCATGGAAAATGCAACGCAATTTCCTTACGCGGTCGCTTGATGCGAAGCAGCTAAATTCCTTACGCATCCGCGAGAATGCAAAAAGGCTGTCTCGGATTTCGAGACAGCCCTTGATTACAACAATCTGTTTTACATTGTCGGAAGTTCCGACACACCGAATTCCTTTACCGCATTTTACGAATAATGCCCTGCTTTACACCGTTCAGGAGTTCCTGATACATCTTTTCATATTCCGCCATCAATTCCGGATGTGCCTGAAGATACAGTTCCGCAGCAACCGACAGTGCCAGAAACAAAATCAGGAACAGTAATGCGCCCTTCGCCATTTCGCGGATTCGCGCATCGGATCTCTGACCGAACGCATTCACCAGCGTAATCACCAAAAACGCAATCCAGCCAACCGGCGGAAACAACAGAAGTCCGAAGAACAACAGCCACTTCCATTTGGATGTTACCGGCCGTTCCGGTTGTCCCTCTGCCGGGTTTTCCGATTTTAACGACACTTTTGCCTCAATATTTTCCGGTTCGTCACCCTCTCGAAAGGATGTTCCGCAATAAAAACAAAAGTTAGCCTCTTCAATTGGATTTTTACGTCCGCAAACCTTACAAATATCCATTTTGTCCTCTCATTATGAGAGCCCGAACTGGAGTACACGAATAATCAGATTATACGATGCCTCGTGCAATTTACCGATATTGTCAAGCACATCGGTACGCGCTTTTTCCGCATCTTCTCCGTTGATGGAAAGTGCTGCGAGAATCGTATCAATCAAATACAGCAACTGCTGCTTTTCATCTTCCAATCCAAATCCGTATACATCTCCGACAATCAGGCTTCTCAATATACTGAAGCACATTGTCGAACGGGTAAGGGTCTCATTTTCAGTTTCATTTTTGCCATATTTTTTGAGGATATCACCGATATCGCCGGTCATCTGTCCCGCAATATCCTGCAATGTATTGGAATCCTCATATGCGTAATAATACACTTCCCGTATTTTTTCGTTAAGACGGCAAATTTCATAACCTAACGCGTAAAAGTAAATCAGCTGCATCAAAGGTGCATCCGCATCCTTTGCCAGTTTCCCTGCTTCATCATAATTCACATGCACCAGTTTTTCAACAAGCAGACGAAGCATTTCGGGTTTTCCGGTAAAGTTGCTGTAGAATTTTCCTGTCGTACAGCCTGCCTCATCGGACAATGCCTTCATTGTCGTATTCGCATATCCGTCTCTAAAAAAGATTGTTGCACAGACTGATATCAAATCGTCTTTTACAGCCTGTTCTTCCTCAGGGGTTCTTGCAATTGCCATAAACCAAATTACCTCCTGTCTCAAATATTAATGGAATATTTCATTATCTCGGTATCTTTAGTTTAGACAATTTCAAAGCCAAAGTCAATTACGGTTGACAACTTTATAATAATATAAGAATACGTTATCTCAAATGTTCGAAAATGACTTGTTTTTTTGCGTAAAGGGCTGTGTTTTTACTATTCTTCACCATTCCAGCAGTATGTGCACATGTTCTCGGCAGGAAGTCCGACTGCCGCCAGCATGTCATCCAAACGGTGGAACCGGAGCGTTGTAAATTTCAGTTTTTTGCCGATTAAATCAACCATTTGGTTGTATTTTTCGGAATCCGGATCGGAATACTCCTTCAGTACTTCGGGAGCTACCTCTTCGGTTCCTTCCAGCTCTGCGATACAGCGTCTGGTGATCAGTTCCATTTCGCTCTTGGAACGTGAAAAATTCAAATATTTACAACCATAAATCAAGGGCGGGCAGGCCGGTCTGACATGTACTTCACGGGCTCCGCTTTGGAACAGAAATTCGGCTGTTTCACGCAGCTGAGTGCCCCGGACGATGGAATCATCGATTATCAGAAGGCTCTTGTCCTTAACCAGTTCCGGTACGGCGATCAGTTTCATTTTGGCAATCAAATCACGCTTCTCCTGCATGGTCGGCATAAACGATCTCGGCCATGTCGGCGTATATTTGATCAACGGTCTTGTAAACGGAATTCCCGCCGCGTTCGAATATCCGATTGCATGCGGCGTTCCGGAATCGGGTACGCCGGCAACTACATCCGGTTTCACGGTATCCCGTTTTGCGAGGTATTCTCCGCAGCGATATCTTGCATGTTCCACGCTGATTCCTTCGTACGAAGACGACGGATATCCGTAATAGATCCAAAGGAACGTACAAATCTTCATTTTGGTTCCGGGCTTTACCAGAGTTCGGATTCCGTCACCGTCAAATACCACGATTTCTCCCGGTCCGAGTTCGCGAACCGGCTGATAGCCCAGGTTATGATATGCAAAGCATTCCAATGACGCGCAGTATGCACCGTCTTTTTTTCCGATTGCAATCGGAGTCCGGCCGAGCAAATCCCGTGCCGCATAAATGCCCTTATCGGTCAATACCAGCATGGAAACGGATCCGTCAATGGTTTCCTGTGCATAACGAATTCCGTCAATCAGATTCTCTTTTTGATTGATCAGTGCGGCGACAAGCTCTGTCGGGTTCACCTCTCCGTTACTCATTACGAAGAAATGGTCATTGTTCTTCAATATGGTATCAACAATCTCATCCTTGTTGTTGATCTTTCCGACTGTCGTTACCGCAAAGGTTCCGTGATGGGAACGAACCAGCATCGGCTGAGGTTCAAAATCGGAAATGCAGCCGATTCCCATTTTGCCGTGCATCGAGTTTGCTTCTTTTTCAAATTTTGTCCGGAAGGGTGAATTTTCAATTTTGTGTATGGCTTTCTGAAATCCGTTTTCACCATACACTGCCAATCCGGCCCGTCTGGTCCCGAGATGGGAATGATAATCGACTCCAAAAAACAAATCAAAAATGCAATCTTCTTTCGATGCAACACCAAAAAAACCGCCCATGCAAAGTCCTCCTATCGTAATCGTGACAATTCTCACGACTTCCTATCAATACCCATTGTACTCTCCGCTATTTTTTGTTGCAAGTGTAAGCTTATCTTTTATTACTTATCAGAATAATAAGTTTTGCTAATGTTTTTATGCAATTTATTGCAAAAAACATCATTTTACAGCCAAAATTCAGACTCTTCTCTGTTTTTTCCCGTTGTATCTTGTTTTTTTTATTATTATATGATAGTTTGAAGAAAATTTGCCTTTTTATTTTTGAAGGAAATCTGCATTTATATTGAAGAAGTCGGTCTTTGTATAAAGCGCAGGAATCAACGCATTGAAACGGGTATCCGACGGTTTTCGGCATACCGGTCAATGACACCACAATCATCGGGAGGTACTGACATGGACAATCAGCAAAAAGAATCCAAAACCGGATTTGCAAAACGGTATTTCATCGACACTCTGAGTGCAATGGCACAGGGACTGTTTGCTTCTCTCCTTATCGGAACCATTATGAAGACACTCGGCACTCAGGTCGGGCAGATCAGCACCGACATTTCATGGCTTCACAAATTCTGTGAATGGATGACCTTCATCGGTTCCAAAGCCACCGAAGTCGCCGGTCCCGCAATGGCCATAGCGATTGCGTATGCACTTCAGGCATCTCCTCTGGTTCTTTTTTCTGCAGCAGCCGTTGGTTATATTGCCAATCTCGAAGGTGGCGCCGGCGGCCCGTTTGCGGTTTGGATTGTAACGATAATCGCCGTAATTGCCGGTCGGATGGTTTCCAAAAAAACAAAAATCGATATCCTTCTGACTCCGTTTGTCACCATTCTCAGCGGCGGCATTTTAGCGATTCTCGGTGCTCCGTATATCGGCAAAGCCGCAAAATGGTGCGGTGACCTGATTATCTATGCAACCAATCGGCAGCCGTTCCTGATGGGAATTCTCGTTTCCGTCATCGTCGGCATTCTCCTGACGCTTCCCGTCAGCAGTGCGGCAATCTGTGCCGGTCTCGGTCTGGTCGGACTTGCGGGCGGTGCCGCAGTAGCCGGATGCTCCGCTCAAATGATCGGTTTCGCAGTTATGAGTTTCCGTGAAAACGGTGTCGGCGGACTTCTTTCCCAGGGTCTCGGAACCAGTATGCTTCAAATGGGAAATATCGTGCGAAAACCGATTATCTGGCTTCCGCCGATTATCGCTTCCGCCATTACCGGTCCGATTGCGACCTGCGTTTTCAAATTACAAATGAACGGTCCCGCCGTTTCTTCCGGAATGGGTACCTGCGGACTCGTCGGCCAAATCGGAGTCGTTACCGGCTGGGGAGGATCCGCCGGCTGGTTTGACTGGCTCGGCCTCATTCTGATTTGCTTCGTTCTTCCGGCCGTTCTTTGCGCCTTTATCGGAAGTGCCTTTCGTAAACTCGGATGGATCAAAAACGGTGATCTCAAACTTCCGGAATAAACGGGGTTCTCAGTCGGTCACGTCACAACATTTTGCGAGTTCCGAATAATCTTCTTGATTTTTTTCGGCGACATGGTATAATGTATTTACCATGTGGCTTTTTGGTAAATATAGCGTACTTATCAAGGGAGGTTGTTTTACAATGAAATTTTTCAAAAAGTTTGACTACAATGCGCCCGTTACTTTGACATTTGCACTGCTCTGCCTGATTCTGACCGGTGCCGGTGCTCTTTTCGGCTATGACAAAATAGCCAATATTTTCGCTGTACAGAACGGCAGTTCCTGGCTGAATCCGATGACCTACGTTCGGTTTTTCACTCAGGTAATTACACACGGCAGCTGGGCTCATTTTTCCGGCAATATCATGTTGATTCTTGTTCTCGGTCCGATTTTGGAAGAGAAATACGGCAGCAAGACCATTTTGGAAATGATTTGTCTGACCGCTCTGATTTCCGGTCTTTCCTTCCGCTTCTTCTATCCGGCCAACACCATTCTTCTCGGTGCCAGCGGTATCGTTTTCATGTTCATTCTTCTGGCATCCGTTACCAACGTAAAGGAAGGAACCATTCCGATTACGCTCATTTTGATTTTGGTTCTTTATGTCGGCGGTGAAGTCATCGACATTGCCAAGAATGACAATGTTTCTCAGGTTGCTCACATTGTCGGTGGTATTCTCGGTGCCGCTTTCGGTATGTTTATTGCCAAGACCGGCGGTGTCAATGCGGACAAGGACAAGAGCTCGTCGTCCGGAAGTTATCTTGATATGTAACTACCGTACCGCAATTCCTGTACCGTAACGTAAGTCCTGTACTGCAATTCCTGTATTGCAATTCCTATACTGTGACGTACCGTACCGCTCAGGAAATCCCGGGCTGACATTCCCGAAAAACAATTAAGCTGTCGGATTCATGGAAAAATTCCTATGAATCCGGCAGCTTTTTATGTCTGTATTTTCCGTTGTATTCATGCGGTCATCCGTCCGGTCGAACATCACCATTGATGACACGCTGTATGTCAGACGACCGAATCCTTTACCGGTCCAGACGATTCATCAATTCCGCACGAAGTTCTTCGTAGCCGGGCTTTCCGAGAAGTGCAAACATGTTCTTCTTGTAACTCTCGACACCGGGCTGATTGAACGGATTCACAGCCAGCATGTAGCCGCTGACGCCGCAGGCAAATTCAAAGAAGTAGAACAACTGTCCGAGATAGAATTCATTCTGCTCCGGAATCGTTACCACAAGGTTCGGAACACCGCCGTCCACATGAGCCAGCTGGGTTCCCTTCATGGCACTCTTGTTGACGAATTCAACCGTCTTTCCGGCAAGATAGTTCATACCGTCGAGATCCACCGGTTCCGCTTCCAGAACGATTTCGTCGCGGCTCTTCTCAAGCTCCAGAACGGTCTCGTACATAATCCGGGCACCATCCTGAATAAACTGTCCCATCGAATGAAGGTCGGTGGTCAAATCCACGCTGGCCGGAAAAATACCCTTCTGGTCCTTGCCTTCGCTTTCTCCGTACAGCTGCTTCCACCATTCGCTGATAAAATGCATGGAAGGTTCGTAATTTGCAAGCACTTCGACGCTCTTGCCCTTGCGATACAGAATATTGCGGATTGCCGCATAACGAACCGCATCATTTTCCTCGAACGGATTGTTGATGCACTTCTCGCGCATATCGGCCGCACCCTGCATCAGGGCATCGATATCGGCACCGCTGACTGCGATGGGCAAAAGACCGACTGCGGTCAGAACGGAGAACCGTCCTCCGACATCATCCGGAACAACGAAGCTCTCGTAACCCTCTTCGTTGGCAACCTTCTTCAATGCGCCTCTGGCCTTATCCGTTGTTGCGTAAATACGCTTGTTGGCTTCCTCTTTACCGTATTTGTCAATGAGCATTTTCTTGAATACGCGGAATGCAATGGCCGGTTCGGTTGTCGTACCGGATTTGCTGATCATGTTGATGGAGAAATCACGGTCGCCGATTACCTGCTTCAAATGAGCAATATATGTTGTGCTGATGCTGTTTCCGACATAGTAGATTTCCGGAGTCTTGCGAAGCTCCTTCGGAATATTGTTGTAAAAGCTGTGACGAAGAAATTCAATGGCTGCTCTTGCTCCGAGATAGGAACCACCGATTCCGATGACAAGCAAAACCTCGGAATCCGACTGAATCTTTGCAGCCGCCTTCTTGATTCGTGCAAATTCCTCCTGATCATATGCAACCGGAAGGTCAATCCAACCAAGGAAATCATTGCCGGCTCCTTCCTTGGAAAGAAGTTCTGCCTTCGCAGCCTCAGCCTGACGACGAATCTGTGCAACCTCATTGTCATTGACAAATTTGGAAGCCAGTGTTGCCTGAAATGCAACATTTTTCATAATGCTTACCTCACTTTTCTTTCTGCCAAATTCGGATGATTCATTCATTTTCCAATCATCCCGACGTCATCTCCTCGTTTGGGGAGACGGCCGCCACCGGCATCATCACCGAACTGACGACCCGGTCATCTCCGCGTTTGGGGAGACGGCTCTTTTTGAGCCTACCGCACATCATCATATCACACCGCATTTTACAATTCAAGATGAAAATAAGGCAATCCCCCGCCACTTCTCTGTCATTTTCGATTGTATTCCCATTCCGTTTATGATACACTGTTACAGCAACGGGTCTCCCACGCAGAAATTGTTTCCGGTGCGGGCGATTCGTATCTTTTCTTAGGAAAATGAGGTTATTTATGGGCGCTTCCAACAACGGGACGAACCCTTCGCAACGCGGGTTTATCCATCGACATTTTACGATATTACTGATTTGTATGATATTGCTGACGGCACTCCTTGTCGGGTTGCTCATTTGGTCCTACAGTGATTCCTTCGGTTCCAAACCGGCGGCCAACACACCGACTCCGACGTCAATCCCGGAGCCGACCGAAGAACCGACGATTGCACCGACGCCGACTCCGAGTCCTTCACCGAGCCCGACCCCGACTCCGTCCCCGAGTCCGACACCGACACCGTCTCCGACCCCGTTCGGATATTGCGACAGCATCACCGACGATCCCGACGCGGAGCCGATTGCCCGGGACGGCTGGCCCATCGACTATCTGATGCTGGTGAATTGGGACCATCATTTGATGTATTCGGGAGAGCCGGAAAATCTGGTGCGACTGGATTCCGTGCTGGATCCTTCTCTGTATCACATTCAGGATCCGATTTCCGTCAGCGCCTCCAAGCGGGATTATGTCATCGAATCGGATATCGACAATTACAGCCGTGGCAATGCGGTTGCATTGGAAGCCCTGAACCAAATGTGCCTCGATGTGATGAGCAACGGATGCTCCTATGTGAAAATTTCTGAAACCGGTGCTTACCGGAATTTTGCAACTCAGGACTGCTTCTGGCAGAACCGATTAAAGAGCGACCCTCATTACGGCGACAATCCTTACAAAACGCTGCCGCGATGCGTTCCGGGAAATGTCAGTGAACATCGAACCGGTCTCGGTTTCGACATTTGGCTTGGAGAAGGCGGCGATGATCAGTCATCCTACGAATGGCTTTCCGCCAATTCCTATCGGTACGGATTTATCGTTCGATATCCGGCCAACAAAACCAAAATCACGGGAATTCAGTACGAGCGCTGGCATTTCCGTTATGTCGGAGTGGAAGCCGCAACCGAGATGCACAACCTCGGATACTGTCTGGAAGAATATATCGCATATAAAAACGGTGAGGATATTGCGGCACTTGTTCATCAATAAACCGACCTGCCGACAAGCCTGTTCTACCGACCTGCCGACAAGCCTGCCGTGCCAGGCCTGCGACACAACTTCTTATAAAACGAAAAATAAGGTTCTGCACCATTTACCGGTGCAGAACCTTTTCTTATGCTGCTCTATTATGCAGATTTCATATGCTGTTTATATGCAGATTTCATATGCTTCTTGATATGCGGTTATATGCTGCTTCGTAAGCAGTCCCGGCACGTTACGAATATCTCGCGCGATACATCAGGATTGCCGCTGCCACAGCCGCATTCAGGGATTCCACCTGCCCGTCCATCGGGATTCGGACACGAACGTCCGCCTGCTGCGCCGCCTCATCGGTCAGCCCGTTTGCCTCATTTCCGATCATAATTCCGCAGCGATTGCCGTACTCGGCTTCCGTATATGGAACAGAGCCCTGCAAATGAGCTGCAAACAACGTTACGCGGCTGTCCTTCAACCGCTGCAGCGTTTCCGTAAAATTGTCCGTATATACAAACGGAACACGCAAAATCGCGCCCATGGTTGCCCGTACAACCTTCGGGTTGAACATATCAACCGAATCACCGGACAAAATCACTCCGTTCATCCCGGCAGCCTCCGCCGTCCGAATGACCGTCCCGAGATTTCCGGGATCACGCAGACTTTCCAGCAGAAGCAGCCGTGCTTCCTGTCCGGAAATCATGCTCTCAATCGAATACTCCGGCATCTCCACAACCGCCAGAACACCTTGCGGTGTCACCGTTTCCGCAACACTGTCAAAGGCCTCGTCACTGACGGTTTCATAGTCAAATCCGGCCAGACATTCGGCCTCTTCTTCGCTCAGCGCGGCCAGCCCTTTCTGCGACCAGTATGTCTTCCGGATTCGCTCCGGTGCCTGCTCCAGAATCTCAAAAAACATCTTTCGTCCTTCGCAGACAAACACCCTGTCCTCTTCCCGGGCACTTCGCTTTTTCAGCAGTGTGGAAATGTATTTCAACTGTGGATTGGTTTTTGCTGTTATCATAGTTCCTCCGATATTCGAAAATACCGTCTTTTGGTACCGTCACTTTCTTCCGGAATACCGTCTGGCCAGTTTCTTGGACAACTGCTGCTTCGGTTCTTTCCGGGTCGTCCGATGCGCCGTTCGCTTCTCGGCAATAAAAATATAGTATCCGTTCGACTCCGTAACCTTTACTCCGCCAAATACCGTTGTCAGTTTATTGCGGTACCAGTCCAGACGCTTCGTCACCATAATCATTTTTCCGCCGACGGCAAGCTTCCGAAAACCGGTCTCGATAAATTCCTTCGCAACGGAAAAATCCGTATGATACGGCGGGTTGCTGACAATCATCGTAAAGTCCTTCTCCGGAACCGATTCGTACGCATTTCCGCATCTCACATCCGGTTCCGAAAGTCCGTTTTGCACAGCGTTTCTGCGTGTCAGAGCAGCCGCCTGTTCCAGAACATCCGTAAAAATAACCCTGCCGGCACCGCGTTTTGCCAGCACAATACCGACAATTCCGCAGCCGCAGCCGAGGTCCAATACCGTATCCGAATCGGTTACCGAAATGAGTGACAGCATCGCCATGGTCCCCGGATCGGCATGCGACGGGGAAAATACCTCTTCTTCCGTCTGCAATTCCAATGTTCCGGCCTCTGTCTCAACGGAAATCATGATTTACTGCTCCTCCTGATTCATCAGCTTTGCCGACTGATCGGCGGCAATCAGGCTGTCGATAATCTCCTGAATATCTCCGTTCATAATCTTGTCCAGCTTGTACAGAGTCAAACCGATTCTGTGATCGGTTACACGGCTCTGCGGAAAATTATAAGTCCGGATTTTCTCCGAGCGGTCACCGGTTCCGATTTGGCTTCTGCGGTTTGCCGCTTCGGCATCATGAGCCTTCTGCAGTTCCAAATCGTACAGTTTTGCACGAAGCAGTGCAAATGCCTTGTCACGGTTCTGCAGCTGGGATTTTTCGGTCTGCGAGTACACCACGATTCCGGACGGAAAATGAGTCAGACGAACCGCCGAGTCCGTTGTGTTGACACACTGGCCACCGTTTCCGCTGGCACGCATAACATCGATTCGAATATCCTTTTCGTCAATGACAACGTCCACTTCCTCCGCTTCGGGCATTACGGCAACCGACGCGGTCGAAGTGTGAATCCGTCCGCCGGATTCGGTTTCCGGCACACGCTGAACACGATGCACGCCGCTCTCATATTTCAATACGGAATACGCTCCCTGGCCCTTGACCATGAACTGTACTTCCTTCATTCCGCCGATTCCGGTTTCATCGACATTGACAAGTTCCGCCTTCCAGCGCTTCTCGTCGATATAATGCATATACATGCGATACAGCTCCGCAGCAAACAGTGCCGCTTCCTCGCCGCCCGCACCGGCACGGATTTCCACGATAACGTTTTTATCGTCCATCGGGTCCTTCGGAATCAGCAGGATTTTCAGCTGATGCTCATACTCCTCAATCCGACTCTTCGCCCCGTTCATTTCTTCCTTCAGCATTTCCCTCATTTCCTCATCGCTTTCGCTCTCGAGAAGTTCAATGCTGTCAGCCACGGTCTGCTTCGCCTTTTTATAGGCCGTATACGTTTCTACAATCGGCTCGCAGTCGCTCTGTTCCTTCATCAGCTTGCGGAACCGGTTCTGATCCGACGTAACGTTCGGATCTGCCAGCTCCAGCTGAATTTCTTCATATCGTTTTACGACATCATCCAATTTATCAAACATTTCAAATATACCTGTTCCTTTCCCGTTTCGTCAGTCCATATGCAAATGCCTCAGACCGCTACAAATGCCCCATGACGACACGATCCAGTCCGGCATAATCCTTGCTTACACGGACATCGCGAAATCCGGCGTTCAGGAACAGTTCCGACACACGGTGTCCCTGATCGAATCCGATTTCCACAATCATATATCCTCCGTTTTCCGTTTCCGTACGCGGGGTCAGATGCTTCTGTCCCTCCGCAACCAGAATCCTGTAAAAATCCAAGCCGTCCTCTCCTCCGTACAATGCGGCACGGGGTTCAAACTCCCGCACCTCCGGTTCCAGCTCTGCCAGCTGTTCCGGCGGAATATAGGGCGGATTGGATACAATCAAATCAAACTTCCCCGGTACCTGCGAAAACATATCGCTTCGTACCCAGGTCACATCGGCGCCCAGCCTCGTTCCGTTATCCGCGGCAATCCGAAGCGCCTGTTCGGAAATGTCCGCAGCCGTAACCGATAAGGGATGCCCCAACAGAGCAACCGAAATGGCAATGCATCCTGAACCGGTGCACATATCCAGCACGCGTTTTCCGTCACAATGCTTCAGTGCTTCCTCCGCCAGATGCTCCGTATCCTGGCGCGGAATCAGTACGCCGTCACCGACATGAAACAGAAGCCCCATAAAGCCCTGTTCGCCGGTAATATACTGCAGCGGCTTCCGGCGGCAGCGTTCTTCAATGACCTGCTCATACCGTTCCCGATCTTCCCGGGAAATGAGTTCATCCCGTTTCAGGAGCCATTCTGCCGGACTCATGCCGCAGACATAGAGCATCAGCTGACGTGCCTGCAATTCGGCCTCGTCGCAGATTCCCGCCTTTGTCAGAGCCTCACAGCCCTCTTTCGCACACTGCCGGTACGTCCTACTGTCTGACGACTGAATCATTTTTCGTCTTCTCCGCTTTTTCCGTTATCATAACCGCTTACCGTAGCGGTATAGGTTCCGTCTTCTTCCGCTAAAAATTCTCCGACGCCCAACTCGGTACCGCAGTTTTCCGCCTTCTCTCCGTCCAAAAACAGCTTCCAGTCGAAAACCGCTTCCACGGAAGCGATTGCGGTTTCCAGCATGGAATCGTCCGGTTCCTTGGTCGTCAGCGCCTGCATCCACATTCCGGGACGGCTCAAAATATCCACCAGCCTGCTTTCACTGCGTCCGGCCAGTTTCAAAAACTCATAGCTGACACCTGCAACCAGCGGCAAAAGCAGCAGCCGCACTCCGAACCGAACCAGAAAGCGCAAAATGCGGGACGTGCCCGTATACATCGGAATCAGATTAACCAGTGAGAAAATCAAAATACTGATTACCATGACAATAATCATAAAACTGGTTCCGCAGCGTTTGTGCTCTTTCGACGACTTGCGGGCATTTTCCACGGTTAACGGCAGACCGTGCTCAATACAGTTGATGGTCTTGTGCTCGGCACCGTGATACCGGAATACTCTCTTAATATCCGGTGTCAGCGAAATGAGCGCCACATATCCGACGAAAATCAGAATTCGCAGGACGCCTTCCACCAGACTGGAGAACCAGGCCGCCTGAAATCCCGTCAGCCGCTCCACCAGAGACGTAATGGCAAGCGGAAGGAACATGAAGAGTACAATCGTCATGCCAAGTGCCAAAATGACTGTCAGTGCAATCATTCCCGGCGTCATCAGCGGACCGTTGTCTTTGTTCGGTTCTTTCGCTTCCTTTGTCGATGCGCCCTCTCCATCGGATGATGCCTCATTTGCGGCATCGTTCTTCGATTTCTTCGGCTCGTCCTCAACGTCCGCGAAATTGGCGGAATACATCAGCGTTTTCATACCGACAACCATCGACTCGATCAAATTCACCGCACCGCGAATAAACGGCCATCCCAAAAACTTATACTTTTCCGAAACGCTGTGATATTCCTTCACGTTCAAAATCAGCTGACCGTCCGTCTTTCTGACTGCAACCGCGTATTTGCTGCGATTTCTCATCATAACGCCTTCCATCACGGCCTGTCCGCCGATTCCGGAAGGTTTCAGTCCTTCACCCATACATTTGCCCATCCTTCTTGCAAAATATCCCTTTATAGAAGAAATGCCTTGACAAGTTGATTGTCAAGGCATGTATACACATTTCATTCAGATTAGAAGCCGTACTTCTTATTGAACTTCTCAATCGCACCGCGTGCGGTAGATGCTTTCTTCTGACCTGTGTAGAAGGTGTGGCACTTGGAGCAGATTTCTACGTGGATTTCAGACTTCGTAGAACCTGTTACAAACTCATTACCACAGTTACATGTAACCTTTGCCTGATAGTATTTCGGCTGAATTGCTTCCTGCATGACGTTCACCTCACAAATTATAATAATCAATCGGCCGGCCGAGACCAGTCGACCTAACACTCTATAGAACAGCTTTTACAGTATATCATAGCATTTTCGCAAATGCAACTGTTATTTTAAACATCTTTAAAAAAAATTCGGATTTCCGTTTTCCGTTTTACTGAAACTTCATTTTGGACATCATTTGCATAAATTCCACGTTGTTTCTCGTGCGCGTAAACAAATTGATAATCTGCTCAATCGATTCTTCCGCTTTATTGCCGTTAAATGCCCTTCGCATCAGGTTGTTGGCCGTCTGTTCCGCCGTATTGAGCAGCAAATCCTCGCGGCGTGTGCTGGATTTCTGCAAATCAATCGCCGGGAAAATGCGGCGTTCCGACAGGTTGCGGTCCAGCACCAGTTCCATGTTGCCGGTTCCCTTGAATTCCTCAAACACAACGTCGTCCATTCGGCTTCCCGTCTCGACCAGAGCGGTTGCCAGAATCGTCATACTGCCGCCCTCTTTCATGCAGCGTGCGGCTCCGAAAAATTTCTTCGGCATAAACAACGCGTTCGGATCCAGACCTCCGGACAACGTGCGGCCGCTGGATACGCAAATCAGATTGTACGCGCGTGCCAGACGTGTGATGCTGTCCAGCAGAATCACCACATCCTCACCGTATTCCACAAGCCGCTTTGCACGTTCCAGCGTCATTTCCGAAACACGGCGGTGCTGCTCCGGTTCCTCATCAAATGTGGAATAAATAACCTCCGCATTGGTCCCGCTGACATAATCCTTGAAGTCGGTTACCTCTTCCGGCCGCTCATCAATCAGCAAAATAATCAGATGAACCGATTTGTGATTGGTCAGAATGGATTTGGCAATCTGTTTCAGCAAAGTTGTTTTTCCGGCCTTCGGCTGGGATACAATCATTCCTCGCTGTCCCTTGCCGATCGGTGAAAACATATCGGTAATCCGCATGGACACGTCGCAGCCGGGATATTCCAAATGAAGCCGTTCATGAGGGAATACCGGTGTCAGGCGGTCGAATCTGCGGCGTTTCATGGCCAGTTCCGGATCCTGATCGTTGATTTTCGTAATATGATGAAGCGGCGGATATTTTTCATTCGGCTGCTGCACCCGCAAGGTTCCCGTAATCACGTCTCCGGTGGAAAGATTGTACGTACGAATCATTGCCGGACTGATATAAACATCCTTCTCGCTCGGAAGGTAATTGTCGTTTCGTAAAAAGCCGAAATTCTGATCGGCCGGAATCTCCAGAATACCTTTGCGAAGAATTCCGGAATCCATTCCCATATCACCCTGAGCCGTTGCCGGTCTGCGGGCCGCGTCTCTCTGCTGCCGGTTGTCTCGGTAACCGCTGTCGCGGCTTCCCTGCACGGTGTCGCGGTCGGTGCGGTTCTCGGTGCGGTTCTCGCTGCGATTGTCGGTGCGGTTCTCGCCGCGATTGTCGGCACGGTTGTCGCCGCGGTTCTCGCCGCGGTTCTCGCCACGATTGTCGGCACGGTTGTCGGCACGGTTGTCGGGGCGGTTGTCGACACGGTTCTCGCCACGATTGTCGGTGCGGTTCTCCGGGCGTGTGCCCGTCACTCCGACCACCCGTCTCACAATCCGTCGTTCGTCCGTGCGAACCTGCTTTTCGGCTTCCGGAGATCCGGATTCCCGAGACTGAGTTGTCTGCGGCTGCTCAGCCGGTTGTGCTGGCCGATTGCCGATTGTTTGCACCGGCTTCTCTTTCGCTGCTGCCGATTGTGTTCCTGCTGCAACTACGCTTCGTCGAATTGTCTGAGTCCCCGTTTTCCCGGCTTCTTTCACTGCCGTTTTCCCGGTTTCCTTTACATCCGTTTTCCCGGCTTCTTTTACAACCGTTTCCCCGGCTTCTTTTACTGCCGCTTTCACCGCGTTTTTCGGTGCTTCCACCTTATCTGTTTTTTCGGAGTTCTTTACAGGCTGCTTTTCTACATCTGTAGAATCATTTGTTTCCCGGCTCAGCATATCAACCAGTTCCTGTTTCCGCAAAGCACTGTAGCCACTTATTTTCTTTTCTTTGGCCAAAAGACGAAGGTCCGCCAAAGACATATCGGAGTAGTTTTCCATATAAGCTCCATTCTGTATATTCGATTGATTTCAATTGGAAGGTTTTCTGATTTCGGCACATTAGAAACTTCGGACATATCGTCCGTGTGCCGTTTTGATTGGGCTGGAAATGCCACTTAAGAAAAAACAGAGGGGCGAAGAAGCTTCGCCCCTTCTGCTTCAAATTACTGCTTATTTGTCCTCTTCGGACTCCTCATATTCCAATTCATCCGCAAATTCCAGATCACTGTACTCTGCGTCTTCATTAAGGAATTCGTCATCCTCAAAGTCTTCATTTTCAAATGATTCTTCGGCTGCAATCGTATCGGCATCCATCAAATCATCCTGACGATTTCCGATGCTTGTACGGAACTCGTCTTCAAACGGTGTTTCCGGATTCAGAATTTCATTATCCGTATCCAGTCTGACGTTGCGATATTCCTTCATACCGGTTCCGGCAGGAATCAGCTTACCGAGAATTACATTTTCCTTCAGGCCGACCAACGGATCGATCTTACCCTTGATTGCCGCATCGGTAAGAATCTTGGTGGTTTCCTGGAAGGATGCTGCAGACAGGAAGGAGTTGGTTGCCAATGCTGCCTTGGTAATACCAAGCATAACACGGCTGCCTTCTGCAGGCTTCTTTCCTTCTGCAATCAGACGCTCGTTGTTCTCTTCGAAATCCAGAACATCAACGCTTGTTCCCGGAAGGAACTCGCTGTCGCCGCCCTCTTCCACATGAACTTTCTTCAGCATCTGACGAACGATAATTTCAATATGCTTATCATTGATATCAACACCCTGACGACGATATACACTCTGAACTTCCTTCAGCATGTAATCCTGAACGGCACGAAGACCGTTGATCTTCAGAATGTCATGAGGATTCATGGAACCTTCGGTCAATGCTTCACCGGCACCAACCTCCTGTCCTTCCTCAACCTTCAAACGGGAACCGAACGGAATCAGGTATGCCTTGCTCTCGCCGGTCTCGGAATTGGTTACCACTGCTTCACGCTTAACCATCGTGTTCTTGGTCGTTTCACGAATGGAAACCTTGCCTGCGAACTCGGAAATAATCGCAAGTCCCTTCGGCTTTCTGGCCTCGAACAACTCCTCTACTCGAGGAAGACCCTGTGTGATATCATCACCGGCAACACCACCGGTATGGAAGGTTCTCATGGTCAACTGAGTACCGGGCTCACCGATAGACTGTGCAGCGATAATACCGACTGCCTCACCAACCTGTACCGGCTCACCGGTTGCCATGTTAGCTCCGTAGCACTTCGCACATACACCCAAATGAGAGCGGCATGTCAATGCGGTACGAATCTTTATGGATGCTGCATTTCCGGCCTCGGAAATAGCCTTGGTCGCCATAATTCTTGCAGCACGCTTCGGAGTAATCATCTGGTTCTTGCGAACAATCAGATCTCCGTTATCATCATAGTAATCTTCGCAGGAGAAACGACCGGTAATACGGTCTTCCAGCTTCTCGATGATTTCCTGTCTTGCATCCGTCTTCTTACCGATTGTGAAGGTGGAAACGTCCATACCCGGAATTTCTTCCGCATCCGGACAGCAATCCAGTTCACGAATAATCAGTTCCTGAGAAACATCAACCAGACGACGGGTCAGGTAACCGGAGTCGGCGGTACGAAGTGCGGTATCGGACAGACCCTTACGGGCACCGTGTGCGGAAATGAAGTACTCGAGTACGTCAAGACCTTCACGGAGGTTCGCCTTAATCGGCAACTCAATCGCTTTACCGGATGTATCGGCCATCAAACCACGCATACCGGCCAACTGCTTAATCTGAGAGTTGGAACCACGCGCACCGGAATCCGCCATCATTTTGATGTTGTTGTAGGTATCCAGACCTGCCAACAGCTTATCCTTGATGTTGTCATCGGTTTCTTTCCAGGTTTCGATAACAGCCTTGTAACGCTCTTCCTCGCTCATAAGACCTTCGCTATAGGTCTCGAAAATGAGCTCGATCTTCTCTTCCGCCTGCTTGATCATTTCCTTCTTCTCGGCCGGAACGGTCATATCGGAAATGGAAACGGTCATCGCTGCTCTGGTGGAATACTTATAACCGATTGCCTTAATGGCATCCAGTGTTTCGGCAGTCTTAATTGCACCGTGAGTATTGATGCAGCGCTGCAAAATCTTCTTCAATTCACCCTTCTTAACAAGGAAATCGATTTCCAGCTTCAGGAAGTTCTCCGGTCTGGTACGATCGACGAAACCGAGATCCTGGCTGATGATTTCATTGAACAGGAAACGTCCGAGAGTCGACGTAATGGTACGGGACTCTTCCTTGCCTTCGGCATTGATTCCGGTTCTGCGGACATGAATCTTGGAATGAAGCGTAATATAGCCGTTCTCATATGCGAGAATTGCCTCGTTTTCATTCTTGAAGAACATGCCTTCACCCTTATCGCCGGGCTTCTCCATGGTCAGGTAATAAATACCGAGAACCATATCCTGGGTAGGAACCGCAACCGGAGCACCGTCGGACGGCTTCAACAGGTTGTTCGGGGACAGCAGCAGGAAACGGCATTCTGCCTGAGCTTCTACGGACAGAGGCAAATGCACGGCCATCTGGTCACCATCGAAGTCGGCATTGAACGCGGTACATGCAAGCGGATGAAGCTTAATTGCCTTACCTTCTACAAGAATCGGTTCAAATGCCTGAATACCGAGACGGTGAAGGGTAGGTGCACGGTTCAGCATTACCGGGTGCTCCTGAATAACCTTTTCGAGAACATCCCAAACGCTGGGCTCCAGACGCTCAACCATTTTCTTTGCCGCTTTGATATTGTGTGCAAGACCGTCGGCAATCAATTCTTTCATTACGAACGGCTTGAACAATTCAATTGCCATCTCCTTCGGGAGACCGCACTGATAAATCTTCAATTCGGGACCTACGACGATAACGGCACGACCGCAATAGTCGACACGCTTACCAAGGAGGTTCTGACGGAAACGACCCTGCTTACCCTTTAACAGATCGGACAGGGACTTCAGTGCACGGTTACCGGGGCCGGTTACCGCACGACCGCGACGGCCGTTATCATTTAATGCATCGACTGCTTCCTGAAGCATACGCTTTTCGTTCCGGATGATAATCTCCGGAGCACCCAGGTTAATCAGTCTCTGCAGACGGTTATTTCTGTTAATGATACGACGATACAAATCATTCAAATCGGATGTTGCGAAACGTCCGCCATCCAACTGAACCATAGGACGCAAATCCGGCGGAATAACCGGAATACATTTCAGAATCATCCACTCCGGACGGTTACCGGACTCGCGGAATGCTTCCACAACTTCCAGACGCTTGATCAGCTTGGCACGCTTCTGTCCGTTGCTGTGAAGAAGTTCGTCCTTCAGGCTTTCTGCCAGTTCATCCAGATTGATGTCTGCCAAAAGTTTCTGAATTGCTTCCGCACCCATCTGGGCGGTAAAGCTGTCTGCGCCGAACTCCTCGCAGGCCTTTGCATACTCGGCGTCACTCAAAACGTCCTTCTGCTTCAGGTTTGTGGTTCCGGGATCCAAAACAACATATGCGGAGAAATACAGAATCTTCTCCAGGTTCTTCGGATTGATATCGAGAATCATTGCCATACGGCTCGGAATTCCCTTGAAATACCAGATATGGGAAACCGGCGCTGCCAGTTCGATATAACCCATTCTCTCACGACGAACCTTCGCATCCGTAACTTCGACACCGCAACGGTCGCAAATGAAGTTTTTGGCGCGAACCTTCTGCTTCTTATACTTACCGCAATGACACTCGAATTTCTTCGTGGGTCCGAAAATCTTCTCGCAGAACAGACCGCCGGTTTCCGGTTTCAGAGTTCTGTAGTTGATTGTCTCCGGCTTTTTAACCTCATAATCGGTAACCTCACCCGGTCTTCCGGCTCTTGCCCACTCTCTGATTTTCTCAGGGGATGCAAGACCGATACGGATGGCATCATATGTAATTTCTTTTACATCATCATTAAGCTTATCCATTGACATTAATGTTGCTCCTTCCATTTATTCAATCCAATAAATGCATTTCTTCGGACACTTATCAGAACTCATCATCCGACAGACCGTCATCGATCGGTTCCAGCTCATCGAAATCATCGAAAGAATCATCTTCGACAACCGAGCCGTACATATCACCGGTGGACTCATCAGGAGAAATTTCCTGGAATCCGTTCTGAGACATCTCGTCATTTGCCATACTCAGATAGTAATCGTTCTGATCGTCATAAATATCGGAGAAATCATCATCACCGCTGGTGAATTTTTCTGTCATCTGAACTTCGTTGCCGTCCTCATCGAGTACGGTAACATCCAGAGCCAATGCCTGTAATTCTTTCAGCAATACCTTGAAGGATTCCGGAATACCGGGTTCGGAAATGTTCTCACCCTTCGTGATTGCCTTGTAGGTTCTGTCACGACCTTCCACATCATCGGACTTCACGGTAAGGATTTCCTGCAAAATGTGTGCTGCACCGTAAGCCTCCAGTGCCCAAACCTCCATTTCACCGAAACGCTGACCACCAAACTGCGCTTTACCGCCGAGAGGCTGCTGCGTTACCAGGGAGTAAGGACCGGTGGAACGTGCATGAATCTTATCGTCAACCAAATGATGCAGTTTCAGGTAGTGCATGAAACCGATTGTAACTTCGTTATCGAACGGCTCACCCGTACGACCGTCACGAAGCTGAACCTTTCCGGATGCCTTAATCGGAACACCCGCCCATTCCTTACGGTATTCCTGATTCTTAATCAGGTAATCCATAACCTCGGGATTCAGCTTATTTGCATATTTCTTCTTGAAGTCCTCCAGATCGGTGTTGACATAATCGTTCGCCAACTCCAGAGTCTCCAAAATATCAACTTCGTTCGCACCGTCAAATACCGGAGTGGATACCTTGAAGCCCAAAACCTGGGATGCAAGACTCAAATGAATCTCCAGAATCTGACCGATGTTCATTCGGGACGGAACGCCGAGAGGATTCAAAACGATATCCAGCGGACGTCCGTTCGGAAGGAACGGCATATCTTCAACCGGCAATACACGGGAAACAACACCCTTGTTACCGTGACGACCGGCCATCTTATCACCGACCTGAATCTTTCTCTTCTGAGCGATGTATACGCGAACGTTTTCATTCACTCCCGGATTCAGCTCATCGCCGTTTTCTCTTGTAAATACCTTAACATCAACAATAATACCGAATTCACCGTGCGGAACCTTCAGGGAAGTATCGCGAACTTCCTTCGCCTTCTCACCGAAAATGGCACGAAGCAGACGCTCTTCTGCGGTCAGCTCGGTTTCTCCCTTCGGAGTTACCTTTCCGACCAGAATGTCTCCGGCACGAACCTCGGCACCGATACGAATGATACCGCGCTCATCCAAATCCTTCAAAGCATCTTCGCCGACACCGGGAATATCTCTTGTAATCTCTTCCGGTCCGAGCTTGGTTTCTCTTGCTTCGGTCTCGTACTCCTCGATATGGATGGAGGTGAAGACATCGTCACGTACCAGACGTTCGGAAAGCAAAACCGCATCCTCGTAGTTGTAACCTTCCCAGGTCATGAATCCGATCAACGGGTTCTTACCGAGGGCAAGTTCACCGCCGGAAGTGGACGGACCGTCTGCAATTACCTGACCGGCCTTAATCTCTTCGCCCTTCTTTACAATCGGACGCTGGTTAATGCTGGTACCCTGGTTGCTTCTCGCAAACTTCAGAAGCTTATATTCATCACGTTCTCCGTCCTTATTGCGGATGATAATCCGGTTGGACTCGGAACGCTCAACAACACCGTCATTCTTGGCAACAACACAGACACCGGAGTCAACCGCGGTCTTCAATGCCATACCGGTATCGACAACCGGAGACTCGGTGAAGAGCAACGGAACGGCCTGACGCTGCATGTTGGAACCCATGAGGGCACGGTTTGCGTCATCGTTCTGCAGGAACGGAATCATGGCTGTCGCTACGGAGAATACCATCTTCGGAGAAACATCCATCAAATCAATACGTTTTTTCTCGTACTGGGAAATCTCGGTACGATAACGTCCGGAAACCTTACTGTTGACGAACTGATTGTTCTCGTCGAGAGGCTCATTTGCCTGTGCAACAACGAACTTATCCTCTTCGTCTGCGGTCAGATATACAACCTCATCGGTAACGATGGGATTTTCCGGATTGGTTTTATCGAGTTTTCTGTAAGGAGCCTCAACAAAACCGTATTCATTAATTCTTGCATAGGATGCAAGAGAGTTAATCAAACCGATGTTCGGACCTTCAGGGGTCTCGATCGGGCACATTCTGCCGTAATGGGTATAATGTACGTCTCGAACTTCGAAACCTGCACGGTCTCTGGACAAACCGCCGGGACCGAGGGCGGACAAACGTCTCTTATGAGTCAGCTCGCCGAGAGGGTTGTGCTGATCCATGAACTGGGACAGCTGGGATCTCCCGAAGAATTCCTTCACAGCCGCCGTTACAGGCTTAATATTAATCAGGGCCTGAGGAGAAATGGTCTCCTGGTCCAGGGTATTCATACGCTCACGAACAACACGCTCCATACGGGACATACCGATACGATACTGGTTCTGAAGCAGCTCGCCGACCGCACGGATACGACGGTTTCCGAGGTGGTCGATATCATCGGTGTTGCCGACATTCCAGAAAATGTGCATATTGTAGTTAATGGAAGCAAGAATGTCTTCCTTCGTAATATGCTTCGGAATCAATTCGGTGATATTCTTGCGAATGGCATCCTCGATTTCTTCCTGAGTCGTGTTATTGTCCAAAATGTCACGAAGTACCGGATAGTATACCAGCTCGGTAACTCCGAGAGCTTCTTTATCGCAATCCACAAAATTGCTGATCTCAACCATCAGGTTGGACAGAACCTTGCAGCTGTGCTTTCTGATCTGCTTGTCAATCATTTTCTCCGTTACAACGTAAATGAACGGAACGGCAGCGTTCTGAATCTCATCGGCCAGCTGCTCGGTAATCAGCGTTCCCGCTGTTGCAAGCACTTCGCCGGTCGTCTGATCGATAACATCTTCCGCAAGCTTATATCCGGTTACACGGTTTTTCAGCAAAAGCTTCTTATTGAACTTGTAACGGCCGACCTTGGCAAGATCGTATCTCTTCGGGTCAAAGAACATACCGTGAAGAAGGCTCTCTGCGCTCTCAACCGACAGCGGCTCGCCCGGACGAAGCTTCTTGTACAATTCCAAAAGACCGTCCTGATAATTCTCTGTGGTATCCTTCTTCAACGTTGCTTCCAACGCTTCCTCGTCACCGAAGATGTCACGGATTTCTTCATTGGTCCCGATACCGAGAGCACGAATGAATACGGTAATCGGAACTTTACGGTTTCTATCCACGCGAACATAGAACACGTCATTGGCATCCGTCTCGTACTCCAACCATGCACCACGGTTCGGAATTACGGTTGCGGAATACAGTTCCTTACCGATCTTATCATGAGTCATTGCATAGTAAATGCCGGGGGAACGAACCAACTGGCTTACGATTACACGCTCAGCTCCATTGATAACGAAGGTTCCGGTTTCCGTCATAAGAGGAAAATCACCCATGAAAATATCATGCTCGTTGATTTCACCGGTATCATTGTTGTGAAGACGAACCTTGACCTTTAACGGTGCCGCATAGGTCGCATCACGTTCCTTACATTCCTCAATTGAATACTTGGCGTCATCCTTACAAAGCTGATAGTCCACGAACTCCAGACTCAGCCGACCGTCATGATCGGTAATCGGAGAAATGTCTGTGAACACCTCATAAAGTCCCTTTTCAAGGAACCACCGGTAAGAATCCTTCTGAACTTCAATCAGATTCGGCATCTCAAGGATATCCTTCTGCTTCGCGAAGCTCATTCGTAAATTCTTACCAACTTTCACTGGACGAATTCTGTTTTTATCCATTGATGTTTCACCCCTTGATAAATTTTTTACCTATTTGTGTTGCGGCAAAGGACGCCGAACACCGTTACGGCTCGATATTTCTCGCGTGAAATATGAGAAAGCACGGTCCAAAAAGTCTTGCAACAAATTCGAAATCATGCTATAATACAAGCGAACAGGCATACAACACCACAATAGTGCATTTTTCATTTTATCACAACATTTTCAATAAGTCAAACAAAATTTATATACAAATCCTCCCACAAAAAAAGCGGCGTTTTCGTCATGATTACATCTCTGTGCAATCTCCGTTCTGCGAAAACCACCGTTTCTTTTTTTGTGCCAAATGACTTCTCCGACCGAATTTTCCGTTTGAATTTTCCGTTTGAATTCTCCGATCGATTTTTCCGATCGATTTTTCCAATCGACTTCTCCGACCGAAAAAGCCCCAAAATCGAGTAGGAGGGAAAATTAAATAAATTTTCCCGACCTCTCACACCACCGTGCGTACGGTTCCGTACACGGCGGTTCAATCAACTTAACAAGTGACACACCTTTCGGTGTAGTAATCTATCATTGAGACTAATCCAAA
>JAZUGQ010000031.1:0-28246 GCA_045641285.1 Lachnospiraceae bacterium
CTGTAATCTGAGGAACACCGATACCTGCTACAACACGTGTCGTACAGATAGATCCGGGACCGATACCAACCTTTACGGCATCAGCACCTGCTTCTATCAGGGCTCTTGTTCCTTCACCGGTAGCTACATTTCCTGCTATAACCGGCAAATCGGGGAAGGCTTCCTTTATCATGCGAAGGGCACGAAGAACATTCTCCGAATGACCATGAGCCGAATCAAGAACTATAACATCGACCTTGGCTTCAACCAAAGCCTTAACTCTGTCTAAAACATTGGCCGTAATACCAACTCCGGCACCGCACAGAAGTCTGCCCTGCGCATCCTTGGCTGCCAGAGGATATTTAATGGCCTTTTCTATATCTTTAATCGTAATCAAACCGACCAGATTAAAATCGTCATCTACAATAGGTAACTTTTCTTTGCGGGCTGCTGCCAATATCTTCTTGGCATCTTCCAATGTGATTCCCGCTTTTGCCGTAACGAGATTTGTGCTCGTCATCGACTCGCTGATTTTCTTTGAATAATCTGTTTCGAACTTCAAATCACGGTTGGTAATAATACCTACCAGTTTTTTGCCTTCAGTAATGGGGACACCTGAGATGCGGTATTTAGCCATTAATTCATCTGCATCCTTTAGTGTATGATTAGCTGTCAGTGAAAAAGGATCTGTAATGACACCGTTTTCAGATCTCTTTACCTTGTCAACCTCGTCAGCCTGCTCTTCGATTGACATGTTCTTGTGAATAATACCGATTCCGCCCTGTCTGGCCATAGCTATAGCCATACGATGCTCCGTAACGGTATCCATTCCGGCACTCATAAGCGGAATGTTCAGTTTGATGGAATGGGTAAGCTCGGTTCCGAGCTCAACCTGATTGGGAATCACCTCCGAATACGAAGGCACAAGCAGCACATCATCAAATGTAATGCCGTCTCCAATAATCGTTGCCATAGTCATCCTCCTTGTAAATGTGTTATGTATTGTAAGTTTTAAAACTCCTGAATCTTTCTGGGCGATTTGCTCTTCATCAGGGAAAGCAGTTCTGCATTCGGTTCAAACAAAATCTTTTCCGTTTCCTTAACGCCCTTATTGATGATTGCAAAAACACGATGCTCCTCGTTGCGAATTGTCGAGGAAAAGTCAATCGGCTTCAGATTCAAATGCTGATATCCGTCCAGCGCATGAGAATTCTCCGGCGCCACGATTTCAACGGTATCCATATCAATTCTCTTGATATGCTTTCTCGCATTTCCGCCCATGATTTTATCAAAGTCCAACTGTCCGTCAACAAAAACATATTCATAGGTGACATCGAAACGCTGCCAAAGAATGGCAATAAACACGTACAGATAAATCGCCGCCACCATCAGAATCAAAATCTGCTGCAGTAACAATCCGGCCAAAAGCAATACAATTCCAAGGGTCACAAGGCACCCCTTTAAAAATGCATCCTTCAGGGACGGACTCTTTTTTACCACACACTCACCATAACAACCTTCTGCTCTCATACCGATACCTTTCCGTCTATCATTTCCCGTAATACCGTTAGGAAATTATTTCTTTTTTTCTTCCACAAAAACCGAATTGGTTTTCTGTACTGCCCGAACCAGCGCATCCTGCGAATTTTTCCAGGGAGCGTCGGCATTTCGATAATCAAATTTGTCGGTAAACCATTCCAAATCATCCCGAACCCGTTTGAAATTCTCCAGCATAATCCGTCCGGTCACACGATCAAACTCATCCAAATTTGCCCCATTCAGATAATTCGGTGCCATCGCATGCAGATTGCCGTAATGCTTCATACAGAAGCCCTTGCATTTTGACACCTTGTCGCGAAATGCGGAATCCGAATTGTACAGACTGAATATCGTAACCAAATACCGTTCGTATGTATTTTTCATACGGTTGCAGACATAGCAGGACGACTGCTGCCTGGCAAGATACTCCGCCATTGCGTCTCCGTCGGAATTTCTCTTAAACAGGGATGCCGGTGCTCTCTTCTTTCCGGTGAGCTTCTCCATTTCCTTGTACTGACGATCCATATACGTCAGCATCATCAGACCCAAACCGAGCCGGTTCTGATTCCTGTACAGCATCGGAATATGTTCGGAACAAAAACCGACCTTATCGGTTTCCATTCGGACATCGTCCTCCATATAGCTGGCACCCATTACAAAATCAATGACGTCATCCTGAATCTTCCGATACATTGCGCATACCGGGCATTCGGTGGCTTCGTCAAACGCATCATTGACGGGAATCGTATACAACTGTTCCTTCATGAATTCCTCCGATTATACAGGCTTGTAACCGCTCTTCAGAGAACAAACGCGGTTAAATACGAGTTTCTCTTCGGTGCTGTCCTTGAAATCCACGCAGAAATAGCCGTTCCGAAGGAACTGGAAGCTGTCATATGCCTTGGCATTTGCAACCGACGGCTCCACAAAGGCTTCCCGAACAATCAGCGAATTCGGATTGACATTCACCTTTCCGGTTTCTTCGTCATATACGCCCTTTTCCTCATCGACAAGATTTTCATACAAACGAACCGTAACCGGAAGTGCCGTCTTCGCATATACCCAGTGAATGGTTCCCTTTACCTTACGGTCTGCGCATTCTCCGCCCTTGGTGGCCGGATCGTACGTGCAGTGAACACAGGTTACCGCTCCGTTCTCATCGGTATCATATCCGGTGCATCGAACAAAATAAGCACCCATCAGACGAACCTCATTGCCGGGGAACAAACGGAAATACTTCTTCGGAGGTTCCGGCATAAAATCGTCTCGTTCAATGTACAGTTCCTTGCCGAACGGAACCTGTCTCGTTCCGAGGTCCGGATTTTCCGGATTGTTGGCAACTTCGACCGATTCGGTCATATCCTCGGGATAGTTGTCAATTACCAGCTTAATCGGATCCACGGCAGCCATCACACGGCTTCTCTTCAGCTTCAGATCCTCACGGATACAATATTCGAGCATTGCATAATCCACGGACGAATTGCCCTTGGAAACACCGCACAGTTCCATGAACAGCTTCAGGGATTCCGGTGTAAATCCGCGGCGGCGAAGTGCCGCAATCGTAACCAGTCGGGGATCGTCCCAGCCATCTACCGTACCGTCCTCAACCAGCTTCTTGATGTAACGCTTTCCGGTTACGACATTGGTCAGATACATCTTCGCAAATTCGATCTGCTTCGGAGATTCCTCCGGTTTCGTTTTGAATCCGCATTCGATGACAACCCAGTCATACAGCGGTCTGTGATCTTCAAATTCCAACGTACAAATGGAATGGGTAATCCCTTCCAGAGCATCCTCAATCGGATGCGCAAAGTCATACATCGGATAAATGCACCATTTGTCACCGGTATTGTGATGCGTCATATGGGCAACACGATAAATAACCGGATCTCTCATATTGATATTCGGCGATGCCATATCGATTTTGGCACGAAGAACCTTCGAACCGTCTTCGAACTCGCCGTTCTTCATCCCTTCGAACAGGCGCAGATTTTCCTCGATGCTCCGATCCCGGTACGGACTGTTTTTGCCCGGCTCGGTCAGAGTTCCTCGATACTCCCGAATCTCCTCTGCCGTCAGATCGCAGACAAATGCCTTTCCCTTGCGAATCAGGCCGACAGCGGCTTCATACATCTGCTGGAAATAATTGGATGCAAAAAATAAACGGTCCTCAAAGTCAGCCCCCAGCCAGCGCACATCCTTGGCAATTGATTCAACAAATTCCGTTTTCTCTTTCGTGGGATTGGTATCATCAAAACGCAGATTGAACTGACCGCCATACTTCTTTGCAAGACCGTAATTCAACAATATTGACTTGGCGTGTCCGATATGCAGATAACCGTTCGGTTCCGGCGGAAACCGGGTAATCACGGTTTTGCAGTTTCCTTCCGCAAGATCCTTTTCGATAATCATTTCAATAAAATTCTTGGAGACAGTTTCTTTATTCTCAGTGATTTCGATATTCGTATTCTCTTCCATTTTTGAGAGCCTCCTAAAATACAACATTTTAGATATTTTAACACAAACATACCATAAAGAAAAGACGCAAATTGTAAAAAAAGAGTAAGTTTTCTCGCTGTTTTTGTGGCTTGTTTCACAATTCCGTCAAAAGCAGAAACCTCTCTTCCGGCATGTCCGGAAGAGAGGACTCAAAAACATTTATTCGTTTAGTTCCACAACCTTTTTTAATGCCAGATACTCCAGCGTATTTCGCCGGATACAGGGCTCCCCGTGCTGATAAATCAATTCGTCCAGATTGTCAACGGAAAACGCCGTATTGTGCAGTACCCAGAGTTTCATGTCGGTCCGTTCCGCGGTTAGATTCTCTTTCTTCGCAATCGCCAGAAGAATCATGGTCAGCGTTACTTCCTCTTCCGCCGTATCGCGAATCCACTGTTCGTATTCGCTCTCCGTCATGTTGTACGATTCCCAAATCGTCGGAACCGTCGTGTCTCCGTACGCGACCTGATGCTGTTTGGACAAATACTCATATTCCGTTTCCAGCCGAAAATGAATCCGCTTGACTACCAGACTCAGATAATCCTTCGGAATCTGAACCTCGCAAAACCGAAGCAAATACTCGACTGCCGTTTCGTTTTTGGTCTCTTCGGATTTTTCGTCATACAAATCGTCCCGACCCATGTCAGGAATATTCCGGTAATCGACAAGCTTCACCGAATCGGACAGCGATACGCCTTTCACATACCCGTTCTTATCCAGTCCGGAAGAAAAATAATCCGAATAATCATGGAATCCGTCCGCTTCATACCGGGCAATTCTGGCAGCCTCTTCTTCGTCTTTTCGGGTTTTCCACTGATGATAAATAATGAATCCGATTGTTGAAAGACCCATTGCAAGCAGTACGATTATGGTAATCAGTAATGCTTTGCGATTTTCCCGTTCTGCTCTTCCCCTGTTGTCTTTTCCTTTTCGTTCGGAAACGATGCTGCTCATGTCCGCAAATCTCCAATCTACCGATAACTTCTGTAAATATGATAATACAAATCCGCCCGTCCCTCTTCCGACGTCAGCAGTTTCAAATCCTGATACAGTTTCGTATCCTGTTTGATAAATTTCACGATTTCAGGATTGTACTGCGTACCGGCGCCGTTCTCGAACTCGGCAAGCACGGCTTCGAACGTCTTTCCCTTGGAATAGTTTCGTCCGAATACGTCGGTGGCCGCATCCATACAGTCACAAACCTTCAGCAGATCAATCAAAATGCGGTACCGGCTCGCGCAATTATCGAAGAACATCGGATATCCGCTCTTTCCGTCATAGCTTCTGTGATGACCGAGCGCGATTTCCGCACAGGGACGCAAATGACGGTTTCTCATGAGAATCTCGTAACTCCACTTCGGATGATATTTGATATACGAATACTCCATATCCGACAGCCGGCGAATCTGTGTATTGACAATATTGGCAATCAGAATTTTGCCGATATCATGGCATCTTGCGGAGTTGTACATCAGTTTCATCAGAACCTCTTTCAGTTCCGCTACCATTTCTTCCGAATCCGTTTCCAAAACGTCAAAGAACAGTTCCGGATGCGTATCGATCAGCCGGTCCAGAATCGTTGTCGACAGCTTTGCCGTCATAACGGTATGAATCAGTGTCGACATCTGACGGCTGATAATCATGCAGTCGATAAACTCGATTGCCATTTCGTCATCATCGATAAATCCGATCAAATCATACAGCAAATGATACAGCGACTGATCCAGGTATTCCTTGCAGGTACACTCTCTCGGTATGGTTTCGATATACGTTTTGACCTCGTACAGAAGCTCGGCTTTCATCCGTTCCTTCTTCGCAGGCTCACAGGTAAATGCTTCCAGCATCTCAAACATCGGTCTGGTCGTATATAAAATGATCGAGAACCGGCTGTCCTCCGGCTGATCATACCAGTTGGTATTGTTAAAATCATATTCCTTTGTCACGGACCGTCCGTAAGACCGAAGCAGCGTAAACGTCTGCTCCGGTTTCAGCAATCCGGAATAGAACGCGTATACGATATACCCGACATACACCTTCATGTCACGTTCTTCCACCGGCAGTTTGGTCTGTTCGATAAATCCGATCGGATAGGCCGGTCCGATGGTTTCCTTCAACGCCGGATCCACCGTATTCCAGTGCAGCGCCGCCATGAACATAACATCCGTTCCGACTTCCTGCAGCGGTTTTTCAATCATTTCCCATGCATCGTCATCAAAATATTCCCGACACCGGCGGATTCTTGACAGCTTGTTGAAATACTCAATCAAATGATTGACATTCGGTTCAAAGCGGGAACTTTCCATCCGGTACTGGCTTCTCAGCGTATCCAGCACACCGCGGACATCCTTGAGAAATGCCTCGTCGTCATCCTGATGAATCTTTCGCAAATGATCGATTCGTTCCATGTATCCGGAAACCCATTCCGCCTGTTCCATGGCCAGCTTCTGAAGATTTCCCTCAACGTTCAGAAATGCATTGTTGGAAAATGCACATCGGCATGTTCGCTCGTTGAACTCGTCTCCCTGCTGATGAAAATAATCCCACAGCCGAACAAACATCTGTGATTCCAGCACGTCATCACACATGACATTCATAAAATAATCGTATGCACCTTCGTACAGTTCGCCGGCCTTTTCATCGTTCAGCGGCTCCTGTCCATACAAAATCGGATTGATGTAGGTATTCAGTTCATCTTCCGTCAATCGATAATAATTACGGATGATTTCCGACTTGCGAATCATTTTTTCAGTCCATGATTTTTTATCGTCCGTATTCAGAAGATCCTGTTCGATCATATCAACTTCATTCAATCGTTTTTTGTAATCACGATATAATTCCGAAATCGAATCAACCATCCCATAACCTCCCACAACATTATTCTTCTCAATCCTTTGCGATTCCGGTTCCGTCGAAACCGTACCGTCGCGGGCCGGGCCGGTCCGCGGCAGACAATGTATCGTTCCGGCATGCTCCGGAACTACTGTTTATGCTTATAAATAATATTCGCATCGTAAAACCTGGAATGCATTTCCAGCTGTTTCTTCATTTCGTTAAAACCGAACTGTTCCAGAACCGTCGGGGTATCCGAGAACAGATTGACTCCGATTCCGAGTTTGTCGCCGACAACCGTAAAGCCCATCGCCGTCAGCGTCGTCGGATACATATCCAGCTGCGTAAACTCCCGTTTCCGATTCAGCGTATACTCCGTTGCCGAATTCAAGATCGACAGATAGCTCTTTCGTTTCATATTCCGTTTGTAACCGGACCGGGACGAAATGAATTCGGAATCCATTGTCGGATGATCTCCTACCAGCACAATTGTCGTATCGTCATAAAACGGCTGTTCGGAAAGCCAGGTTACAAACTCGGACACCTGTCTGGATGAGCAGGCAATGACATTGCTGTACTGTTCCGGGAACTCGTCACCGCACAACCGGCATTTGTATCCGTCGGTAAAATGAGT
This sequence comes from Lachnospiraceae bacterium, assembly GCA_045641285.1. Classification (GTDB taxonomy): domain Bacteria; phylum Bacillota; class Clostridia; order Lachnospirales; family Lachnospiraceae; genus ISDg. The sequence goes on from JAZUGQ010000031.1 coordinate 7,481, forward strand.
ATCCATCGTCATCATCGTCAGACAAAACGGCTCGTCCTGTTCATACATTCTCTGAATTTCTTCCTTTGCATATGCGAACAGCTTTTCGTCTTCAAATCCCCACCATTCTTTATAACCTTCCGGCAGGGTACCGTTTTTCAGATAGTAGTTGTAATCGCGGACATCATAATTTCCGTGGGTTCCGACGTAGATGTCACACCCGGAAAATTCAATCGAGGAATCAATCAGGAAACAAAGCTGATATCCGTTCTTTCGCAGCACCTCTCCGATGGTGTACAGACCGGGCAGAAACTCCTGATAATCCGCCTTGCCCATGGCATTCTGTGCAATCGGCAAAATAGCCGGCGTCCCGCTCGTCTGAGCAACCAGCGAGCCCATCGTATAGGTCATTCCCGTCATCATCAATGCGCCGTTCAGGCTGTCCGATCCTGCCGGCATGAAATTGATTCCGGATACTGCCAGTTCCGTCAGTTCCGGCATCAGATCCTTCTTGCAGATACCACCGTGCTGAATATCGGAATACGCGATTTCCATCGATTCCAGATAAATATAAACCAGATTCCGTTTTTTCTCCGGAGCAATAATCTCCACCTGTTCCGGATCCACGTAATAGTCATCGTAAAAAGTGGAATTCGTCATTTGACGAATAACATACTGCGGAAATCTCAGCAGCAGCAAAACCACAATAATGACAACGCCCATAAGAAGACCTACAATAAGGCTGTAGTGCTTTTGAAAAAACGTGATAAACTTTCCTTTTTCCTTCGTTCGTTCGCATTTCTTCAGCAAACGTTCCAAAATCGTCATTTCGCTTACGAGCATCAGAATTCCGCCGACCAGCATGCCGATAAACAGGGAATAGAAATTCGTTGCATCCGCACCGCCGAGCGGCACTTTCAGCTGAAAAATCATGGCCGACATGTCCACTGTATTAAAATAAATCAGTTTCCATCCGAACGCCACAATAACAATATTGGTAATGAAAAAGAACACTCCGGCAGCAATATTTTTTCCGCTCAGTACCGAACGGATTCCTCGTTTTGAGGATTGTCCGCTCATTTGAGCCGACTCATTTTCGGCATCCGAGCTACCGTTATTGCCGTCTCCCGGATTTGCGATAATAGGCTCTTTTTTCTCTTGCTCATCCGATATAGCATTCAGATTTTCAGAGTTATTATCCTTTTCTTCGTACATTTTTAACACCTGACTTTCAACACTATGAAAGACCAGCATTTCATTGCTGGTCTTTCGGTATAATCATTTCATCATTTATCAAGGCCAAAGTCGGACAATCCGTCTTCGGAAAGCTGAATGATATTCCAGCCCTCTTCCGTTTCGAAGAACAGATACGTATCCGAGAGTCTTACACACTGATCGGTATCTTTTTTGTTTCTGTAGCGACATACATTTTCAACGACATATGCCTTCTTCAGCGATACCTCTTTATCAAACTTCTTTTTGAACACGGACTTCAATTCTTTCAGGTCCTTAACCTTGAACATCAGATGAGGAGTTTCCAAAATACCGATTTCCGTTCCCAGCTCCTCGGTAATATATTCATTATGATACGAATCCACATAATCCTGTGCATCACTGCAGTTAAACTGACTCAAAATATAATCCAGAGCATACTCCGGATATGCCCGTTTCAGCTTGGAAGCATCCTGGTTGACAACCGCTCTGTCGGCAATAATCGCCAAATCCTTAAATGTCTTCTCTTCGTCTTTGCTCAGCTGAGAGAAATCCAACAGATTGAAATCAATACCCGGGATGTACTCTTTGATACCGTTCTTGTCCAGGAACGTAAGGTATGCAACCAAACCGCCGCCCAATATAATAATCGTCAGCAAAATGCCGATGATAATTGCCGGTGCTTTGGACTTTTTCTTTTTGGCTTTCTTTTCTTCATTCTGCTGCCGATACGTCGGCTGGGTCAGCGGCTGATAAGCAGGCTGTACCGGTGCCTGAAAGACAGGCTGTACCGGCTGCTGGTATACGGGCTGCTCCGGCTGCTGATATACGGGCTGCTCCGGCTGCTGATATACAGGCTGTGCCGGCTGCTGATATACGGGCTGCTCCGGCTGCTGATATACGGGCTGTGCCGGCTGCTGATATACGGGCTGTACCGGCTGCTGATATGCGGGCTGTGCCGGCTGCTCCGCAGTCGCATTCATCCATGCATTGGCTGCCGCATTCACGTCGGAAACCGTTTCCGTCACGTCCTTCGAAACCGCCTCTGTCATCTCCGAAGCCGACTCCGAAACGGATTCCGCTGCCGATTCCGCAGTATTCACTGCCGCCTCAAAAACAGGTGCGGCAATCGTCTCTGCTGCCTCAACAGCAGGTTCCGCAACACTCTCTGCCGTTTCCGCAACGGACTCTGTTACCGTTTCTGCCGCCTCAAAAACAGGCGCAGTAATCGTTTCAGCCGCATCATTTACGGATTCCGAAACACTCGCTGCCGTCTCCGTAACGGTTTCATCAATATTATTAACTGCATCCGATGCCGTTTCGACAACGGGATTCATAGCAGGATTCCAGACATTTTCCATTTTTGCCCCGCATTCACTGCAAAACTTTGCTCCGGGAACAATCACATTTCCACATTGATTGCAAAACATAACAGCCCTCTTTCTGCGTTATACGCTCATTCCGATTAACAAATAAATTGTCAATTATATTATATGGCAAATCTCAAAGTGTATCAAGTATTTTCGGTAAATTCTTGCCTAATATCTTGATTCGGACATGTTTCGCGCCGTTTCATGTCGTAAATTCTTAACTATTGACGCAATTCAATAATCGGGGCACCTTTCTTACGGATATAATCTCCCGTAATGGTCACGGTCCCGATGGATGCGTCCTTCGGAATCTCATACATGATATCCAGCATAAACTCTTCGATAATGGACCGAAGCGCACGGGCTCCCGTATCTCTCGACACGGCTTCCTCAGCGATGACATCCAGGGCGGAATCATCAAATTTCAGCTGCACCTCATCCATTGCGAGCAGTTTCTGATACTGCTTCAAAATGGCATTCTTCGGTTCTGTCAAAATCTTCTTCATGGCGTCCTTATCCAGTCCCTTTAACGCAAATACCATCGGCAGACGTCCGATAAATTCCGGAATCATTCCGTATTCCCGCAAATCATCCATGGATGTTTTTGCCAGAATTTCGGGGTCCTTGTCGTACGTATCCTTCAGATTGGCATTAAAGCCCATGGTAAATGATTTCGTCAGTCTTGTCTTGACAATCTCTTCCAGCCCCGGGAACGCTCCTCCGCATATGAACAGAATATTTTTGGTATTGATGGTCGTCTGCGGAACCATCGCATTTTTACTGGACGCCCCTACCGGCACTTCCACATCCGCACCCTCCAGCAGCTTTAACAGTCCCTGCTGAACGCTTTCTCCGCTGACATCCCGGCTTGTTGTATTTTTCTTTTTGGCAATTTTGTCGATTTCGTCAATAAATACAATTCCGTGTTCCGCGCGTTCCACGTCATTGTCGGCATTTTGCAGCAGCTTGGACAGCACGCTTTCCACGTCGTCGCCGATATATCCCGCCTCGGTCAGGGACGTTGCGTCCGTGATGGCAAGCGGAACATTCAGAAGCCTTGCCAGCGTCTGTACCAGATAGGTTTTGCCGCAGCCGGTCGGTCCGATCATCAGCATATTGGATTTTTCAATGGTAACGTCATCTTTGAACGCCGGCTCATTCTGTCTGCGTACTCTCTTATAATGGTTATACACCGCAACGCTGATTACCTTCTTGGCGTATTCCTGGCCGATGACGTAATCGTCCAATTTGGCCTTGATCTCGTGCGGTGCAGGCAGATTGGCAATATCCATTACGTCCGGATTTTCCTCGGCTGCCTCTTCCTGTGCTTTCTTCTTCGGCTTTATCTTTCGGTTCTCTCCCTGCATCATTTCCGGGAAAATGAAGCGAATGTTTCCGAACGGAAACTCAAACGGACCGTTACCGTTTTTCGCGTTTCCTTCTCCGTTGTTCTTCGCGTTTCCTTCTCCGTTATCCTTCGTCGGGTCTTCTTCCGCTTCCTCGGATTTTTCGGGCTCTTTTGCCGCATCTCCGTTCGGTGCATTGAACAGCGATCCGAAATTACCGAAGTTAAACGGCAGCTTTCCGGACGCCCCGAAGCTGTTCAGCATCGTCTGCATACAATCCGTGCAGACAGTCATGTTCGGCGGCACCGTAATCATTTTGCCGACTTCATGTTCCGTCTTATGACACATCATGCAAATGTGTTCATAGTCATTTTTCTTATCATCCGTATCCGTACTCATACTATCCTTTCCGTCATTTCGCATGGCTCCGGCGTTCCGACACGTCCCGGTTCCGTCCGGTTTCGTTACCGCACAATACGGGTTCCGTTACCGTACGGCCCCGTCTCGCGCCACGCGTTTATCAATATGCATTTTTATTTACAAATCCCGTAAATATCGTCATCATCAGAATCTTGATATCCAGAATCATCGTCCAGTTTTCGATGTAATACAAATCATATTCGATTCGCTTACTGATGGACGTATTTCCCCGCAGTCCGTGCACCTGCGCCCATCCGGTAATTCCCGGACGCACCTGATGCTTAATCATATATCTCGGAATCTCTTCTTTGAATTTTTCTACGAAAAACGGTCGTTCCGGCCGAGGTCCGATTAAGCTCATGTCCCCCTTCAGCACGTTGAAAATCTGCGGAAGCTCGTCCAGACTGGTATGTCTGAGGAACCGTCCGATTTTGGTCACGCGGACATTCTCCGCATTGGACCATTCATTCCGGTCTTCGCCCCCTTTGGCTTCTTTCATACTGCAGAATTTGTACATATAGAACCGTTTGTTGTGAAGCCCGACACGCTCCTGCTTATAAATGATTTTTCCGCCGGTCGTCACCTTGATTGCGATGGCAATCACAAGCATCGGAACCGCAAAAATCACAAGCACAACAATGCCGCCGATCAAATCGGAGATTCTCTTGATAATACGATTTCCGAAAAACGCAAGAGGAACCTTCCGAATATTGATAATCGGCAATCCGTCGAAATCCTCCATTGCGGGAACCGTCGGAACAATATGATTGTAATCGGGAATCATTTTCGTATGAGAACCGGACCGCTCGCAAATTCCGACCACGCGGCGCAGCTTATAATAATCGTTGATACTCAGCGAAATGATAATCTCATCGTACTGATGGCGGGCCAAATGGTCCTGCAGATCGCTGATGTTTCCGATCAGACGGATTCCGTTGTATTCAAACCCGTCCTCCAGTTCGTCATCAATGATACCGTGAATATCGTATCCCCACTGCGGATTTGCATTTATTCGGTCGATATACCCTCTTGCAGCCGCACTGTATCCGACAATTACAATGTGTTTCAGGTTAATTCCTTTTGCATGCAGTTTTCGAAGAATCGCATCAAACAGTCTGCGAAAAGAATACCCCAGCGCCACATTTAACAGGAAGAAACAGCCCAGAAACCAACGGGACAGGTTCACTTCCTTCAAAACGGTCAGAATCAGAGCGAAGAACAGCAATCCGAAAATGTTGGCTTCCGTAATCTTCCATAATGCAATACGGGTATTGCGGGACAACTGATACAAACCCGATTTATTGTAAATGAAGAAATATCCGGGAACAATCGCAATCAGATATTTTGCGTACACCGATAAGGAGTAGAATTTTTCATTCTGCCCCAAAGCGAATACTCCGACATCTGCCAGCAACCGAAAACGAATCAGATATGCCAGCAAATAGGAAGCAATAACGATACTGATGTCTGCAATAATGCAAATCATCGATAATGTACGCTGATTGTTGTTTGTCATAAATGCGTGCCTCACTGCAAACTTTTCAATGCTTTAATATACCATAATTTGAGCAAAAATTCAAGTCTTGCTTCCCGCACGGTGATTTTCCGGTTCCGATTTCGAATTCGCGGCAAAAGAACAAAAAGTCTACACAATTTTGACACATTCATAGTGTATATTGACCGTATCGATTGAAAGGAGAGATTCTGTTATGAAAGTAATTCGAAATATTTTCATTGTACTTGTTACGGTTGCTTTGTTATCCGGTGCCGGCATCGGCGTCATGTACATGTTTTCGGATCATGATTCCTCTCCGATTTCCACCCGTGGGGATGTCACGCAAACCGGCAGTCGGTCATCCGAATCCGGTCAGCCGTCTCCCACTCCCGGAGTTTCGTATTCCATCGAGGAAACCAAACGGGCACAGGCTCGTTTGATTCCCAATAAAGATATCAGCGAAATTGCAAACGATGTTCTTCCTTCGATTGTTCAGATTACCTCAACGGTTCTTGTCCGAGATATGTTCGGGTTCGGCCATACAGGCGAATCCCGCGGTTCCGGAATCATCATTTCCGAAGACGAACATTGTATATATATTGCAACCAATAATCATGTCATCGAAAATGCATCCTCTGTTTCCGTTATTCTTCCGGACAACACGGAAATCACAGCGGAAGTCAAAGGAACTTCTCCGTACGACGATCTTGCCATTCTGACGATTGATTCTTCCGCCCTGTCGGAGGAAACCAAAAAGAACTTCAAGGTTGCCAAACTGGCTGAGGAAAATGCGTATCGCGTCGGTGAAATGGTTCTTGCCATCGGAAATGCCGAAGGATACGGAACCTCCGTTACCGTCGGATATATCAGTGCGGTGAACCGGATTATTACCACCGAAGACGGAGTCAACATGACCGTCATTCAGACCGATGCTGCCATTAACCCCGGCAACAGCGGCGGTGCTCTGATTAACATCAACGGCGAAGTCATCGGAATCAATTCCGCAAAAACCGTAGACGTCGATGTGGAAGGAATGGGATACGCCATTCCGATTGCCCAGGCAACTCCGATTCTGAACGAACTGAAAACCATTGAACAGTTTGATGCAAGCGAAGCCGGATGTCTCGGCGTTTATATTCTTCCCGTCACAGACGAAATGATTTCCTCCTTTGGCTGGCCGAACGGCGTATATATCAAAGAAGTTATCGATAATTCCGCGGCAAAACAGGCCGGTATTCTGGCCGGTGATATTATCACGGCCGTAAACGGTATGAAGGTTGCAACAACCGAACAGCTGACGTCCCGTATTTCCTCTTACCGTGCCGGAACTACCGTCACGCTCACAGTTTACCGTATCAAGGACGGACAGCAGGTTTCTCTGGCAATTGAAGTAACCCTTATGGACAAATCTTCCATGCCGGAGGAATAAATTCATTACGATTATTTTCTTTCCTTACACCACATTATTACATAATGCCCATGCAAATACTTGCATGGGCATTACTGTTATTCGGACTCTGTATTCGTTTTTATGATTCGCTATCCGGTTCGTTCCGCCATTCGGTTCGTTCCGCTGGCCGAATTTCCTCTCTACTGGAAGAAAATCTGACCGATTTTCCGATTCCAGCCGGTTTTGAAAAATCCGTATTTTTTCATGGTATGCATCCGTTTCAGCTTATTTTCAAACGGAAGCATCTCATACTCTTCCAGAATCATCAGCTGCTCTTCGCTCATACGGTCCCGATAAATCGCATCAAACTGTCCTGCCTGATCGTATGTCAGTTCCAGTGCCATCCGAATCCGGTCTTTATTGCGCATCATTTTCAGGCTTTCGTCAAGTCCGCGGAAATCCTTCGCGCCTTCCACATTATCGGAATGCTGACGATATAAAATGGTCGGCATATTCAGAAAACCGATTTTTCCGAAGCAGGATGCCACCAGGGCGATCCACCAGTCATGCATAATATAGCACTCCGGCAGCGGATTCAGCAGGTCTCTCAGGGCCTTGTTAAATAACATCGTACAGCCGGTTACGCAATTCTGCACCAGCTGCTTCTCAAAGGTTCGCTGACTTCCTTCCAGTTTCTGCATTTCCAATAAGGACGGGGCAATCACATCCAGATTGCGGTCCGTCACAATCAGGTCGGAATGTACCAGCATCGGAGTCTCGGTTCCGTACTTCTCTTCCATTTTCTTCATGGCGCGGACGGACGCTTCGATTTTGTTCGGTCTCCACACATCGTCCTGGTCACAGAACATCACATAATCGCCCTTCGACATCGCCAGCATCTGCAGGAAATTGGCTCCCGCACTGCCCGTATTAGTCTCATTTTGAACGCAGGTAATCAGCTCCGGATACGTATCCGCAAAGGCATTTGCAATTTCATATGTCGCATCCGTCGAGCAGTCATCGCAAATATACAGGTGCCAATCCCGATTGCTCTGTTCGAGGATCGAATCGATTTGTTCGGTAATAAACTCTTCTCCGTTATACGTTGCCATCAAAATATCTATCATGACCGTAACTCCTTTTCACACAGACTGAATGCGGACGCAATGACCTTATCCATATCGTAGTACCGGTACTCTCCGAGACGGCCTCCGAAAATGACCTTGTCTTCCTTCTCGGCCAGCTCGCGGTATTTTGCATACAGTGCCTGATTGTCTTCGTTATTGACGGGATAATACGGCTCCTCGCCCGGCTTCCATTCCGCCGGATACTCTTTGGAAATGACCGTCTTTTCCTGTGTTCCGAACACAAAATGCTTGTGCTCGATGATTCGCGTGTACGGAACGCTTCGTTCGGTGTAATTGACAACGGCATTTCCCTGAAAATTATCCGTATTCAGAACCTCATGCTCAAACGTTACCTTCCGGTACTGCAGCGGCCCGTAGCAATAATCGTAAAATTCGTCCACCGCACCCGTATAAATGACCTTATCGGCAAGGCGGTTCCACTCGTCCCGGTTGTTCAGATAATCGGTTTCCAGACGGACCTCCGTTCCTTCCAGCATTTTCTCGACCATTGCGGTATAGCCTTCCGTCGGAATTCCCTGATACCGGTCATTGAAATAATTATTGTTGAACGTAAACCGAAGCGGCAGCCGTTTGATGATAAATGACGGCAGTTCCCTGCAGTCGCGTCCCCACTGCTTCTCGGTATATCCCTTCACCAGTTTTTCGTACACATCCCGGCCGACGAGGCTCAGTGCCTGCTCTTCCAGATTCTTCGGCTCCGTAATCCCTTCCCGTTCAATCTGCTTTCGGATAATGTCCCGGGCTTCCTGCGGCGTCTTGATATTCCACATTTTGCTGAAGGTATTCATATTAAACGGCAGGTTGTACAATTCCTCACCGTACACGGCAACCGGGGAATTGACATAATTGTTGAAATCCGCGAACCGATTGACGAAATCCCAGATTTTCTTATCGGATGTATGGAAAATGTGTGCTCCGTACCAGTGCACCTGAATTCCTTCCACATCCTTGCAATAGGCATTTCCCGCAATATGATCCCGTCTGTCGATAACCAGACAGGTCTTTCCGCATTTTCGTGCTTCATAGGCAAATGTTGCTCCAAACAACCCTGCCCCCACAATCAGATAGTCATACATGGCAATTTCTCCGTTTCATTTATTCTTCCGACGTTTCCGCCAAAATCGACAAGGTTCTGGGCAGCGCCTTTGCCAGCGGATACAGCGATTTCCAGCCGAGCGCTTTCAGTTTGTCCGTCGACATGGTGGCGCGGGTGGCCTTGGAATATCCGGCCGCTTCCGTGGCGTCGGGCATTTCAAATACGACATTGGTTCCCGCCCAGTCGGCAATGGTCTGTGCCAGGTCGGCCAAACGGATATCCGATTCGTCGGAAACCACATTATAGGCCTCTCCGTCCTCTCCCTGCAGCATGCAGAACAGAATCGCCGATACGGCATCCGCCACATAGGAATAGGAATACAGCTGGGTTCCCGCACTTTTCAGGACGATATCCTCGCCCTTCAGGCCTTTCCCGATCATTTGCGAAATGGCCTTCGTATCCGTTGCCAGCATGGTCGGTCCGTACGTTCTCGACAGCCGCACAACAACCGAATCCAGGCCCTTTTCTCTTCGATAAGCCTGACATAACGCTTCTCCGGTTCGCTTGCTTTCCGGATATCCGGCTCTCATGGTGTTGCAGTCAATATATCCGAGATCGGTCTCGGAAAATGCATTCACCGTTCCCCGGTTTTCCCCGTAAATCTCGACCGAAGACAAAAAGACAAACCGCTTCGCGTCGCTCGCAACCGCCCAGTCCAGCAGATTTTTGGTCCCGATAACGTTTGCCGTAATGGTTCCGATCGGTTCCTCCGCATAGGCCCTCGGATGCGTTGTGCTGGCGGCATGAATCACATAATCCGGTTCCGGCTCTTCCGTAATCGGATCATTGACATCCTGAACACACAATTCCACATTGGCGTCATCCATGTATTCCCGGAACCGGTGAACCAGCTTGCTCCTGCTTCGTCCCATCAGAATCAGAGTCACGTCCTGATTGTGTCTGTGATTCCGTTCCATCAGCACATCCGCCAGAAAACTGCCGACCATTCCCGTTGCCCCGGACACGGCGACCGTCATATGGGTCAGTTTTTCCCATTCATAGGGCAATTCCGAAATTCTCTGCACATCCGCCCGATACAGCTCATTTTCGTAAATATTCATACTCTCACTCCAGCATGTCGTTTTGTTCCGCCAACAGATATCCTTTAAAAATGTTCAAATCATTTTTATTGGTCAGTTTGATATTGCGATCCGACCCTTTGGAAAAATGAAGGGTAACGCCGAGGTCCGCCATCATCGTATTCGTATACGAGGACGGTCCGATTCCGATTCCTTCGGCAAATGCCTTTTGATAGCTTGCGGCCAGTTCCCCGTACCGGTATGCCTGCGGTGTCATGACGCGGCGCAGGGTCTCCCGCGGAATATACCGATTCGTACACCCCTCATTCTGTTCGTCTACAACGAAAATCTGCTCGTTATACGGAAGCGAAGACACCGCATTTCCGCACCGTCTGCAGGTTTCCACCGCATCGGTCAGCACCTCATCATCGACAAGCGGTCGTATTCCGTCGTGAATCACCACGATATCCGAATCGGAACAGCACGACTCCAATGCCTCCACTCCGTTTCGAATCGATTCCTGTGCCGATGCTCCTCCGGGAACGATCTGCCGTACTTTATCCAAATGATACTCGGCCAGATACTCCTTCAGTTTGTCCTGCCATCCGTCAATGCAGACAATCTCAATCCAATCGATCATCGGATGCTTTTGAAAGCTTTCCAGCGTATAGACAATAACCGGCTTGTCCAATACCGTCAGAAACTGTTTGGGAATATCGCTTCCCATTCTCTGACCGCATCCTCCCGCTATAATGACTGCTACATTCATTCTTTGAGTTCCTCTCTGAACAGCTCCGCAGCTGTCTCGTAATCTTCCGGCGTTGTTATTTTTCTGTTTTTCTGCGAACCCGGAACCGTATATACCGTCCGGTTTTGACTGCGGTACAATCCGCTTAAGTCGGTTCGGAGCGCCCTTTCTTCCGGGGACACGGTACGGTACAGTTCCAGCAGTTCCGTCAGTCTGACGGTTTGCGGAGTCTGTGCCTGAAACATCGTACTCCGGTCCGGGACCTCCTCTACCTGCCGACTGTCGTTACACCGGATAATCGTATCCACAACCGGTATTGCCGTCGTGACTGCCGTCCGTTCCGGGGACGTCCTCAGTTTTTCGATTCCGTCCGTAATCATCTGCTGCGTCACAAACGGACGAACCGCATCATGGGTCACCAGAATCGTATCCGGTGATGCGTCCAGTTCTTCCGCTTTTTCGCAAATGTGCATCAGTGTCTCGTTTCTGTCCGCACCTCCCGAAACGACAATCACCCGTTTCCGGTTTTCGCTGTCAAGCGACCGGTCGAGCAGGCCTTCGGTATAAGCCACATAATCCTGTGCGACACCGAGAATAATCAAATCAATATCCGGATGCGCCAGAAAACAGTCCACGGTCCGAAGCAGTATACATCGGTTTCCCAGCATCAGATACTGCTTGGGAACCGCCGTTCCCATTCTCGTTCCGGAACCTCCGGCAACTATTCCGGCAACTATCATTTTGATTCCTCCAATATTTCCCGAAGCATCCGCTTCGTGTATCCGAATTCCATCGGACAGTTAAAATTCCGAGTCCGAAAACACTCCGACCGCAGAATTCCGGTTTCGGTATCCCCGATCATCCGGCAGCAGTCGTCCATGGTTTCGGCGATTCCTCCGTCAATATCGTCAAAGGACATATAATAGCCCCGGTCGTACCGTTCCATCTCCGACGATGACGACGTACGGAAATCCGGTGCATACAAAAGCAGCGGTTTCCGCAGCAGCGAATATTCCACGGCAAGGGACGAATAATCGGTAATCAGCCAGTCGGCAGCCACCATCAGTTCCTTGCTGTCCGGGTACTCCGTCACGTTCAGAATGCGCGGATTCTCCGGCAGTGTCCGCTTCGGCAATGTCGGATGAAAGCGCACCAGTAATCTCGCATCGTCTCCGACGGCCCGCAGCAGCCGTTCTCCGTCAAAGGACTTCCAAACCGCCTCATTTTGCCCGGAAGTCGTGCGAAGCGTCGGCGCATATAACAGGATTCGTGTTCCCCGAAGCTCCGGATATGCCTGACAGACGGCTTCTCTGGCCCGTTTCTTTCGTTCTTCGTCAAAATAAAAATCCATCAGCGGAAGTCCTGTCGGATGAATTTTCTCTTCCGCGATTCCCAGCGCACCGGCGTAAATCGGCACGGCAAAATCAGCCGTCACCGGAAGATACGAAATGTTCCGGTTGCCCTTTGCGACCAGCTTCCGAACGGTTTCGCTCGGCTCCGTGTCGAGTCCGAACCGTTTGAATGCTCCGGCCCCGTGCCAGAGCTGCACCAGCGTCGTCTTGCTCTTAACCGGTATATATGCAAGCGGCAGAAAATTATCATTCAGAAATACCGTTTCCGACGTCATCAGATGAAAATTGACACCGAATACGAATCGGAATAAGCCGGCAATCCGTTTTCCGAAACCGCCCTCCGGGTGCAGCAGTTCCCGTTTGTTTCTGACAACGCAGATTTTCTCCGGATACTCTGCCTTCAGACAATCATATACATATCGGATATTTCCCTGAAAATGACAGTCATGTACCATGAACAAAAACACTTTGTTCTTTCGGATGCGAAACGGTTTCATCAGCCACCCAATCAGACCGTACAGCCGATACGCGGTTGTTTTCATTTGTTCCGGTCCTCCAATCTGTTGACGGCGCAGAACATAGCCCGAATCGACGCTCTGGTAATATTGGAACTGATTCCGACGCCAAAGGTCGACCGGCCGGTCTTCTCATCTCTCATGCATACATACGCCGCCGCCTGCGCTTCCGAACCGGAATTCAACGCGTGCTCACTGTAATCCAGCAGTTTCAGATTCAGGCCCAGTTCCTTCTGAAGTCCCTTTTTGACGGCATCAATCGGTCCGTTTCCGTAGCTTTCCAACCGACATTCCGCACCGTTATAGCTGTAAAACAGCGTCGCATAGGTATTTTTGCCGGGATCCGATTCCACACGGTCGTCGATGTTGCAGCGAAGGAAATGAAGCGGCGATTTTTTCTCCAGATACTCCTTCCGGAATTCCTCATATATCGCCTCTTTGGTTAATTCACCGCCCTGACGTTCCGCGCAAAGCTGAACATGATCCGCAAATTCCCGTTTCATTTCGTTCGGAAGCCGGAACCCGTAATACTGTTCCAAAACATACGCAACGCCGCCCTTGCCGGACTGCGAATTGATTCTGACAACGGTCTCGTAGGTTCTTCCGATATCCTCCGGATCAATCAGCAAATACGGCACTCTCCACTCCGAAGAGCCGCTTTCCTGCATTGCATGGAAGCCTTTGCTGATCGCATCCTGATGTCCGCCGGAAAATGCCGTAAACGCAAATCTGCCCGCATACGGATGTCTCGGGGAAATCGGCATTTTCACAAGCTGTTCATAGGCATCGGCCAACGCCTGTACATCCCCGATGTCCAGTCCCGGGTCGATTCCGACGGAAAATAAATTGTATGCCAGGGTCAGCAAATCCATATTTCCGGTTCGCTCTCCGTTTCCGAACAGGGTTCCTTCCACCCGTTCGGCGCCGGCCAACAATGCCAGCTCCGTGCTGGCAATTCCCGTACCGCGATCATTGTGCGTATGTACACTGACCGTGACAAATTCCCGGAACTCCAAGCGATCCGCCACCCATTCCACCTGATCGGCATACACATTCGGCGTATTTAACTGCATGGTTTCCGGCAGATTGATAATGGCTCTGCGGGATTCGGACGGATTCCACTGTCTCAAAACCTCGTTGCAGATTTCCACCGCATAGTCCGGTTCCGTTCCGCTGAAGCTTTCCGGTGAATATTCCAGCGTCAATCGACCGTCGAAGGTCTTTTCCAGTTCCAGGATCTGCCGTACGGTTTCTGTCGGAATCCGCTTGATTTCGTCTTTCGTACCGTGAAACACAACGTCTCTCTGCAATACGGAAGTCGGATTATAGATATGCAAAATAACATTCTTCAGGCCCCGGATTGCCTCAAACGTTCTGACAATCTGTTCGGGCCGGCACTGCACCAATACCTGAACCGAAACGGTATCCGGCACACAATGCGTCTCTGCCAGGGTACGGACGAAATCAAACTCAATCTGCGATGCTGCCGGGAATCCGACCTCGATTTCGCGGATTCCGATTCGGCACAAAAGATCGAACAGCTGAAGCTTTTCCTCCACTGTCATCGGCTCCACAAGAGCCTGATTTCCGTCTCTCAAATCCACACTGCACCAAATCGGTGCTTTTGTAATCTCAGCCGACGGCCACCGTCTGTTTTCATACCGCATCACCGGGAATTTTCGATATCGTTCCGCATTTTTCATCCTTCTACCTCTAAAAACCAATGAAGTGCTCTATACATCATCTATACAAAGCACTTCCGGGTTCATCAAAATAAATTTTAATACTGATTCGAGTTCCGTCAACCGCCCGAATTACGGCATTTCAAATCCGCAACGGACGCCTTCCAGCAGTTTTTCCAATGCCTCGGTTTCCTGCTCACCGTCACAGACAATTTCGATTTCTTCGCCCTTTTTAACCTGTGCGCTGAGGATTCCGAGCACACTTTTGGCATTGACATGATACTCTCTTACAACCAGATACACCATGCACGGAAATGACAGTGCAATACTGCTCATTTTGCCGGACGGCTTAATGTGTAAACCTTTTTCATTAATGACAACTGCTTTTCCTGATACCATAACAACTCCTCCTGTTCCTCACACCACCACGTGCTTATTGTTTTGGAGACGGCGGTTCAACCGACTTATCCCTTACCATCAGGTCGACCGTAAGCGCCTCTTCCATAACGAAACTGTCCTCAACCACGGAATTTTCGGAATGAACTACGATTCCCTTCTTATTTCCGAGCGATGTGAACTGTTTTCCGTCCAGATACAATTGCAAATTCTCTGCCGTTAATGTCTTCGCATTGTCCTCCGAAACATATAACGTCACATGAATTGTCTCTTTGTCAAATATCGTCTGAAGTCCTTCATTTAAATCCGTAATCTGAATCGCCTCGGTTTTGACATCGAACTCCAGTTTTTTCTTCTCCACGAATTCCACGGTTACCGTTACCGACTTGCTGTCGGCAAAATACAGACCGGACGGCAGGAAGCTTTCACTCAGCTCCACCGGTTGCTCTTCCTTCTCGATTTTGCCTTCGATTTTGGTGAAATTATCCGAAATATCAAGTTTTCCGACTCGGTTCAGCAATTCCTCGGGACCTGCGATTCGTATGTTGCGGCAGGTTATATTACCGACATAAAAACCTTTTCCCGCGGTAACTTTTCTTGCCAGTGCCGACGTATCCACTTCCACTTCCCGAATCGGAAGCAGCTGCAGTTCCATCGAAACGGTCTGAATCTGAAGACTCACGCCGGTGACTTCGGCACCGTTCTGGTCAATGGGAACCAGCGTTGCCTTCGGATAACCGACCCGGATTCCGTTGGCTTCCTTCAGTTCGATTTCATTCACATCGATGACGGCAATCACGCTGACAACGGATTTGATTTTGTTTTTCGGTCCCGAAACATTTTGCTGACTGACACTTTTTTTGATGCAGTTCGCATAAAAGTCATTCGGAACATTTTCCGTGCGGATTTCGACGTCAATGGTCTTGGTCTCGTTGACCTCCAGTTTTCCGCTCATCATCGTCAGCGAGCGGTACTGAATTTCCAAATTGTCTTCAACTTCCTTCTGTTTTGCCTCTACATGCACCGGAAGCGCATAGACGTCACTCCATTCGAGGAAGTTAATGTATGCCTTGAAATCCGATGCTGTCAGACGTTCGATTTTGGATCGTTTTCCACGAATAATTATGGTTACAATTTCGGGCGATGCACATACATAAGTGTATTTTGCATCCGATATGCCGGTCGTATCTTTTTTGGAACTGTCTTTCAGCAATTCCATTGCCTGCTCTTCGTTAATCCGTTCAATCGGAATCTCATCAATCGTCTTCGTGATGACGGGATCGTTCATGTTCATGATGATTCCCCAAAGAACAATTGCGATTACGACCGAAAGCAGCTTTAAGCCCAGATTGTTGCAAACCATTGATTTAAGCTTTTTTACCATGTTTGCCCGCTTCCTTTCTGGACTTTTTGTTGACGGTCTCCGCTTTATTCTGAGCCAGTGTCAGTCTGTTGCGAAGCAATTCCTCCGTTACGTCCCGCGTCAGCATTCCTCTGGATGCGATTGCGATTTTACCGGTTTCCTCCGAAACAATAATCGTCAGGCAGTCCGATGCCTCACTGATTCCGACGCCGGCACGATGCCGCGTTCCGAGTTCCTTGGACAGACTCATATTTTCCGAAACCGGAAGAATACAGGTTGCCGCCACGGCACGTCCGTCCCGAACAATAACCGCGCCGTCATGCAGCGGCGTATTATGTTCAAACACATTAATCAGCAGTGCCGAGCTGATTACGGAATCCAGCCGGATTCCGGTTTTGATATATTCCTCGAGCGATACGCTCTGCTCAATGACAATCAGCGCACCGGTTTTCACCTTTGCCATTGCCATCGCGGCTTCGATAATTTCCTCTTTCGTTTCATCCGAAAACCGTTCCGCCGAACTTTTATCACCCCAGAACCTCACCTTTTTCTGACCGAGCTGTTCCAGTGCATTTCGCAGTTCGGGCTGGAAAATAATGAAAATCGCGATAATACCGACGCTGATGGCATTTTTGAAAATGAACAGCACGGCACTCAGCTCAAAGAGATATGCGAGGAACCAGGTTGCCAGCAAAATACCGATTCCTTTTGCCAGATACCGGATTCGGGATTTCTTCGCCCAGTTAATCAGATAATACACGGCAACCGCAAATATCAGTATTTCCAGCACATCGATAAAGGTGATGTGAGGCAGCGTAGCAACATTTAACTTATCTTTCAAAAAAACGATAAAGGTCTTCATGCCTCATCTTCCCCTTTCCGAAATTCCGTCATACGGTATCTTATAAATAATCTTCATCATCATCCTCAGACTTCGATGCTGCAGGCTTCGGTGCCGCAGGCTTCGGTGCCGCAGGTTTCGATTCCGAAAGCTTCGATTCCCCGTCCTCTGCGAAATAATTATGAATGACCTGTTCGTCATCGTCGTCATCGTCATCGTCAAAATCATTGATATTGGCTGCGACCGCCGGCTTGACAGAGGATTTTGCAATACCCGCTGCCGGCTTTCCGGTTCTCTTATCCGTTGTTTCGGCTTCGCGCTTCGGGCTCTTCATTTCCGGCTTCGCCGTCGGACGAATCGGTTCGGCTTTTTGTTCTCCGATAATCTTCATATCGGAATCGTCAAACTCATCGTCGTCTTCAAAATCGGAATCATTTCCCTTCGATGCGGAAGCGTCCTTGGCATTGCTCTTCGAAGCATTCTCCGCAGCGGCCTTGTTGCTGTAATCAATCAGGCCCATCGCGGCTTCCTCGTACTCTTCGTCATCGTCATCTTCTTCATCGCGGCGACGCTTGATGACCTTCTTTTCCTTCTTCTTGGGTGCGCCTGCTTTGACCTTCGGAACGGCCTTTACATAGTAGTAGAAATCATCATCCTCAAACTCCACATGCTCTGCCGCAGAATATTGCAGTACCCTGTAAAAGAACAGGAACACTATGGTTACGGCCGCACTGACCAGTGACATCATGATCATGGCCGGAATACTGATTCCCATATCGTATTTGATATCGCCGATAATATAGCCGAGAATCATGGTTGCCGTACCGACCGCAACACTGATTTCAAAGGAATAATCCATATTCAGCCGGCTGATAAAATATACAACAACAATCACCACGGCAAAAATCAGCATCAGTACATACATCGGCGGATTTTTCAGCAGCGAACTGATTACGGTTCCGAGCAGTTTCTGCGGATCCGCATCCAACTGCAATGCCGACCATGTCTGAAAGTTCTTTCGAATAAAGGAAATGGTGTAAAATGCGAATACACCGCAGCAAACCGGTACGATTGTCAGCAGATTTCCGAACAGTCCCATCAGAAGCGGCATAATGTACGGTGCTCCGAATCCCTGTAACACCGGCGTTGCAATCATTGCCGCATCGTACTTCGGTGTAAACCGGAGGAAGAAGCAATACGCAACCATGAACAGCAGAAATACAAGTGCCGCCATAATATACGATACCGATAAAATCTGCAGCGTAACATATACCACAACCAGAAGCACCGTCAGACTGGCCGGCAAGAATGCCGATACCGCCGCAAGCAAAAGGACAATGGCCGAGCTGGACAATGTGCCTTTACTGTAATTCAATGCGGTTCTGATTCTGGAAAACGCAACCAGCAGCAATACAAATTTCAACACCAGATTAATCCAAAAATCAAACTTCTGGTACAATTCCGTCAGTTTTGCACGAATTTCAAAAACCCAAATCATGAGTTATTCCTCCCATTCATCTTCCATGTCCTTCATACGTTCTTCCTTCTCTTCCATTCGCCGAAGCTTTCCGAGAAGTTTGTAGTATTTGGCCAAACGTTCATGCGATCTCATATATTTGATACGATACCCACACCACGTAACTGCGACATAGACAACGATCAGAAGCAGATAAATCACGAGAATCCATTTTCCGATATACGCATAGTTCAGAATCAGTACCTTGTCCATCAGATAATCCATATTATACGCAATGACCATCGCCAATATGAAAATACATCCGAAGGTCACGGCCAAAACCGTTTTCAGAATCTGATAACTCAAATAATCCGATTTAAAGTAATTTGCCACCGACATATCTTCCTTGCCCTGCTTTTCTTCATACACGGCAAGCTTCGTCATCAGCTTCACTTTGTCGTTATTAATCATAATGCCCTCCGGTTGTTCCGAATTTTCGAAAACCGGTTCATTTTCCTTTTGAAACCGTCTTTCCGATGATTCAGACAACACTTTTCACAATTACTCATTATTGTAAATATAATATCATACTTTGCGGAAAATAGCAACAAAAACGAAGGTCCATAGGCGTTATTTTCGCTTATGGACCCACTCTTTTGGCTTATTTTTATGCGTTCACTTCGTATTTTCCTTGACATAATACAAAATGCCGATTGTGTTCGGACCGCAATGGCTGGAAATTACTCCGCCGGCATCCGTATCCAGAATTTCTTCGAAATAATTCAGGCTTTCCAAAAACTCTCTCGCCTTCGTCCGAAGCTCCATATCGCAGATGGAATGTGTGATAAAAACTCTCTTCGGTTCCGCGGTCAGAAGTTCCTCTTTCAGATCGTTCATATACCGTTCCATTGCCAGATTCATGTTGCCGCGGTATTTCTTCTCAACTCCCATGGCACCGTCCTTCACGGCAATCATCGGATGTATCTTCAGGGCATTGGCAAATACGGCCGTTATGGATTTGCAGCGGCCGCCCCGTGCCAGATAGGTCAGCGTATCGACAATAAAGCTGGCCCGGACACGTCCTCTGGCTTCTGTCAGACGATCCGCGATGTCTTTGCCGGACAGTCCTTCTTTGGCCATTTCAGCCGCCTTCAAAACCTGAAGTCCGATTCCCGTGGACAGACTTGCGGAATCGACAATATATACTTTATCGTAATCATTTTGCTCGGCAAACAGACGGATCACGTTGCAGGTTGTGCTCATATCGGTGGAAATTCCGATAAAGACAATCTCGTCCCCGTCCTCCATCATCGGACGCAGACTTTTTTCCAAATACTCAAAGGTAATCGCCGCCGTTCCCGGTGTGGTTTTGTTGGCATCCGCCCAGCGATAAATTTCCTCCGGAGTAATATCCTCTCCGTCATAATAGCTCTTGCCATCCATGACAATGCAAAGCGGGATAATCGTAATATTATTTTCGGCAATCAGTTGCGCCGATAAGTCACAGGTACTGTCGGCAACAATTCTTACTTTACTCATATCAGTCCTCCGATATCTTATTCAATGACCCCCATTATACTCCCTATAATGCATAAATTCAATTTGCTTTATCGTTTTTTTAGAAATAATATGTCCGTACTGTGCGGCGGCCGATGTTCTCTCGGTCCCGTGTGAAACAAGAAAGCATGTCGCTTGCGACATGCTGCGCCGCTTTTGCGTCGCGTTAGCGACAAAATACCGCTGCAAAAGCGTGCGCATCCTCGCGGAGCGTTTTTTTACATTATAGGACGCAATTTCCTATAATCGAGTAGGAGGGAAAATTAAATAAATTTTCCCGACCTCTCACACCACCGTGCGTACGGTTCCGTACACGGCGGTTCAATCAACTTAACAAGTGACACACCTTTCGGTGTAGTAATCTATCATTGAGACTAATCC
>JAZUGQ010000032.1:0-28961 GCA_045641285.1 Lachnospiraceae bacterium
CCACCTTGGAGAGTTCTTCCAGAATATGACTGGAAATTAAAATGGTAATGCCTTTCTCTTTATTGATAGTTGTTAAGAGATTCCGGATTTCCAGAATTCCCTTCGGGTCAAGTCCGTTAATCGGCTCATCGAGAATCAGCAAATCGGGTTCGCCGACAAGAGCCAGGCCGATACCGAGGCGCTGTTTCATACCGAGAGAAAAATCTCCCGCTTTCTTCTTTGCGGTATCCGCAAGACCGACAATTTCGAGAATCTCCTTGATATACTTGTCGGAACAAATGCCGACGCCGAGGCATTTGGCCTTCAGATTCTCATACGCCGTCATGCTCTTGTAAAGCCCCGGCTCCTCAATCAGACAGCTGACTCTGTCCCGGACATCGGCCTGTTCACGGCCTGACTTGCCGAACAGGACAATGTTTCCCTTTGTCGGAGCCGCAAGCCCCGCAACCATTTTCAGTGTTGTTGTTTTTCCTGCGCCGTTCTTTCCGATCAAGCCGTAGATGGCACCCTTTTCAATCGAAAGATTCAGATTATCGACCGCATGCTGCTTTCCGTAAATCTTCGTCAATCCTTCTGTTTGCAAAATAAATTCGCTCATTGGAAACCTCCGTATTGATTCTATGGCTTTATCTTACGGCAGGATTCCTAATTCCTCGCAAAGGAAAAGTAAAGAAATCGTAAAGAATCATCGAATCGTTCTTTAGAATTGGAAACTGTCGCTTCCGCCCCCCCCGCTGCAAAAAACGTTGTACTGTTCGGACTTTTTACACTCTCAATCCGGCACGGACGCAGTGTATTGTTCTGACTTATTAATTCTCACGCGCAATCCGGTAACCGATTCCCCAGACCGTTTCGATATACTCTTCCGACGAAACGGTTTTCAGTTTCTTTCGGATGTTGCTGATATGCACGTCCAGCGTTTTGGTTTCCCCCATATACGCTTCCTCCCATGCATAGGAGAAGATTGCTTCCTTGGAAAACACGCGGGAAGGATTCTGCACGAGAAGTTCCAGAATCGCAAACTCCTGCTTCGTAAATTTCGGAGCCTCCCGATCGCCCACGAATATGGAAAATGACTCTCTGTCCATTGTCAGATTCCGGTACGACGTCCGTTCGGCACCGCCCGATGCCTTCCCTTTCTTTCGCAGCTGCACCTGAATCCGTGCAAGAATTTCCTTGATTTCAAACGGTTTCGTAACGTAATCGTCCGCCCCCGCGGAAAGCACGTCCACCTTGGAATCAAGCGAGTCCTTCGCGGAAAGAACAAGCACCGGAATATCACTCTGTTCGCGGAGTTTCGCAAGTACGTTCTCTCCCGAAAGTCCCGGAATCATCAAATCGAGGATTACAAGGTCCGGTGTTCTGGTTCCGAGTACAAGCATTGCCTCCGTTCCGGAGTACGCCTGTATGCAGGAGTAATGCTCCCTGGTAAGTGCTTCGTAAAGAAGATTATTGATGTTCTGGTCATCATCGACAATCAGTATTTCTGCCATTTTCCCGCTCCTATACAAAAGGTACCGTAAGTATTTGCTCCGGTACCTTACAGTTTCTCATTGATTCGCCAGTTCGCAAAGCAGCTTCACAATCGTCTCGGTGGCGTCGGAAGACTTGCTTGCCGACATGGCATCGATATACGACTGACGGTTTTCATACAGACGGCAAATGGCATCCGCCAATGCCGTTTCCGTAATATCGGCTTCCTGCATAACCATGCTGAATCCCTGTTTTTCAAAAGATGCCGCATTCAGAATCTGGTCTCCGCGGCTGGCTTCCGCAGACAGCGGAATCAGCAGATTGGGCTTATGCAATGCCAGCAATTCGCAAATCGCATTGGCGCCGGCACGGGATACAACCACATCGGCCATCGCCAAAACATCCTTCATTTCCTTATCGCAGTATTCTTTCTGAACATATCCCGGATAGGAAACCGTCTCGTCGGTCTTGCCCTTACCGCACAAATGAAGCACATTAAACCGTGTCAGCAGTGTCGGCAGAATCTTCCGTACCGCTTCATTGACACGAACCGCTCCGGTACTTCCTCCGACCACCAGAATCACGGGCCGGTCATCGGTAAATCCCGCATACGCCAAACCCGCCTCCCGGGTTCCGGTAAACAGTTCCTTGCGAATCGGGGTTCCGGTATGAATTCCCTTGCCCTTCACATGTTCCAGCGTTTCCGCAAAATTACAGCAGATATTGGTTGCATACCGCAAACTCAGCTTGTTGGCCAAGCCGGGCGTCATATCCGATTCATGGACAACCGTCGGTATTTTCGCTTTTCCGGAAGCGCGGACAACCGGAACCGAAACGAATCCTCCCTTGGAGAAGACCACCGACGGCTTCAGCTGCTTCATCAGTTTTTTGGCCTCCCGGCAGCCCTTCAAAACACGAAACGGATCCGTCAGATTCTTCAGAGAGAAATACCGTCTCAGTTTTCCCGTGGAAATACTGTAATACGGAATTCCCTGCTCCTCAATCAGGGTTTTCTCGATTCCCGTCTTGGAGCCGATATAGGAAATTTCAAACCCTTCTTCCTTCAGTCGATCGATTAATGCAATATTGGGTGTTACATGTCCGGCCGTTCCTCCGCCGGTAAGTACGATTCGTTTCATGTCCTGTCAAAATGGCAAATGCTTTCGCATTTGCCATCCCTTTCTGTCATTTGATTTTATTGCTGTTCTTTCTTATACTCAATCAAAGCCTGTGCCAGCTGATCCGGGCAGGAAGACGATTTGTATCCGCACTGAATTCCCTGCAGCCGATCAATCACAAAATCCACCGGCATGCCGTCAACAAGTTTGGAAAGTCCCTTGTGGTTTCCGTCGCAGCCACCGATAATTGCGACGTTTTTTACCACCTGCACACCGTTTTCCGTCTCTACATCAAATGTAATCTGAGACGCACAAACTCCTTTTGCTCTGTAAATCATTGGTATCCTCCGTATTCTTTTACTTCTCTGTTGCGGGGCGCATTCGTCCCGAATTTCCACAATTCCGTGTCCGGCATTTTCCTGCCGCCGTTCCCGGAATTCCTCCACAATCGACATTCTATCATAAATCAATCGGTGTGTCTATTCGATTTCCGCAATTTCACACGGAATTCATTGTTTGCCGGTCAACGATCGGATTCCAATGCCGCAATTCGCTGCGATAACGTAGGATGACTGTATGTAATCAGTACCAGAAGCGGATCCGGATTCAAATGATACATAATCGACTTGGACAGTTTTTTCAGGCCCACAATCAGTTCCTCCCGGTATCCGCACTCCTTTGCAAAACGGTCGGCCGCATACTCCTGCCGTCTGCTGAACATCGACGAAATGCAATCCACAAGCGGTGACATCAGGGAAAGACAAACCTCCATCAGCAATTCCAGCGCCATTCCGTAATTCAGGCCGGAAAAACCAAAGTCTTTGTAAATACTCGGGAAGGAAACCAGCAAAAATGCCGCAACAACAACCAATGCCATTCTCAGGCAGGAAAAAATCAGCATTTTCTGAACATCCTTATGTTTGTTATGTCCCATCTCATGTGCAAATATTGCCAAAATCTCATCATCCGTCATCTGTTCCAGCAATGTATCAAACAGTCCGATTGTTTTTGACGAACCCAGGCCGCTGAAAAACGCATTGGCCTTGGTCGAACGTTTGGACCCGTCCATGACATTGATGGCCTTGACCTTACATCCGTTCTGTTCCAGAAGTTCCGTCAGCCGGGTTCGAAGTTCCCCGTCCGGAAGCGGCTTAAACGAATTCGAAAGTTTCACAAGCAACGGTGACAGAAACGCAAACAGCACACTCAGCGCCATCATAATCACAAAAAAGAGCGGCAGCACCTGCTTTCCGAGACTTTTGTGAATCAGCATAAACAGCGACAGTAATCCGCCGAACAGAATCGTCGAAATCAGCAAATCCCGAATGCAGTCCATAATGAACGTCTTTTTGGTCATTCGGTTAAATCCGTACTTCTGTTCCACCTTAAAATTGGATATATAGGAAAACGGCATATCCAGGACTTCCGAATACAGCATTATGAAGACCAGGACAACCAGCGAACGCACGTATATATTGCTCGTTGACACCATTCCTTCCACCTTGGCAAATACATCAAACACGATGAACAAAACCGTAATCGCCGCTTCCACAATGCTGCGGATCCGGGCCCATCGATAGGTTTCGCCGGTATAGTTCTTCCAACGGATATAATCGGCCTCGCTATACACATCCTTAACATTATCGGGAATCGGTCGATTCAGCGACCGCTGCTTCAACACATCCAGCAATAACTTATATGCATAATACACCCCGAGCAAAATCAGTGCCAACACCTTAAAATTCATTTCCGATGCCTCCTTGTAAAATGATTGGCCGGTTCCTGCTTCGTATCAGACTGCTTCGTATCAGCCGTTTCCACACACGACAGACTCCGAAAGACCGTTTCGTATACAGGGTTCTTCGGCCTCATCAGGCCTTTTTCCTCATTCACTCGATTATATCACATCGGCCATATTAAGTGCAACATTCTCCTCAGCGTTTTCTCCTTCTCCGAAGCATCCCCGTCATGAAAAGCACCGCCATACCGGCTGCACAGATTCCCCATATCTCTTTATGAAAATGATCTCCTGTTTTCGGCTGGTTATCCGGACTCGGGCTTGGCGTCGGTATCGGGCTTGGCGTTGCCGTCGGTATCGGGCTTGGCGTCACGGTCGGACTTGGCGTCGCCGTCGGTATCGGGCTCGGTGTCACGGTCGGGCTCGACGTCGCCGTCGGTATCGGACTTGGCGTCACGGTCGGGCTCGGCGTCGCCGTCGGTATCGGAGTCGCCGTCGGACTCGGGCTCGGCGTTGCCGTCGGTATCGGAGTCGCCGTCGGTATCGGAGTCACGGTCGGGTTCGGCGTCACCATCGGGCTTGGTGTCGCGGTCGGACTTGGAGTCGCCGTCGGGGTCGGAGCTACCGTCGGTTCCGGTTCTTTGGCCGGTTCCGTCGGGTCGAGCATCATAATAACCGTTTCCTCTCCGTATCGTATCCGAAATTCCATATCTTCCGCTTTCAGGTACCCCTTCGGTGCTTCCTTCTCATGCAGCCGGTACACCTCATTTTCGTTCAGCAGGTTTTCCATCACATGAATCGTTCCGTCCGTCACCCACTCCTCCAGCACTTCATCGCCGCAGCAAACCTGCAGAACCGCACCGGGCAAATCCTCTCCGTTCTCGTCAACCTTTCGAATATACGCCCGAATCTTCGTATTTTCCGCCGTAAACGTCAGGTTTTCGTCCGTCAGAAGGATTTCTTTTTCAAACCGTCCCATATACCCTTCCGGACAGACCGTTTCCGCAATTTTGAATTTTCCCTGATTCCGTTCGTCTGCCCGAAGGCCGTAAAAATGATATCCGTCCTCCTCTTCCGTCATTTTGCCGACACAGGATTCATATCCTGTCCCGTCCCATTCATATACCGTGAATTCCGCGCCCTTCAGAGCTTCCCCGGTTTCGTCGTCCACCTTACGAAGCGAAATGTCCCTTGTATACGCATTCACCCAAATGATTTCGCTTTCCGCTCCGTACTCAATCTCGATGATGTCGTTTCCGTCAACTTCGTACGGAAATGCTTCCGATGCCGACACCGGATTGCCGTTCCGGTCGGTTTCCGTCACATGAAACATACCGATCGGCAGCTCAACCAGGTCCGTTTCTCCGGTCACCTGTCCCGCCGGCACCGTAACCGAGGTTATGAAATCCGCCGTATATTGCGAATTTCCGCCGTAAATATGAAAATAAAACGTCCGGTCTGCTGCCATCGCCGGTCCAATGATTTTCTTGTTCAAATGCAACCGGCCGTACGCCGGCATATTCACTATCGTCTGATCCGCTCCCTGCTGCGGCGTCAGCTTCGTCTCTGTTTTCCGCAGCGAGCTTTCCGGAATCCACGGAAAATCGGAATCCGTAGTCACCGGCTCCGTGCTTCCGTTTCCGGTCACTTCGTCCACGCGATACGTTCCGGGCGCCAGCCCCGTCACCTCCGTCATAGCCTCACTGCTGCCGGCCGGAATCCGGATTTCCACCCATCGGTCGTTCTGGACAAACGGCGTCGTATCGAGCGGAACGATTCGGAACCAAAATGAGGCATCCTCCGTCAGCGGGCGCTTCGTATTTTTGGTCAGTCGCAGCGATACTTCCGCATCATTTCGGAACAGGACCGTCTTCGGCTCATTTTCCAAAATCTGAACCGTACACTGCCCCGGATTCGACTTCCAAAGGTCGGTATTCCCCGTTATTTCCACTATGGAATACACTCCGCGGTACAGTCCGTCAACCGAAACCGAGCCGGACAGTTCTCCCGGATTTATCGTCAGGCTGACCTGTTTATCCACCGGCCGAAGTGCCGGACCGCCCTGAATCCGAAAGACAAAGGTAACCGGCTGAACCGTCGGCAGATCAATTCGTTTCCGAATCGTCAGACTGCCTGTTTCGGGAACATTTTCTTTGTCGATATCCGATGTTGCTCCCGGCCGGACCGTAACCGTACTGTCGCCTTCCGCATGAAACGGAAACTCGTTTCGGGATACCACCGGCGTGTCGGACCGATCGCCCGAGACCTCCGTAACCCGCCAGGTTCCGGGGGCCAGACCGGTTACCGTCGTCGAGGTTTCGGTCTGTCCCTTCCGAACCGTCAGAGACACCCAGCGGTCTCCCTGGTCAAACGGCCAAACGGTTTCCGGACTGATTCGAAACCACACCGTCATATCACGACTTAACGGTTCGGAAATCCTTTTGCGGATTCGCAAAGACCCTGCCGCCTTATTGGAATGCTCCGTTTTCACGTCGATTCCCTGCGCAAGCTGTACCACAACATCGCCGGTTGCAACAAACGGAAACCGGTCGGACAGTTCCGCCGACTCCGTGCTTCCGTTTCCCGTGACTTCCCGAATCGAGTAAATCCCTCTCGGAAGACCGTCTATGGTTTTGGTTGTGTCCTTTGCACCGGCTTCTATCGTCACCGCGGCCCATCGCTGTACCGGATACGGATTCCCGTCCCGGCTCTCGATCAGGAACCAGAACGTATGATTTGCCCGCAGCGGAATATCAATCGATTTATGCAATACCAGACTGCCGTATTCCACGGTATTGGTCACTTCTGCCGTCACCGTCGTGCCCGGCACAAGAGTTACGGTACTGCGGCTGTCATCCGGAATCCACGGAAACGCATTGCTCGCCGACACCGGTTTCGTACTGTGATTTCCCGTCACTTCCGTCACCGTATAACGATACCGTCCTTCCTCGTCACACGGCAGCCCCTCAATCCGTTCAACCGCCTCTGTTTTTCCCGCCGGTACCGTCATGGCAATCCATTGCGGAGATATGGTCCGACCGTCCTTTCCGCCGCTTAGCATCAGCCAGAAGGTTCGGTCCTCCGGCAGCGCCCGTTCCAGTATTTTCTTTACAGACAGACTGCCGATCATCGAATTTTCATCTTCGATAACAATCTCGTTAACGGTATGATTATCCCGGATTTGCACATCCCATTGAAACGGCTTTCCGGTTTTCGGATCCGTATTATCATGATTTTTCGGTGCCTTCGTTTCGACGACACGGAATTTTCCCTGATTGTCCGCCGTATAAATCAGATTGGCGGGCTGTTCCGGATGCGCCTTCTTCACGCAATGATACAGGCCGGACACGTCGGTTCGTTCGGCAATTGCCAAGTCCCCGCACACTTCATAGGTCCCTTTTCCGGCCTTCCATTCATACAGAGTAAATTCCGCTCCGGACAGAGCTTTCCCGCTGTCGGTGTCCTTCTTCCGTATCTGCAGATTCCCTTCCGAAAAGGAGTCCCACGAAGCACTCGCCTCCGTCTCCGCCACCATCTCTTCACTCAGCGTCGTCATATACAGTTTCTGCATGTCGGTTCCCGGTGTTTCCATATATCTCATGGACAAATCCGCCCGATCGGACCATGCCGTGGCATGAATCGTCACCGTTGCACCGTTCAGATTTTCGGACACCGGCCAGGAAAGACGGATGCTTCCTCCGTCCGTCACCGCACCGATTCCCTCCGAAATTCCCTTCTTCTCTTTCCCGTTCGGATACGTAACCGACCGGCAGGACAGCGGTCTCACATGCCCGTTTTCGTCGCGCACCGTCACTCCGGTCAGCACAACATAATCGCATGGCACGGTATGCTCCTGTCCGGACAGCGAAAATGTGACCGTCACGGCATATTCCCCGGTCGGATTGACCGACGGCTCGGGACCGACCACGTCCGAAATCACTGCCGTAACGGAAAATGACGGTTTCACGGCACTTTTCGCCTGTTCATACAGCCACATGGCCGCATCAAAGACATCCTGCGCCCCTTTTGCGCTGCCCGGACGGATCCGTTTCCGCTCCGGATTCAGGGCGCCGATGACATGATAGTCCCACTCGCTGTCAATGCTTTGCCGATACGCCATATAGAACCGGATTGCAATCTGCGTCGCCGCCTGAGCCTGTTCGTCCGTCAGGGAAATCCCGTTCCATGACGTATTGTACGGATATCCCTGTCGAAGCAGGGCCTTCAGCCCCTCCTCCGTTTCCTTCGAATAGTCCGCGTCCTTCATTTCGTAATAGGACTGGCCCTTCGGACTTGTCTTGTGCGATTCCAGGCAGTATGCCGTATACGACCGTCCCTCCGATGTCAGAAAATGAATATCATTCCACGAATCCGACCACTCATTCGGTTTCGTCGCATCGGGGCATACCAACAGATACGGCGGTGTGGATGACGAACTGCCGACATAACCGCTTTCCTTGGCATGCGCCGTTACCGAGTCCGGGCCCGTTTTTTCCAAAAATGATGTCACAACAAGAAGACCTGCCAGAATAATCGGCAGAATCCGGAATTTTATCACTTGTTTCATATTGAGTTCCTTTCTGATTTCACGAATTTCCAACTGTCGTCAGACAAAGATACGGGCCGGCCGCCGGGGATATTATGGATGAATTTAGGAGTTGCAAGAAAAGGGGTGGCGACCGGTCCGTGAGATGAGTCACGGGTTTGCCGAACGGCTTTCCGCGACCGATTTTGGATGTAACTCAATCATATCAGATGACGGGCAAAAAAAATGTGGAAAACGCCCCTCTGCAGGAAGCATCTTCCACAATCTTCATTGCTTATGAAATTCATTTTCATGGGGATTTTCGGCATTCTGCCAAAATTTTCGCCCCTGTTTTTGACATCGGCAAATTCAGCCCGAAAATCTGCCGGGTATCAGCCCGGTATCCGTCCGAACATCGGTAAGGATATCCGTCTGAACATCAGTCCGAAATCAGTCCGGATATCCGTTCGGATTCTGTATCTGCCAGCGATATCCGTCGCGGCACATATCCTCCAGTGTGTACTCCGTTTTCCATCCAAGCAACTCATATGCTTTGTCCGCATTGGCATAGCAAATGTCCACATCTCCGGGACGTCTCGGTCCGAATCGGTGCGGCAATTTGATATTGTTCACCCGCTCAAAGGTATCCACAAGTTCCAGCAGACTGATTCCGTTTCCGGTTCCGAGGTTTACCGTCTCAAGACCGGAATGCTCTTCCGTATATTGGACTGCTGCCACGTGTCCCTTCGCCAAATCCACAACATGGATATAGTCACGGACGCAGGTTCCGTCCTTGGTATTGTAATCATTTCCGCAAATGACCAGCTCCGGCCGCCGACCGACCGCCACCTGCGTAATGTACGGAAATACATTAGCCGGGTAACTGGGATCTTCGCCGATCAGGCCGCTCGGATGTGCGCCGATCGGATTAAAATAACGAAGCAGCACACACGAAAAGTCCGGATCCGAAGTTGCCGTGTCACGCAAAATCTGCTCGATAAACCATTTGGTCCAGCCATACGGGTTGGTACACTCGCCGAGCGGCATGGTTTCCGTTAACGGCATCGGATTCCGAAACCCGTAAACCGTTGCCGAGGAGCTGAATATGAACCGGTGGCAACCGTATTCCTTCATCACATTCAAAACCGAAAGTGCCGCATTGAGGTTGTTCCGGTAATACATAATCGGATTTTCCACCGATTCACCGACCGCTTTCAATCCGGCAAAATGAACTACCGTATCAATCGTGTTCTCTTGGAAAATTTTTCGCAGCACAGACTCATCCGTCACGTCCGCCTTATAAAATGAAACCGTTTTCCCGGTAATCTGTTCGATTCGGTCAATGACGCTGCGTTTTGCATTGAACAACGTATCCGCAATCACTACCTCATGGCCTGCCTGCAATAATTCCACCGCGGTATGAGATCCGATAAATCCGGCTCCGCCCGTTAACAAAATCGCCATGTAAACCTCCTTATTTGCCCGAATGCGAGGCCTTTCGCAGTTTCGTGCAACCTTCCCCATTTTCGGTCCGCAATCATTTTCGGTCCGTAACCGTTTCCGGTCCGTAATCGGTTTCCGGTTCTCAATCATTTCCGGTTCTCAATCATTTCCGGTCCGTAATCAGTTTCCGCTCTTTTCCAGTTCCCGGTGACTGATTACGACACGATGACCGTCTTCTTTCAGATATTTTGCCAAAGCCTCCGTAAAGCATACCGAGCGATGCCGTCCTCCGGTGCAGCCGAACGCCACAACCAGTTCCCGTTTTCCTTCTTTTCGATAGTAGGGAATCAGAAACCGGATCAGTTCCTGAATTTTGGAAAGCATCTCCTTGCTTTCCGGGAAGCTCATAACATAATCGCTGACACATGCTTCCAAACCGGTATGATTTTTCAGTTCGTCCACATAATACGGATTGGGCAGGCATCTCACGTCAAACACCAGATCCGCATCGACCGCAATCCCTTCCTTAAAGCCAAATGACATGCACCGCAGAAGCAGCGCATCCAGATCCGGTTCTTCCGACAGCATCGTCATGATGCGTTCCCGCAGAAGCGCCGGTTTCAGGGTCGTGGTATCAATCAGAAAATCAGACTCGCTCCGAATCCGCTTCAGCCATTCACGCTCGCGCACAATGGCCTGTTCCATGGACAGATTGCTTCCCTCCATCAGCGGATGACGGCGCCTTGTAAATTTGAATCGCTGAATCAGCACCTGCGAATCACACTCCAGAAACAAAATGTGATACGGATACCGGCGCTGTTTCAGTTCCTCCATCGCCTGATAAAAATAATCAAAATTATCTTTGCCGCGGATATCGACAACCGTGGCGATTTTCTTTTCTTCTTTCTTCTCCGTCATGCCGTACAAATCGGCAAAACTGACAAGAAACTTTGCGGGCAGATTATCCACGCAATAGTATCCCATATCCTCCAGGGCGTTGATTGCAACAGATTTTCCTGCTCCCGATAACCCGGTAACAACCACAAGTGCCATATCTGCTCCGTTCTGCCCGACAAAACGGGTCTTCTGTCCTGCAAAATCCGTACTGTTGCTGTTCTTCCGACGCTGCCGGTCTTCCGTACGGCACCGTTTCCTCCGACACTGTCGGCATTCCGTACGGCATCGTTTCCTCCGACGCTGCCGGCATTCCGTACGGCACCGTTTCCTCCGGCACTACTGCTTTTCTGCCAGCTGAAGTCGTATCAATGCTCTCCGCAATGCCAGTTCGGCACGGGAATAATTAATTTCCGAATCTCCCTGCAATCTGCGTTCGGCACGGATTTTCGCTTCTTCGGCACGGTGAATATCGATTTCATCCGGCCATTCGCAGGCTTCCGAAAGAACCACGATTTCATCCTGCAAAATCGTTGCAAACCCTTCCAGAAGCGTTGCTTCCTTCGTTTCTCCGTCCTTCGTAATCCGTAAAATGCCCGGCGCCACAACTACCGTTGTCGGAACATGGTTCCGATATACGCCGATTTCGCCTTCTGTCGTGGTAAACTCCACAAAATCCGCTTCTCCTTCAAAGAAAATCCGGGAGGGAGAATACACACGAAGCGTCATGTATTTGTCATCTGCCATACGTTACTCACTCTCTGTTCCGCATACGCAAAAGAACGTCGTCGATACCTCCGGCATTTAAGAACATACTCTCGGGAATATCATCATGTTTTCCTTCCAGAATTTCCTTGAAGCCCTGAATGGTTTCCGACAGCGGAACATAGCGTCCCGGCAAACCGGTAAACTGCTCGGCAACATGGAACGGCTGAGACAGGAAACGCTGTACCTTACGTGCTCTCGCAACCAAAAGCTTCTCATCCTCGGACAGTTCGTCCATACCGAGAATTGCGATGATATCCTGAAGTTCCTTGTATCTCTGAAGAATTTCCTGCACACCGCGGGCAACCTTGTAATGCTCGTCTCCGACAACACGGGGATCCAGAATACGGGAGGTTGACTCCAACGGATCCACTGCCGGGTAAATACCGAGTTCCACGATGGAACGAGACAATACGGTCGTGGCATCCAAATGTGCGAACGTCGTCGCCGGAGCAGGGTCTGTCAGGTCATCGGCCGGTACGTAAACTGCCTGAACGGACGTAATGGAACCGTTCTTGGTCGATGTAATACGCTCCTGCAAAGCACCCATTTCCGTCTGCAGTGTCGGCTGATAACCGACTGCGGAAGGCATACGTCCCAACAGTGCGGACACCTCGGAACCGGCCTGAGTGAATCGGAAAATATTGTCAATGAACAAAAGAACGTCTTTTCCGCCCTTGTCACGGAAATACTCTGCCATCGTCAGTCCGGTCAGACCGACTCTCATACGAGCTCCCGGCGGCTCATTCATCTGACCGAAAATCATGGTCGTCTTGTTGATAACGCCGGAATCAATCATTTCATAATAAAGGTCATTTCCCTCACGGGTACGCTCGCCAACACCGGTAAATACGGAATATCCGCCGTGCTCGGTCGCAATATTCGTAATCAATTCCTGAATCAGAACCGTTTTGCCGACACCGGCACCTCCGAACAGACCGATTTTTCCACCCTTCTGGTAAGGGCAAAGAAGATCGACAACCTTGATTCCGGTTTCCAGAATCTCCGTTTCCGTCGACTGCTCTTCGAATTTCGGAGCGGGTCTGTGAATCGGGTAATATTCCACTTCGGTCGGTGCTTCCTTCTCGTCAATCGGCTGTCCGAGGACATTGAACATACGTCCGAGTGTTGCCTCTCCAACCGGAACGGTAATCGGAGCGCCGGTTGCTTCCGCATCCATTCCGCGCTTCAGTCCGTCGGTCGGTCCCATTGCGATACAGCGTACCGTGTCGTCACCCAAATGCTGGGCAACCTCCACAACCAGAATCTCACCGTTTTGACGGCGAATCCGAATGGCATCATAAATTTCCGGAAGTGCTCCTTCCGGGAACCGGATGTCCAATACGGCGCCGATAATCTGCGTGATTTTACCTGTATTTGTCTCCATGGTAACTCCTTATTTCGTCTTCCTACTTTATTCCAACTTTAGTCTTCCAGTGCATTGGCACCGGCAATAATCTCTGTCAGTTCCTGCGTAATCGAGCTCTGGCGGGCACGGTTATAAGCAAGCTCCAAATCGGAAATCATGTCATTTGCATTATTCGTCGCATTGTCCATGGCCTGCATACGGGCGCCGTTTTCGCTGGCAAACGCCTCCATAATGGCTCCGTACACTTCGCCGCTGACATACTTCGGAATAATCATTTTCAAAGCTTCTTCCGGCTCCGGCTCAAAATTCATCAATGCCTCCGGGCCTTCGGTACCGTCATCGTCGGTGCCGATATCGGCCGGCAGCAGCTTCAGCATGGTCGGAACCTGACTGACCGTATTTTTAAACACGGTAAATGCGATGTAAATCTCGCCGATGGTGCCGTTTTCAAATGCTTCCATAACATCTTTGCTGATGGTCGAAGCATCACTGTACAGCGGATTGTTCATTGTCTCGGAATAGTCCGCGGCAATTTCGTATCCGCGCATTTTCAGCGCATCGCGTCCTTTTCGCCCTACCGCGTAAACCAGCAGTTCTTCCTTCGGAATACCGCAGCCCAGGACCATTTTCACGACATTGGAATTGTATCCGCCCGCCAGTCCGCGGTTGGACGTAATCACAATGACCGCCTTCTTCGTAACGGCTTCCCCTTTGGAATAGTGCTCGCGCACTTCCGGTGTCGCACGATTGAAAATCGTCACAATGGTCTGGTACAGATGGTTGAAATACGGCTTTGCCTCTTCCGCCTTTCCTCTGGCCTTCTGCAGTTTCACGGTGGAAACCAGCTTCATGGCTTTGGTAATCTGTCCGGTACTCTGAATACTGCTCTTACGCCTTTTGATATCTCTCATCGAGGCCATAGAACATTACTCCTTAAATGTAGCTTTTGCCTGTTTGATTGCCTCAATCAGCTGAGTTTCCGCCTCTTCCGACAGAACCTTCTGCTGACGAATCGAGCTGAATACCTCAGGGAATTTGCTCTCGATCAGTTCAAACAGTGCCTTCTCAAATCCCGCAATTTCCGAAACGGCAATATCGAGAAGATATTTCTTCGTTGCCGCATAAATCATAACAACCTGTTTCTCAACCGCCATCGGCTGATACTGCGGCTGTTTCAGAACCTCACGAATCCGCTCGCCCTGTGCCAGTTTTTCCTTGGTATCGGCATCCAGATCGGAGCCGAACTGGCTGAACGCCGCAAGCTCACGGTACTGCGCCAATTCAATACGGATCGGGCCGGCAATCTTCTTCATGGCCTTAATCTGCGCCGCACCACCTACTCGCGATACGGACAGACCGGCATTGATAGCCGGACGGAATCCGGAGTTGAACATTTCCGTTTCCAGATAAATCTGACCGTCCGTAATGGAAATGACGTTCGTCGGGATGTATGCGGATACGTCGCCGGCCTGCGTTTCGATAATCGGCAGTGCGGTCAGAGAACCGCCGCCGAGTTTCT
Source organism: Lachnospiraceae bacterium (assembly GCA_045641285.1). Classification (GTDB taxonomy): domain Bacteria; phylum Bacillota; class Clostridia; order Lachnospirales; family Lachnospiraceae; genus ISDg. The sequence continues at coordinate 14,845 of JAZUGQ010000032.1, forward strand.
CGGACAGACGTGCGGCACGCTCCAGCAAACGGCTGTGAAGATAGAATACGTCACCGGGGTATGCTTCACGTCCCGGCGGTCTCTTCAGAAGCAGGGACAGTGTACGGTAAGCGGTTGCATGCTTACTCAAATCATCGTACACAATCAGGACGTCCTTGCCCTGTTCCATCCATTCCTCACCGATTGCGCAGCCCGCATACGGTGCGATATACTGCAGCGGTGCCTGTTCACTTGCCGTAGCCGCTACGATGGTCGTATAGTCCATGGCACCGTATTCATTCAGTGTTTTTACAATGTTGGCAACGGTCGAAGCTTTCTGACCGATGGCAACGTAAATGCAGAGAACATTTTCGTTCTTCTGATTAATGATGGTATCGATTGCAATGGCAGTCTTACCGGTCTGACGGTCTCCGATAATCAACTCACGCTGGCCGCGTCCGATCGGCACCATGGAGTCGATTGCCTTAATACCCGTCTGCAGAGGCGTATCCACGCTCTTTCGGCTGATAACACCGCTTGCCACACGCTCGATCTGACGGTAACGGTCCGTAACAATCGGTCCTTTTCCGTCAATCGGCTGTCCGAGGGCATTGACAACACGTCCCAGCATGCAGTCCCCGACAGGAACCTCCACGACACGTCCGGTCGTTCTGACCGTATCACCTTCGCGAATTGCCGATGCATCACCGAGCAATACGGCACCGACGTTGTCCTGTTCCAGGTTCATGACCATGCCGTATACGCTGGTGGATTCGCCCAGAACGGTTTCGTCCTTGGGAAATTCCAGCAGCTCGCCCTGCATTGCATTTTCCAAACCGTGAATACGCGCAATTCCGTCAGCGACCTGAATTACGGTACCCACATCCGATACCACGAGCTTTGTTCTGTATCTGTTGATCTGCTCTTTGATTACCGAGCTGATTTCTTCCGGTTTAATACTCAAAACTCAGTACCTACCCTTTCCTGTAATCTATCTGACTAAATCCGCACCTGCTTCAGTTCTTTCTGAAGTCCGCTCAGCTGGGTCCGAATGCTCGAATCCACCACACGGTCTCCGATGCGGATTACAATGCCTCCGATGAGCGAGGCATCAATTGAATAATTTATCTCCAGCGTCTTATATGACGTTGTCGCAAGAAGCTTCTCTTCCAGCCGTTTCCTTTGTTCAAACGGAAGCAGGTACGGTGTCGTTACCAAAACGATTCCGATCCGCAGATATTCCTTCAGTTCGGAAATGACCTCGGCCAGTATGTTTCGCAGTTCGTTCTGACGGCCGTTTTTGACTGCCAGCACCAGAAATCCGGTCATATCATCACTGACCCTGTTCAAAAAACAGGTTTCGGTAAATGCCTGCTTTTCCTCCATCGTAATCTTCGGATGATTGTACAGCCGAAGGACCTCCGGATTTTCCTGCAGCACCGTATCTACGGTCTTTGCCTCCTCCAGTAGCTGCTCCGCACGATTCTGTTCGATTGCGAGCTCTACCAGGGCATGTCCGTATGACTTGCTTACTGTTGCCATGTCGTGTCACCCATTTCCTTCAAAACATCCTCAACCATTTGAGCCTGCTTTGCCTCATCCATGGACCCCGTAATAAACCGGCCTGCCATTTCCGTGGCAATCGAAATCATTTCGTTCTTGACTTCGTCCTTCATCTTGCTCTTTTCAAGCTCCGCCTCACGTCTGGTACGCTCCATAATGCGTGCGGATTCGGCATTGGCTTCGTCGATAATCTCATTTTCACGACGCTTCGCCTTCTTCTTGCCTTCACTGATGATTCTGTCAACTTCGGCATCCGCATCCTTCAGCCGTGCATCGTATTCCGCCTTGAATTCCATGGCATCCTTTTTCTCCGCAGCTGCCTGTTCCAAATCCGATGCGATTCGCTCCTGACGCTTCTTCAGAAACTCACGCGCCGGGTTGAACACCAGATACGACAGCAGGAAGAACAGGAAAAATACGGCACATCCGAGAATCAGTGCATCAAACAGAATCTGAAGATCCAGCCCGAAAATCTTGCCGACCAGACTGTCTTCCGCCAAAAACGGCAATTGTGCTGTTAATTCGTTCACTGTTACCTCCCTTTCGACACTCCGTGGGACTGTCGAAATTACTTAATCGCAACGTTGCCGTTATTTATTTTACCCAAGGGTTTACGAAAATCAGCAGAATTGCGACAATCAGGGAGTACAAACCGGTTGTTTCGGCAACGGCCTGTCCCAGAATCATGGTACCCATTACGGTACCTCTTGCACCGGGGTTACGTCCTACCGCAGCAGCACCCTGACCGGCAGCGATACCCTGGCCGATACCGGGGCCGAGACCTGCGATCATAGCGATACCTGCACCGATTGCAGAGCAACCTGCCACAAAACTGTCGTTAAAAATTCCGTCCATCTTATAAAATCCTCCTAAGTTATATTGATTTCTTCCGTCATCCGTGACGGTTCATTCACAAATTCCAATCCGCCGAATCCGGCAGATGCCTGATGTTCTTCGGAACCGGGTCTCAGGCAAAATCCGGCTCTCTTACGTATGGCTGTTTCCGAAAATCCGACCGGCATTGTCCCGGTCCTTCTTCTCCGTCCCGCGTCCGCCATTGTCCCGTTCCGCGGCATCCGTTTTCGTACCGCGGCATCCGTTTTCGTACCGCGGTATCCCGTTTCGTTCCGCCGCTATTCTTCGAAATTCTTGGAAATGAATACCATCGTCAGCATCGAAAATACGTATGCCTGAATGGCACCGGAGAACAGGTCGAAATACACATGCAGCGCGCCGGGCCAGAAGAACAGCAGAAACTTCGGCAGCAGGTTATACAGAAGTCCCATGATAACCGTACCGCAAAGCACGTTTCCGAACAGACGCAACGACATGGAAATCGGAGTCGAAATCTCTCCGATAATATTGATCGGCGTCAACGGAATCGGGTCAAACAAGCCGGTAATGTGTTTCATCTTCTGGTACCGGAATCCGTTGATATGAATCAGGAAAAACGTAATCATCGCCAGGCCGAAGGTGATACCGTAATCCGCCGTCGGAGGCCGAAGTCCGAACACACCGGAAATATTGGACACAAAGATAAAAATCAATAACGTTCCGATGTAATTGGCGAACGATCTTCCGTGCTTTTCACCCATGTTGGAAATCGTCGTGTTGTCGATGAATTCCACCAATGCTTCGATAATCGTCATGCAAATGCCCGGTTTTCCGTAAGGGTCTGCCTTTCGAATCACACGGTTTGCCAGAATTGCCAATACCGTCAGAGCCAGTACCACAATCAAAATGGCAATATGTGTCGACGTAAACCAGAACCGGGTTCCGCCGATATCGACATGTGCGAATCCGTTAATACCGATTTTCTCACCGATATCATTGCTCATGGCTTTCGGGACTGCCGAAATGCCTCTTGGATTTACCAGAAGCAGTGCGCTTCCGAGATTCACTAAACCACCTTCCTTCCGTTAACGGTCCCCGCCGGAGCGGGTTCCTACAACCGTCTGACGAACCGTGTTCGAATCCGTCGCATGACCGGCTGTGTATATGCCGAGAACTTCACGGACATCACCGAGAAAATGCACCCGATGCCCGCAGTTCGTCCGATTCCCATCATGACGGCCACCCATGCCAATAATACAATCGCATAGCGCAGGGCCGACCGTCCTTTTGCGTACCGTTCCGCCTGTTTCGGTTCCAGTTCCACCTCGCGGCTGACCGAACGGTACAAATGAAAGACCAGATACAGAGCGACTCCGATGCCGATCAGAACGCCGACCGCATATTTCCACATCGGTCTTGCCCAAATCAGACCGAGGAGTGGCAAAAGACCGATTGCAACACATCCGAACATCATATCGTGCATAATATTCTCTGCTTCCCGCAGTTCCTCTGCCGCACGAGCGCTGCCCTCCTCAATCGGATCCATGATGCGGTTTTCCTCTTCCGCTTCCTCGTCTTCAGCCGCCAGTTCACGGTCGATTTCCTCCGGAAGCCGAAGCAGATAATGTTTTCGTTCTCGTTTCCGTCCAAACATCGTCAGCTCCATCTTGTCACTCCCGTTGCATCAGCTCCGGGACTGCTGTTCTTTCCAACGGCGAAATTCCTGTTCCGCCTCCTCCAGCTTCGGATCCCGTGCCGGCGCCGTTTCTTCTTTCGGCTCCTGCGTGTATTCACTCACCATGGACCATCCGCTGCGATAACCTGCCACCATACCTAACACTAAAAACAATATAGTAAAAATCGGTTTTGTCCCCAATAATCGGTCTGCTAAATACCCAATGACTCCTCCGACAGCCAGTGCCGCGACCATGCACAGTCCCAGCTGTGTTACCAAAAACAATGATTTGGCAATCGTTTTTCGTTGTTTTTTGTTATTTGTTGCTTGCATAAATCGTCCTTTCCGGCAAGCAGGTCAATCGAAGTTATTATATCACCTTGTTTCCGTTGTTTCAACTGATTTTTCCGATTGGTATGTTAAGTCTTTGTAAATGATTCCCTTCACCGCAAAAACACCGCGGCCCCCCCGAAAACGCACGGCCGCAGGATTTTCCACGGGTGCCGGCCGCGACATAAATTTTTCAATATATTTCTCGTGACAAGGAGACGCCGCTGTGCTATATTCTTATAGGTTCGTTCCCTGCCTTGCCGCCGTCCGGCACGCGGGCAAGCCGGCGGAATCACCGGTTCCGGCAATATGCGGGCAGGCCGGCGGAATCACCGGTTCCGGCAGTATGCGGGCAAGCCGGCTGCTTTGCCGGTTCGAACGTTCCCCCACATTTTCTGTTTTTGCCGCAGTGTTCCTGCGAAACGGAGACTTTATATGAATGAGAAAAAGAAACCTTACCAACGGATTACGGAACAGATTTCCGGTCTTTTTGTCCCGATTATCAATTATCTGACGGCAGCCAGTCTGATCAAATGCATTGTCATTCTGCTGGCTCAGTTTCATGTCATTTCCGAAGCAAGCGGTGTTTACAAAATCTTTTTTGCCGTATCGGACGGATTTTTCTATTTTCTTCCGTTCTTTTTGGCGATTACCGCTTCCAAACAGTGGAAAACCGATCTGTACCTGTCGCTGTTCATTCCGGTTGCCATGCTGTATCCGGACATTCTCGCGATTCTCGAGCATGAGCAGACGATTTCCTTCCTCGGCATCAAAATTCAGCCGGCCATTTATCATTCCAGCGTAATTCCCGTTCTGCTGGCGGTCGGTCTGCTGTATTTCGTGGAGAAGCCGTGCGACCGGTACATTCCCGAAGCCATTCGCGGCTTTCTGAAACCGATGATTTGCGCCCTGCTTGTTCTTCCGGCGACATTTCTGCTGTTCGGTCCGATCGGCTCCTGGATCGGTAACTTTCTGACACACATTTTCAATCTTCTGTATGACTGGAATTCCCTTGTTGCAGGCGGTTTCATGGGCTTCCTGATCCAGCCGATGGTTGCCATCGGGGCACAATGGAGCGTCGTTCCGGTCAGCATGGGAAATATCAGCACGCAGGGCTACGATATTCTGCTTCCGCTTCTCGGCGGTGCGGTTTACGGCCAGTGCGGTGCATGCCTTGCGATGTCCCTGATTTACGATAAGCGCCTGAAGGAACAGCGCCGAATTGCTTTGCAGGCGGCTCTGTCCGCCGGTCTGGGCGTCACCGAGCCGTCTTTGTACGGAGTTACGCTTCGCTCTCCGCGGGCCATGCTTTCCGCCTGTCTTGCCGGTGCGGTCGGCGGTGCGATTGCCGGTGCCGCCGGTGTCCATTGCACCTCCTTTGCTTTTCCGAGCTTTCTGACCTGTATTGCTTATATCAGTCCGGGATTTCTGTTTTTCCTGATTTCCATGGCGGTTGCGCTTCCCATCGGATTCGCGCTGACCATGCTTCAGCGCAAGGCTCTGAAAAAGCAGTGTGCCGAGCTGTTCCCCGAAACGGCCGAATAACCGGCACGAATCGTCTGCATGCAAATGGCGGGCACCGGCCCGAATCGTCTGCATGCAAATGACGGAAACCGGCACGATTCCTCCTCATGCAAATGACGGGCACCGGCACGACCGTTTCCCGCAAATAATGCAGACAACCCGTACAGACAACAAAAATGCAGGCAATCCAAATGATTGCCTGCATTTTTTATGATTCGGACGGTATCCGCTCTTTCGAACCGTTTTCCCGCCTGCTCTTCAACCTGTTCTTTACCGGTTATTTCTTAACCGGCTCTTCATCCGGCTCGAGCGTCAGATTCTTCACCGCACTCCAGTTGCTGTAGAACGTGTATCCGGCCACCGTTTTGTACGCACGAACCTTCGCGTAATACGTCTGTCCGGCCGTCAGATCCGGAATTTTCGCGATTGCCGAAGCCGGATCCGTTACCGTAACGGCAGTTCCGTCCGCAAACGATTCCTCCGTTCCGTACAGTACTTCATATCCGCTGCATCCTGCCGTTTTCGAGAATTTGACCTGCAGCGTGCCGGGCTCCGGCTCCGTCATTTCGGAAATGAAGTTATTTTTCACATAAATCGTATTCACCGCCGAGCTCGATGCACTCAGAATGTAATCCAGAGTCTTGCGATCCTTCGTGAGTGCCTTGACCGCATAGTAATAAACGACGCCGTTTTCCACCGTATCATCGACAAAATAGAGATTTCTTTTGGTGGTCCCGATCATATGCCAGGTTCCGTCCTGCGTCTCCTTGCGATATACGAAATAGCCCATTGCAAAATATTCTCTGTCCCATGTTATCTTCACGGACCCGCTCCGGTTCTCCACCGACTGAATTTTCGGAGATGCGATATAAAGCTTCCGCATTCTGGTTCCCTGCCGTGTAAATGTCTTGTCCGCATAGGTCACGGCATATATATATTCCACACCGCTTTGAACCGTCTTGTCATAATAACCGTTTCCGGATACCGTTGCCAATTCAACCCACGGCGAATCTCCTTCACCCATACGGTATACCGTCATCTTTTTTCCTTCCGGATTGGACCATTTCAGAGTAATCCCGTACCACGCGTTGGTCACGCTGTCAATGTTACAGGTGTTGGAATACAGTTTCACCTTGCCCGACAGTGTCTTCAGGGAATCTGCATCCGAGTATACTTTCCCGTTTGTCATACAATACCATTGAGGCGACATTCTCGCTATGTTTTTCGCAATCTTGGCAAGGAACCCGGACTGCAGCTCTATAAATGACAAATTTTCGCAATGATTAAATAAATAATCCATCCCCGAACCGCTCTCGGTAAATCCGGAAATGTCAATTTCTTCCAGAGAAACGCAATAGTCGAACATACGATCCATCATGCATCCGTCCCGGATGACAAAATTGCTCAGATCCAAAAATTTCAGACTTCTACAGTTTTCAAACATGTATCTCATGTTTTCAACCTGTGACGTATCGAAGCTGCTGAGATTCACTTTTGTCAGGTTTTCGCAGCTGCAAAACATTTCAAACATACTCGTAACCATCATCGTATTGAAATTCCCGAGATCCAGTTCGGTCAGGCTTTTGCAGCCTGTAAAGACTTCTGCCATATCCGTTACGGAGTCGGTCTTAAAATCTCCGAAATCCAACGCTTCCAGCGATTTGCAGCTCTTAAACACACCCTCCATGGAAGTCAGGGAAGACGTATCGATTTTATCCAGTTCCACCTTCTTCAGGGATTCACATCCCGTAAACATGTATTCCATGGAATTCAACATCATGGTATCCCAGTTGTTCATGTTCATTTCCTGCAGTTTCGTGCAGTTATAGAACATAGACTCCATAGTCATTACATGGGACATGGAAATCATATCGAGATTCACCGTTTCCAATGATTCGCAAAATGCGAACATGAACGCCATATCCATAACACCCGATGTATCCAGGTTGGTCAAATCCACCGACTTCAATTTGTTGCACATATAAAACATGGCATTACAATTGTCAATCGTCGCTCCCGGCGCAACATCAACCGACTTAATCTGGGATTTCACATTTTTCCAGGGAGTTTCGTCAAACAAACCGGAACCGGATTTATAATGGCTGTTATTTCGCACATCACCGACAATATGCAGACAACCGTCCTCGTCCAATACCCAGCAATCTCCGCCGGCAATCATTTTCGCTTCGTAGGTCTTGCCTTCCTCATCCGCATTTGCCGATACTCCTCTCTCGTCGTCCTTCGACGGTTCCGATGCGGCCGATGCCTGCAGCACCATCCGGGACATGCAGACAACCACCCCGAACATCAGCAAAATCAACCGAAAACCGGTTCGTAATGTAACTTTCTTCTTCATTGTGTTCTCCTTTTCTTATCATCACCCGCCAGGGTGATGATCTACGCACCGCTATCTGCGAAGCAGATTCTATTTAGCGGTGCTTCCCGTATTTATCATCACCCGCCAGGGTGATGATCTGCGCACATGTCATAAGGAGGGGCCCATACGAAGTATGGGAGGATACCTTATGACCTGCGCACTGCCATCGCGTAGCGATTTATTATGGCGGTGCTTCCCGCCAGCGATTTCTTATGGCGGTGCTTCTTTCCGCCAAAATGAGCGGATTCGTTTCCCGTTTTCCCGCAACCCGCCTTGTCACCAATCAGCCTTTTCAAAGTATAGAAGATTCTTCAAAGTCCGTCAAGAAAAAAGTCCGTCGTTTACGGTATTTTTCGGCACAAAAAAATGAGGATGAAGCCATCCGGGCATTCATCCTCATTTGCTCTTCATCCGTTCATTTCCCAACCGGCTCTTCCTCCGGCTCGAGCGTCAGATTCTTCACCGCGCTCCAGTTGCTGAAGAACGTGTATCCGCCTACTGTTTTGTACGCACGAACCTTTGCATAATATGTCCGTCCGGCCTGCAGATCCGGAATTTTCGCGATTGCCGAGGCCGGATCCGTTATCGTAACGGTAATGCCGTCCGCCAGCGTTTCGTCCGTTCCGTACACCGCTTCGTACCCGCTGCAGCCCGTTATTTTCGTGTATTTCACCTGCAGCGTACCGGGCACCGGCTCCGTCATTTCGGAAATGAAGTTGTTTTTCACATACACCGTATTCATCGCCGAGCTCGATGCACTCGTGATGTATTCCGAAGTATTTCTGTCTTTCCGGAATGCCTTGACCGCATAGTAATAAACGACGCCGTTTTCCACCGTATCATCGATAAAATAAAGAAGTCTTCTCGTGGAACCGATCATATGCCAGGTTCCGTCCTGAGTTTCTTTACGATATACGAAGTATCCTTCTGCGCTGTATGTCTGGTCCCAGGTAACCTTCACGGATCCGCTTCGGTTTTCTACCGACCGGATTTTCGGAGATTCGATATAATACTGTGTCTTTGTCGAGCCTCCTCCCGTTATTTTTCTGTCCGCGTAAACCAGAGCATACGTATATGTCATATCGTTATAAACCGTTTTGTCATAATAACCGCTGCAGGTCACCGTAGCCACTTCCGTCCAGTTCAGATTCAGATCATCCCGCCGGTACAAAGTGACCGGTTTTCCATCCGTACCGGACCATTTTACGGTAATTCCGTACCATGCGTTGGTCAGTCTGTCGATTTTGCAGGTATTGGCATGCAGCTTGACTTTGCCCTTCAGCTTCTTCAGCGACTCCGCATCGGAATAAATCTTTCCGTCGGCCACACAAAGCCACTGCGGTGAAACATACAAAAGTTCGTCCGCCGACAATGCAAGAAAGCTTGCCTGCATATCAATACGGCACAGGCTATTGCAGTTCTCAAACATCAGCGCCGTTTCCGCCTCGGTTACGTCAAATCCCGAAATATCCACTTCCTCCAGCGATACGCAATCACAAAACATATCGTACACCGCCGTACCGTTCCGGATTTTGAAATTACTCAAATCCAGGAATTTCAGGCTTCTGCAGTTATCAAACAGAAATCCCATGTTTTTTACGTTAAGCGTATCAAAGCTGCTGAGATTCACCGTTTCCAGCTTCCTGCAGTCGGAAAACATGGCATACATATCCGTAACCTTCGACGTATCAAAATTTCCGAGATCCAGACAGGTCAGATTTCTGCAGTACCCGAACAGATATCGCATGCTTGTGATTCCGGATGTCGTGAAATTTCCGAGATCCAGAGCCTCCAATTCATAGCAGTCTTCAAACATGTATTCCATGTTTGTCAAAGCGGGGGTCTTGATTTTGTCGATACCGATCCGTTTTACGGATGCGCAGTAGGAGAACATGCTGCTCATATTTTCGACGGAAGACGTATCCCAATTGTTAATGTCGATTTCCTGCAAATCCACGCACCGGTAAAACATACATTCCATTGTCTTCACGCGGGCCGTGGAAAGTGTGCTGACATTGACCGATTTCAAAGCCTCACAAAAATAAAACAGAAACGACATGTCCGTCACATCGGATGTGTCCAGATTGGTCAAATCCGCCGTTTCCAGATTCGGACACCGGTAAAACAGGGCCCGGCCGTTCACCACCTTGGCTCCCGGTGCCGCATCAACCGAAATAATCTGCGATTTGTAACGGGCCCACGGGGTTCCGTCCTGTACGCCGCTGCCTGCCGCATAGCTGCTTGTATTGGTCACATTTCCAAGAATATGCAGACATCCGTCGGTATCCAGCATCCAGCCTTCTCCGACCGCAACAATGCCCGCATTTTTTGTCGTTCCTTCGGTTTCCGTATCTGCCGATACCCCGTTTTCTTCAATCGCAGACCGCTCCGACGCGGCAAATGCCTTCCCCGCCGTCCATGGCATGCACGCAGCCATTCCGAGGACCAGCAAAATCAATCGTAATCCGGTTTGCAGCACATCAGTCTTTTTCATTTGAGTTCTCCTCCCGAACACCGGGCCGCTTCTGCAAAAGGTCTTTGCTTCCGGCCTTCTGCAGAACGGTCCTATGGGCATTCCCAAAATTTCAAATCATTTTTCAACCTGCGCGATGACCTATTTCGTCAGCGTCAGGCTCTTAACCGCACTCCAGTTGCTGTAGAAGGTGTATCCGCCCATCGTCTTGTATGCACGGATCTTTACGTAGTACTTGGTTCCCTTCTTCAGGTCGGTAATGCTCTTGTCGGCTGCCGCAGCCATCTTCACCGGTACGGTGATTCCGTCACTGAGATCCGCCTTGGTTCCGTATACGATTTCATAACCGGTACAGTTCGGAGACGGACTGAATGCCACCTTCAAAATACCGCTGTACTGATTGGACAGCTTGGAAATGAAGTTGTTCTTCAGGTAAATCGTATTCTTCGCCGGGCCGGACGCACTTGCGACAGTGTTCCCGTCGACTTTCATAAAGCTCTTAATCGCGTAATAGTAAACCGTTCCACCTTCCACGTCGGTATCGTTGAAATACAGATTTTTCTGTGTCGAGCCGATGAAATGCCAGGTACCTGCCTGCGTATCCTTCCGATATACATAATATCCGTCTGCTCCGTCAACGGCGGTCCATGCTACGCGAACCGAGCCGGACCGGTTTTCAACGCTTGTAATGGTCGGAGGAACCGAATAACAGCCGCTTGCGGATTTTCCGTTCTCTCCGTTGGCCAAACCGCGTCCGACCTGTACTGCGTATTCATATTGGATACCGGGTTCCACCGTCTTGTCATAATAACCGGTTGCGTTCAATCGGTCTGCCAGAACGGTCCACCCATTTTCGCCAAGAACTCTGCGAAGTATACGATAAGTGGTATATCCGCACTTGTCGTTTGCCTTCTCCCAGGTCACGGTCAGACCTTCCCGTGCAATATTTGCATGAATAACATCGACCGTATCCTCGACGTCATCCATTGACCAAAACAAATAAAACAATTCGTCTCCGTTAAGGTCCCCCTGAAGTGTATCAGCGTTTCCGCCATACGCACTCTCATAATCTGCCGTTGATATACCGTAGATTGCCATGCCGTCCAAATCTACGGCAGCTCCTTCCATACATGCCGGATATCCGCTCAGCCCCATGCAAACCACATCATTCAGGACCAATGTCAAATCATCGGAATACAATGCCCCTCCTTGGTTGTTAGCCGCAGTCAGGCATACCGAATCCCGAAGTATCAGCCGATGAGAGTTCTCGCATAATCCTATGCGAATTCCATACGAGGGATTCGTCTCATAATCTCCTACATCCGTCAAAGAAATTGCCAGCGTACCGGTTCCCTTGACAGTAAACGCCCATTCGTCACATATATAGTCTTCGGGGATCAGGATACCGTAATGTTCACCGTCTTTGATTGCCTTTTCCGGGCTCACCGTAATGGTATTGTTTCCTTTCAATACCAATGTTTTAAATACTCCGAATATACCGCAATCCAGATCCATCGGAAGGTCATGGTTAAATATCATGGAAAAATCCGGATGCAAATTTGCCGTTCCGTCAAGAGTAATGGTTGCGTTCTCCAACGTCAGTTCCTGTTTTTCAAAATTATAGGTTGCCGTTCCTTCTCCGCACGGAATCACCGTTCTGTCCGGCATGAACTCTTCCCCGTTAACAAAAACTTCGGAACGGATTACTTCATCGATCAGCAGGTATTTACAAGGATTTTTCCACCGTCTTGCAAAATCCTCTTTCGACAGTTCCTGTTTGCTGCTTCCGTCGGAGTTCTTGGTATCAATGTAATATTTGCCGTATTTCGAATTCACAACTGAAATATAATCCTTCTCACCGGAGTCAAACGCTGTTACATCTCCGCTCATTTCCAACCGGCTGGTTATGCAGGTAAGACCATCGGATAAAAGGCCGATATCGCCCTGCACTGTGACATCCACTGCAGTCAGTTCCGGTACGCCCATGACATAACAGCCTGTCGAACGATACCCTTTCGATGCCTTGGTACGAATATCCAGTTTCGTAACGTAATACTTCTGAGTTTCAAAATATTTTTTCGAATACAATCCTAAGTTATCCATGGCATAAATGCCGTAAACGTCGATATCTTCGCTCTTCAGATCGATTACATTGGTACCGGTTAACGCAACATCGTACCCATTCCGAAAAATAATACCGGCGTAAACGGAACCTGTCTTATCCATGGTACCCTTTGTAATCGTCGCATTGTCCAGATACAATGTTTGGTACATTACGTCAGAATCCCATTCCACATATGCCTTACCGTTTCCGCATTTCACGGAAGGAGCCTTCTCCGACAGTTCCACACCGTTTACAATAACACCGTAATACTGCGGATTTTTGATTTTCACATAGCTGCAAGAAAGCAAATCGTCTGCCGTTTCGCAGTCGTGCATGGTGTCTTTCGTCTCGCCGCCCTTCAGAACCGCAGTCTCGTCAAACGTCCATTCGTCGATGTCCGCATAATCCAGCGCACCTTCCAAAGTGGCATATTCAAGCCCCAGTGTATCGCAGCTGAGAATCTTGTCCACATTGTCTCCAATCACCGTCATACGATCGATGACCAACTGTTGGCTGGCCATGATTCCGTAGGTATCCTCGGTTCCGTAAATCATTACGGTCAAACTTCCGCTACCATATACGGTCAATTTCGGGCAATCCGCATAAATCGCCACGGCTGATTTTTCCGAATAGTCATCCACCTCAAACCTGCAGTCACCGGACAGGCAAAGCCTTACCGGCTCGTCCGACTGAATATACAATGCCGCCGAAATCCCGTCAGCCACCTCTTCCGTCTCTATAAGGAGCGCGTCGTACAAATAAATCCAATTGCCTTCAACTTCCAAGGTTCCGTATTCTGTTTTCCCTACTAAGTCCCTTTCGAGGTCTATTTGTCCTTCGTCTTCTTCGACTGTTCTTCCTTGCACCCGCACCGTCGGTTTCGTGGGCTCTGAATCTGCCATTGCGGACATTGTTCCCATCAAAACGAACGTTGTCAGAAGCAACAGCAGCATTACAATTTTCTTCTTCATAAAATTCCTTTCTTCGCAGTATTCTCTGCCGTTTATTTTGTCAATGTCAAACTCTTAACCGCACTCCAGTTGCTGTAGAAGGTGTATCCGCCCATCGTCTTGTACGCACGGATTTTCACGTAGTACGTTGTTCCCTTCTTCAGATCGGTAATGCTCTTGTCGGTTGCCGCAGCCATCTTCACCGGTACGGTGAGTCCGTCGCTGAGATCCTCCTCGGTTCCGTATACGATTTCATAACCGGTACAATTCGGAGACGGGCTGAATTCCACCTTCAAAATACCGCTGTA